>PMHI01000236.1:6154-28576 GCA_003156615.1 Acidobacteriaceae bacterium | reverse complement strand
ACGTACCTTAGGTGTGCGGGGATGTTTCGCGCTCACCTTAGCGGAACAGCAACCCCGCGAACTCTGCCAGATTCCGCCGCCACACCGTCCAGGCGTGGATCCCCGGTGTCTCGATTTCGGTCTCCTTCACGCCCCTGGCTTTGATCCAGTTCCGTAGATTGCGGTTGACAGTGATCAGACTATCCTCGGTGCCACACGCGATCCACAGCAGGCGAAGTTGCTGATTGGCCCTGGCATCGAGGGAGGGAAAATCTTTCTGAAAGTCCTCGGGAATGCCGCCTGAGCTGAAGGCACCGACCCAGGCAAACTTGTCGAGGTTGTTCAACCCTGTGAGCAGAGACTCCGAGCCGCCCATCGAGAGCCCGGCAATTGCCCGCGCATTGCGGTCGTTCGTGATCCTGTACTCGCCTTCGACTCGCGGCATGACTTCGGTGAGCAGCGCTTCCCGAAAATTCTCGAAGTTACGATCCCGTAGTTCGGTATGGCTCCACGCATTCCAACCCAAGTGCACGAACTCCATGGTGCCGTAGCCTAACGGCATCACCAAAATCATAGGCTTGGCTTCGCCTCGCGCGATCAGATTGTCGAGAATCACATTGGCGCGTCCGACCGCCGTCCACCCGCTGGCATCGTCACTAAACCCGTGCAGCAAATACAGCACGGGATAAGTCTTCGTCGCCGCCGGGTCGTAGCCCGCTGGGGTGTAAACGTAGTAATCGCGATCATCCCCTGCGACCTTGGACTTATAGAAGTGATGATGAATCTCGCCATGCGGCACATCGTTCAGTTCCCAAGGCAACGACAACGGCCCCGGAACATGTACGGCATTTTCCGTGGCCAGCAGATTCGGCGTCAGCAGAGGATTCTCCGGATCAATCAGCCGCACCCCATCGGCGATAAAAGAATACCCGTAGAAGTCAGGAGCCAGCGGCGAGGTCGTCGCGGTCCAGATCCCCTGATTGTCCTTGTGCATCGGCGCAGGCTGCGTACCCTCCAGCGCAAGTTTCACATCTACATCATTGGGCGCTTCGAAACGGAAGGTCACACTGCCATCCGGGTGAACCTCAGGGGAAACCAGAGAGGCTGGCGGTTGCGGAGGCGGCGCTGGTTTGTCCTGCGCCGCGGCCGTGACTCGAAGCATGGAGAAAGCGCAGAAACACCGCATAAGCAACGATGAGATCGATCGCATAGGCCGTATCCTCAATGGGTGTTGAGTCCGAACGTGTTGGGGTTCTGGGTTTCCGAGGAACCTCAGCCAAGCACTAAGAACCAGTCTTCGCTTCGGCCACTTCCAACCGCGTCTCGGCCTTGTGCAAGGCGTTCAGGCTCCGCTCTACGTCGACACTGGGATCGCCGCTGGTCAGGCGCTGTTCGGCGCGTTCTTTCGCTTTGCGCGCGCGTTCCACGTCTATTTCCGACGGGCGCTCCGCGGTCTCGGCGAGAATAGTCACTTTATCCGGCAGCACTTCGGCGAATCCCCACGCCACTGCCAGCCGCTCCTCCTTGGCGGCGGCGCGGTACGTGATTTCGCCCACCGCCAGTTCGGTGATCAGCGGCGCATGCCCCGGCAGGACGCCCAGATACCCGTTCTTGCCGGGAATCTGAATCTCCTCCGCAGCCGTGTCGACGACTTTCTTTTCCGGCGTGACGATCTCGAGTTGGAAAGTGTCTGCCATGCAATCAGCGATCGGGCTTCGGCTTTCGGTTTCGGCGAAACCGAAAATCCTGGTATCGAGGGATCTCGGTCGATTCGCGGCTTCTTATTCTTGCCGAAGCCCGAACGCCGGAGCGCCCGAAGCCCGCTCTTAAGCTGCTGACTTCATCTTCTCTGCCGCTTCCAACACTTCTTCAATCGGGCCCTTCATATAAAACGCCTGCTCCGGGATGTCATCGTACTTGCCTTCGACAATCGCCTTGAAGCCCTTCACGGTGTCGGCAATCTTCACGTAACGTCCCTCGGCGCCGGTGAATTGCTCCGCCACGTGGAACGGCTGCGACAGGAAGCGTTGAATCTTTCGCGCGCGCGCCACGGTAACCTTTTGGTCTTCGCTGAGTTCGTCGATACCGAGAATCGCAATGATGTCCTGCAGATCTTTGTAGGTCTGCAGCGTTCTCTTCACCGATTGCGCCACGTCATAGTGCTCCTGCCCGACGATGCGCGCGTCCAGAATGCGAGAGGTCGATGCCAGGGGATCGACCGCGGGATAAATTCCAATCTCGGTTAATGCGCGAGACAGCACGGTGGTCGCGTCGAGGTGAGCAAAGGTTGTTGCCGGCGCCGGGTCGGTCAAGTCATCGGCGGGAACGTAAATCGCCTGCACCGAAGTGACCGAGCCCTTCTTGGTCGACGTAATGCGTTCCTGCAGTTCGCCCATTTCCGTCGCCAGGTTGGGCTGGTAGCCTACGGCGCTGGGCATGCGGCCGAGCAGTGCCGACACTTCCGAACCCGCCTGCGTAAAGCGGAAAATGTTATCGATGAACAGCAGCGTGTCCGCGCCCTCGGCATCGCGGAAATATTCCGCGACCGTCAGTCCGGTGAGCGCCACGCGCAAGCGCGCCCCGGGGGGCTCCGTCATCTGGCCATAGATCAGCGCAGCTTTCGAGTGCGCCGGATCGCCTGGCTTGATCACGCCGGATTCCGTCATCTCCAGCCATAGGTCGTTGCCTTCGCGCGTCCGCTCGCCAACCCCGGCAAACACAGAATAGCCGCCGTGCTGCTTGGCCACGTTATTGATCAGCTCCATGATGACGACGGTCTTACCCACGCCCGCGCCGCCAAACAAGCCGATCTTGCCGCCCTTTAAAAACGGCTGAATGAGATCGACAACCTTCACGCCGGTCTCAAACATTTCCGCGGTCGTAGCCTGTTCGTCGAAGGTGGGCGCCAGCCGATGAATCGGCATTCTTTCTTTATATTCGATCGGACCCAGCTGATCCACGGGCTCGCCGATCACATTCATCACCCGTCCTAGCGTGCCCCGGCCCACGGGAACGGAGATGGGTCCGCCCTGGTCGATGGCATTCATGCCACGCACCATACCCTCGGTGGCTTCCATGGCGATGCAGCGCACGCGTCCTTCGCCCAAGTGTTGTTGGACTTCGAGGATTACATTGACGGGATTGGGCACGGTGAAACCGTCGCTCACCACTCTCACCGCTTGAAAGATAGGCGGCAGCTTGCCTTCGGGAAACTGCACGTCCACTGCCGGCCCCGCAATTTGAACCACATGTCCGATGTTTTCTGGCATAAATTCAGCTTCTAGCTGCTAGCTCCTGGCTTTGACAAGCACTCGGCACTCAGCATTCAGCCCTTCGAACCNNACTGAGTGCTGACCGCTGGCTGCTCACTACATCGCGGCCGCGCCGCTCACGATCTCGATGATCTCCTTCGTGATCTTCGCCTGCCGCGCCCGGTTCATCACTAAGGTGAGCGAGTCGATCATGTCGGTGGCGTTGCTGGTGGCCGAATCCATCGCGGTCATGCGCGCGGCATGTTCGGCCGCCACCGATTCCAGCAGGGCGCGAAAAATCTGGATGGCAACATATTTCGGCAGCAAGGCCCGGAACAATTCCTCGGGCGGCTGCTCGTAGATGTAATCCACCTGGGAGGTGCCGAATTGCGCCGCAGCGTGTTCGGCCGGGGATTCGGAACTCCGCATGCCCACTCCTGCGCTGATCGCCGCTTCCTTGGCCTTTTTCTTCTCCTCTTCCGTCATCTCCACGGCCTGGCGGACAGCCTGGGCCCCAATTCGTTCGATGGGAAGAATCTGTTCTACGATGAGCCGCTGCGCAATTACCGATTTGAACTCATTGAAAACCACGTATACCGCGTCGATCTCCTCGCGCTGATAACGCCTAATCACGCTCTCGGCCAAAGCCCGGGCTTGCGCAAAATCCAACTTGCCGAGAACCCCAACGTGCTCGCCCGTGATTTGGACCGCTGCAGCACGCCGCCCGGCCTCGGGCTGGGTCTCGAGCGACTCGTCGGTCTCGGCCAGGCTGCGCGTCTGCCGCGGGGCCGCAGGATAACGTCGTCGCAAAAAGTCGCGCCCTTTGCGGCCAATTGCCTCGATGTCGACGTTCTTCCCCGCTTTGGATTCAAGGAAGCGGCTGGCCGCTTTGGTTACGTTGGCACTGAAGGCACCCGCCAGACCCTTGTCGCCGGTGACAACAATCAACAGGATGGTCTTTTCGGGGCGCTGTGCCAGCAAAGGATGCTTCGGTTCTCCGGTCTCCGGATCGTAAATCTCCACCCGCGCCACCAGCGACTTCAGCACATTCGTCAGCATCAGCGCGTAGGGACGAGCCGACAAAGCGCGATCCTGCGCCCGGCGCAGCTTGGCAGCCGAGACCACCTTCATCGCCTTGGTGATCTGCCGCGTGTTCACCACGCTGCGAATTCGCCGCCGAATGTCGAGGATATTGGCCATTGTCGGAGTTTGCGAGTCCCGGGCACCGAGTTAAAGCATGTTCACTTCGACGGTACTAGGTACTCGATACTATTTCGCCACCGCCTCCCGCGACGCCACAAACTGCTGCTTCGCTTGCTTGATTACATCGGTGATCTGCGCCTTCAGCGCGTCATCCAGGGTCTTTTTCTCCATGATCGCGCGCAGCAAGCCGGCGTTCGTCGCGTCGACGTACTTGTAAAGTTCCTTCTCGAAGTCGCGTACCTGATTCACCGGAAGGTCATCGAGGAATCCTCCCGTGCCCGCAAAGATAATCAGAATCTGTTTGGAGAACGGCAGCGGAGAAAACTGGTCCTGCTTCAGCAATTCCACCAGCCGCTGGCCACGGTTGAGCTGCGACTGCGTGGCCTTGTCGAGATCGCTGCCAAACTGCGCAAACGCCGCCAACTCTCGGTACTGAGCCAGTTCGAGCTTCAGCGTCCCCGCCACTTGCCGCATGGCTTTGATCTGCGCGCTGCCGCCCACGCGGCTCACCGAGAGACCCACGTTCACCGCCGGGCGCACGCCCTGGTTGAACAGATCGGTTTCCAGATAAATCTGCCCGTCGGTAATCGAAATGACGTTGGTCGGAATGTATGCGGAAACGTCGCCCGCTTGCGTCTCAATAATCGGCAGCGCCGTTAGCGATCCGCCGCCCTTCTTATCGCTGAGCTTCGCCGAGCGCTCGAGCAACCGCGAGTGAAGATAGAACACGTCCCCGGGATACGCCTCGCGCCCCGGCGGCCGCCGCAACAGCAGCGAAATCTCGCGGTAGGACGCGGCGTGTTTTGAAAGATCGTCGTAGATGACGAGCGCGTGGCGTTTGTCATCCCGGAAGAATTCTCCGATGGCGCACGCCGCATAGGGCGAAATGTACTGCATGGGCGCGGGTTCCGACGCTGACGCCGCCACCACGATGGTGTATTCCATGGCCCCGGCATCTTCGAGAATCTTCACCACCTGCGCAATCGAGGAGCGCTTCTGCCCGATCGCGTTATAAATGCAGACCAGGTCGTTGCCCTTGCTGTTGATGATGGTGTCGAGCGCGACCGCGGTTTTCCCCGTCTGCCGGTCGCCGATGATCAACTCGCGCTGCCCGCGGCCAATCGGAATCATGCTGTCGATGGCCTTCAGCCCGGTCGCCATGGGCTCGCGCACCGGTTGCCGGTCAATGACGCCTGGCGCCAGCCGTTCGAGCGCGATGAACTTGTCAGTCGCGATGGGCCCCTTGTCGTCGATCGGCCGGCCCAGCGAGTCCACCACGCGGCCGATCATGGCGTCGCCTACGGGCACGCTCATGATGCGCCCCGTGCGCTTCACTTCGTCCCCTTCCTTGATCTCGGTGTATTCGCCGAGTATCACCACGCCCACCTGGTCTTCTTCCAGGTTCATGGCGATGCCAGCCACGCCGTGGGGGAAGGAAAGAAGCTCGCCGGCCATCACCTTGTCCAGCCCGTACACGCGCGCGATGCCATCGCCCAGCGTGATGACCGTGCCGGTTTCGTCCACGGAGATCTTCGATTCGTAGTTCTCAATCTGCTCACGAATCAGTTTCGTAATCTCGTCTGCCTTGATTTGTGCCATAGAATCAGTTTTTAAACCCTTAGCTTCGAGCTACAGGGACAGCCTGAGGCTAGGAGCTAATCGCTTCCTTCATCCTCTCCAACTGGCCCTTCACCGAACCGTCGTAAATCGTGCTGCCAATGCGGACCATTGCGCCTCCCAGAAGCGCCGCATCCTGCCCGTACCGGGCTCGTACCTTTTTCCCCGTCAGCTTCCCGACCTGCGCTTCGAACTCCTGCTTCTCGGCATCGCTCAACCCGCGAGCGCTGGTGATCTGCGCCTCGGCGAACCCCAGCCGCGCATCGAGCTCTTTTTCGAGTTGTGCGATGATTGGTTCCAGAAAATGAATTCGCTGGTGATCGATTAGAACTGCGACCAGATTCCTCACCTGCTTTGAAATTCCATCGCGTTCGGCGATTACGTCCAGAACTCGCCGCTTCTGCTCGGCGGGAATCGCGGGATTCTCCCACACTCGCCGCAACTCGGAACTCTCGGCGAGCAAGCTCGCAATCGCACGCAACTGCGCAGTCGAGCCGCCGGCGTCCAGATGGTCGCTAAGGACTACATCGGCGAAGGCCCGCGCATATGTGCTCGCGACCGAAGCCATCCTCTAGTGCCCAGCCCTTCCCGGACCTGAACTTTCAGACCCGCCTAACTCCCCGGCAAAACTCCGCACCAGCGCCTGATCGGTGGCCGCATCCACATGAATCTGGCGCTGCGCCAGCCCCACCGCCAGATCAGCCGCGTAAGCGGTCAGCTCGCGCCGCGCTGCTTTGGCGGCAGCCGCAATTTCCTGCTGCGCCGATTCCACCATCTTCCGCGCATCTTCCTCGGCCGCGGCCTGGATGCGCGCTTCCTCTGCCGCAGCGTCTTTCTCCGCGGCATCCCGCATCGAAGCAATCTCGGCGTCCAGCTTCATCAGGCGCGATTCAATCTCGGCCAGCTTCCGCCGCGCTTCCTCGCTGGCCCTCTGCGCTTCCTGCATGGCCTTCTGGATCGCAGCCGTGCGGGCGCTGAATATTGGTGGCAAATACTTGCGGCCCGCCCAGAAAATCACCACCGCGATGATCACAAAGTTCGAGATCAGGCACAACCAATAGGCATGCTGCAGGCTCATCCCCGTCCAGTTCGCAATCAGCACCACCGATGGCGACTGCTTGAACTCCGCATTCTCATCCTTTGCTTCCCCCGCGGCTTCGCGCGTCTCGTGCGCCAATTGCCGCCCGATGCCCGGCTGCCTCGGAGCCTTCCTCGCCTCCTGCGGCTGAGCCGTCAGCCCTTGCGGAGCAGCGGGCCCCTGCTGCCCATATAGCGGCACGATCACTCCAGCAAAACTCAAGGCGAGCATCGTCAGCAGGCAAACGGGGATTCGTTTCGCGGAAGTCATCCTCATTATGTTCAATATCTTCATCTTCTTGTTCGGAGCCATGGTGCTCGAGACTGTGGCTCTTGGCATCAACGTCCCGCTCCGGCTGGCTCGAGTACGCGCCGCATAATTTCCGTAGCCAGAGTCTGCGCCTCGCCCTGCAAACCTTCTTGCGCCGCCTGGCGATCTTTCTGGATGTCAGCCTTCGCGGCTTCCACCTGCGCCCGGGCCTTGTTACGAGCTTCGTCGAACGCCACCCTCCGCGCATCCAGCGCTCGCTTGCGCCGGGCCTCCTGCGCGCGGAACACCGTAGCCCGCGCTTCGCGCAACCGCTGTTCATATTCGGAGGTGCGCGCCTCCGCCGCGGCAATGTCAGCCCGCGATTTCTCAACCGCACCCTCTGTCTTGCTGCGCCGCTCCTCGAGCACCCGCCGCAAAGGCTTGTGCACGATGGTCGTGTAGAGCGCGTAGAGCAACGCCAGCAGAATCACCGTGGGCACAGACCCGAGCAGTAATCCGCCTACTTGTCGTAGCGTTTCATCCATTGATTGCTGCGGTACAGGAAAATGAGGGCTATGAAAACTGTTAAGTCTAACGTCCGCAGGAGTTTATGTCAACGCAAAGGGGCTCGCTTGGGCAATTTTCAAGGCCGCACGAAAAGTGTCAAAATGGGCCGGCCTTGAGTTGCCGGCCTATCGAGAAATCTGCAACAAACCCTTGACTTCCCGATAAAGAGGACTAGCATTGAATTATCACCTCCGATCCAATTCAGGATCGAATGGGCCGATAGCCAAGGAATGTCACCGCTTCTTGGTTGCCGGCCCATTTAAATGCGCGCCGCTCACTCCACGACAAACTCCCGTACCCGCCTTACCACCGACTCCGGCGCTTCCGCTTCGAGCAGCACCGCTCCATTCTGATAGCGCCGCGAATAGATCCGCGCTCGGGCTTCGAGCATGGCCAGCGTCTTGCCTTCTTTCTGCGGCACGCGCAGATGTAGGCGGCTGACCGGATCTTCCTCGATCATGGCNNCTCCTCGGCCACTTCCCCATCCAGCAGATCCACCTTGTTCATCACTCGCAGCCGCGGTTTGGTCTCCGCTTCCAGTTCTTTCAGAACAATCTCGACCTGCGCATCCTGCTCCGCTCGAAGCCTGCTGCTGGCATCGGAGACATGCAGAATCAGCGACGCCCGCTGCACTTCTTCGAGCGTGGCGCGAAACGCCGAGACCAGCGTGTGCGGCAGGCTGCGAATGAATCCCACCGTGTCCGAGAGCAGCACCTTGCGCTTCGAGGGCAGCACTACCGCGCGAATCGTGGGATCGAGTGTGGCGAACAGACGCGGTGAGGCCAGCACGGCGGCCCGCGTCAGCGCGTTGAACAGCGTCGACTTGCCGGCGTTGGTATATCCCACCAAGGCCACTGTCGCCACTGGCGTCGACTCCCGCCTCTGCCGCTGCTGCGCCCGGGTGCGCCGCACGTTCTCCAGNNACGCGCCGGGCAATCTTCCTCCGGTCGGTTTCAAGCTGGGTTTCACCGGGACCGCGCGTGCCGATGCCGCCGCCGAGCTGCGACATCTCCACGCCGCGCCCCGCCAACCGCGGCAGCATGTACTGCAACTGCGCCAACTCCACCTGCAACTGGCCTTCCCGGGTGCGCGCGTGCCGCGCAAAAATGTCGAGAATCAACTGGGTGCGATCGATCACTCGCCGATGAACAATGTTTTCAACGTTGCGCTGCTGCGAAGCGGTCAGATCGTGATCGAACAGAAGAAGGTCGGCATTCACCGACGCGGCAGCGCCCGCAATTTCCTCGAGCTTGCCCGCGCCGATCAAAGTGGCGGGATCAGGCCGCTCGCGCCGCTGCAGGATTTCGCCGACAACTTTCGCGCCTGCGCTCTCCGCCAGCGTGCGCAGTTCCGCCAGTGACTCTTCGGCGTCAAACTCCGGAATGCTCGGCTTGTTGGTGGCGGATTTTCCCGCACTTTGCCCTGAACTCTGCAGCTTCGCGCCCGCGGCACTCGCAGTGGATGCCGCATCCCGGGCCGCCTTCGCGGTAACCGTTCCCTTCGTCCCGCTGCGCCCCCGCGTGCGCACGTCAATGCCCACCAGAAACGCGCGTTCCTGCGTGTCGTCTTTATCTTTATCTTTGCGCGCGGCCTTTACTCCGAGAGGCACACGTGCGGCTTCGGGTGCACGATCACGGGTCTTCTTGGGATGAGAACTGCGCAANNCGAAAAAGCCTTACCCTTCAGTGCCCGAGGCGCTCGCCGCCGATGCCGATGCCGGCGCCGACGATGTCGATGACGCCGCCCCGCTCGCAGCTGCGGCTTTGGCCTCCGGGTGCGCCGAGTGCGCGCCATGGGACGAGGTTCGGCCCATCACCACCGTCGAGATGGCATGCTTAAAGATCAATTGCTCCTGTCCGTTGGCCTCCAGCACCACGGAATACTTGTCGAAGGAACGAATTCGGCCCGTCAACTTCACTCCGCTCAGCAGGTAAATAGTGATGCTCAATCTCTCCTTGCGGGCCGTGTTCAGGAAGGAATCCTGGATGTTCTGCGCCGGCTTGCTGCTTTCCATAGCCGATCTCCTTAGGTTCTTTGACTTGCAACACCAACTTGCCCTTCCGCAGAAGGCAAGTTCAAACCAACAGCATGTTCCTCGACAGCTTTCCGTCTCAGGAACACGGGGGGACAACCTGCTTCCTCGCGGCCTGGTTTGCCCAAGGCTGCGCCGCCTGGCAGGTAGCTGCCAGTACGATACGGTGTCCCCTCGCGCTTTTCAACCTGGAACTTGTGGAAACCGATTCTTCTTAGACAACATGAAGGTATCCCCTATCCCATCCCTCGAAGCCGTTGTGTACAATCCCGGCGTGGGCAATTCCGTCCTTGCGTAAACGCCGCGCCCTTCTTCTGCTTATCGGAAGGACCGGTGAAATCTCAGGAGGCCTCATGGCAAGCGCCGCTCTCACAACTTTCCTTGCACCTCAAATCAACTTCCCGTCGGACTTTAACACGAACTTCCTCATGCTGCTCCGCTGGATCCACTTCCTCGCTGGCATCACCTGGATCGGCCTGCTGTACTTCTTCAACCTGGTGAACGTTCCTCTGATGAAAGAACTCGACGCCACGACCAAGGGCAAAGTCATGCCCGCACTGATGATGCGCGCCTTGTGGTGGTTCCGCATGTCGGCCGCGCTGACCGTGCTTGCCGGCCTGATGTATTGGGGAAACATCGTGGCGGCCGACGCCCACAATGGAGGCGGCTCGAGCGGCACCGCGATGGGCAGCTTCTTTCTGATCTGGACGATCGTCTGGGGCCTGCTTTACGCCTGTCTCATCCCTGGCAAAGGAATCTTCGACCAAGGGGCATTCGTCGGCGTGGTCTATGCCGTGGTGGTCGCGGTTGCGGCCTGGCTGTTCCTGAGCCTGAACAGCCACGGCTGGGAGAGCAATCGCCTGCTTTCCATTGGCATCGGCGGCGGCATCGGCTGGGTGATGCTGCTCAATGTCTGGGGAGTAATCTGGCGTATCCAGAAGCGCCTGATTCAGTGGACGCGTGACAATGCCACGAACGGCACTCCCATGCCCGACAAAGCCAAAGCCATGGCCCGCCAGGCCTTCCTTACCAGCCGAGCCAACGCCTTCCTATCGGTAATCATGTTGTTCTTCATGGGCGCCGCCAGCCACTACCCCATGTTCGGGAAGTAAGTTGGGAAAGCAAAGGCTGGAAGCGGAAAGACGTGATGGCGCGATGTCCAGAAAGCGCTGGAACTCGATCGCCTCGCCAGGGATCAAGTCCGATCAAAGGAACGCAGCGCACGTTCTTGGAGATACAATGAGCGGAGAGAATTCCTTTCTTCCGGTAGTAGGAGGTCCGCCGTGAAGCTTCTTGCTATCGCTCTCCCCTTTGTCCTATTTGCAGCATCTCCCCTGCTGGCGCAGGATCCTAGAGTACCCGGAGTTCGACAAGGCGAACAGGCGCAAACTCAGGTGGAAAAGGACATCCCTCCTCCGATTCAGCCTCATGCCCAACTTGACATGGCCAGGCTCCACCAGGATGCAGACCAACTGGCCAAACTTGCCCAAACCATCCCTTCGGATGTTTTGAGAATCCAGAGCGGTGTGCTTCCCAAAGACATGAGCGAAAAACTGAAGCAGATCGAAAAACTATCCAAGCATCTGCGAAGTCAGATAATGCCGTAGTGGCTGACGTGTCGTCGCCAGCAATCGTTTGAGCGATTCAACCAAAGCACAATCGTTAAGACCAAGAAAAACACCAGCCCGTGCCGGCGCTGGTGTTTAGGTACTCTTGAGTGAAGTGCGGCTAGAAAATAATCTTCAGGCTGAACTCCGTTTCACGCGGCGAGCCCAGCGTATAGACGCCGGTGCCTACGCCAACCCGGTTTACGAGTTGTCCAGCATAGTTGGTGCCGTTGATGCTGCCAGTTGAACCGGTCAGCAGCCCTGACATCATGCTCGTCGGAAGATCGAAATTGGCGAAGTTCGGAAGGTTATAGAAGCCTACCGAAGGTTTAATCGATAATTTACCATCGAAGAAGCTATGGCCCCAAGCGATGGTTGCGTCGAAGGCCTTCAGCCAAGGATAGTTGACTTGGTCGGAAGGAGCCAAAGCCAGCGGAACCCCGCCGCTATAAGTACCACCCAGAGCCGCCAAATCTGCCTGCGCCATCAGGCCGTTCTGAATCAGCACGTTGCCCGCAGGCGTTGGGGTTCCCGCGAGAACTTTATTGTTGTAGTTAGTGATGGCTGTGTTGATGTTGCTGGCGTCGATGCCTCGATCAAAGCTGCCGACGCGGGTTCCTGGGAGGGGATCCTGCGTGACGCCGCTGCCGGTAAAGTCGGTGCGGAAGATTTCCCCCGCGCCAAGCCCTGTATTGGGGACGGTAGCTGTGATTGAAAGCGGGCTGTAGAAGTGAGACATCACGCCAACCTGGAAGCCGCCTCGCAAATCTACGTAGCCACCAAAAGATACCTGGTGGGTGCGGTCCAGCGTGGAAGGCCCGAAATAGCGATTCACGTTGGCATTGTCCAGCGCCGGAACGATGAAGTCCTGATCCGCGGCTGCCGCAGTCACAACGGAACCGCCTGCAACGCCTCCGCCCGAATTATCAAACTTGGATAGGGAGTAAGAGACTTGGAAATTCAAGTCTTTGGCGCCCCGGAATGGGCCTTTTACATTCTCGATCCACTTCATCTGCAATCCGTCGTATTCGGAACGACCGACCGGCGAAAGGAAAGTGAGGGGCGGCGCGATCGGGTTGATCCCGCCAAAGGCACAGGGGTGACCAACTGCAGCAAGGCAACTGTTGCCGCCCATGTCAGAGGAAGAGCCTAGGCCTAGCCCGGCGTAGTCGCCCATGTTGGCAGGCCGCGGCACGTACGTTCCGCCATCGTTTGTCCCGTTTGCCGGATCCGTTGCGCAGTTACCTTGATAAGTCCCAGCAACCGTTGTCACTCCGCCTCCGCAGTTGGCAATAACCCCCGCGATTGCAGCGTTGGCCCCAGCTAAATTGAAAAAGCGGGTGTCGCCGGCGTGATTCTGGTCCACCCCCAGTAGGAAATGGGTTTGGACGTTGCGGATAAAGTCCACACTCAACACCATGCCAGGACGAAGTTCGCGTTGGATGCCAATGTTCATCACGACCGAGCGTGGCGATCGGTAGTTGGGGTCGAACATGTTGGTACCGGGCGCGAAGAAGCAGTTGGTACCGCCAGTGCAATCAGTGAGGTATTGCCCCGCATAGGACGGATTGGACTGCGACAGGTCAAAGGGCGAAGCCGCCTGATATTGATGCGAAAGCGCGACAACCGCAGGCACAGCGTTGCCAATCAACGGGAAGCCCGACGACGTGCCGCAAACCGAGGCACCCGGAGTGATGGGGCCAGTCGAAGTTTGTAGGACGGCGGGTGAACCTGCAGCGGCACAGGGTGAGGGGAACTGGGCGAAGGCGCCTGTGGCCTCCCGGAATGGACCGTCAAAGAGCACGTTGTTCCAGATGGCGTTCTCCCAGAACAAGCCGATTCCGCCACGGATTGAAGTCTTGCCGTTCTTCATCGGATCCCAGGCAAAACCCAGGTTCGGGCCAAAGTTCTTATTAGGCTGGTTCACTGGATTGCCTAGCCCAGGAAGCAGGGCATTGAGTCCGGCTATCGCGGGGTATTGGCTGTCCGTGCGGCCTGTGTCACGCTCGTACCGCAGTCCGTAAGTTAGGGTGAAGTTCCTCTTGACCTTCCAGGACTCCCCAAGATATAGAAGGATGCGGTTGTCAGGCCCCAAGCCGCCGGCAGGGAACCCAAGCGCCGCCTTAGAGGTGGAGAACCCCAAGCCGTTCCCCAGGGTGTAGCCGCCGTCGGCTGGGTAATTCAACGGATTCGTGTAGCCGCCCGGGAAACAGGGCCCTGTCGGCCCAGGCAGGGGACACCCGTTCGGGTTCGTAGGGCCGATCGGAAGCCACGAATTGTCTGCCGTGCCCGTTCCTGGTGTGGCCTCGGCAGTCGTGACCTGAGAAATGACCTGGGGTCCATTCTTAAAAAATGAGGCGAAGCCGCCGCCCTGAAGGTGATTGAACGTAGCTCCGTAGCGAATGATGTGCTTGCCCAGGACCCGGCTGCCATCGTACTTGAACTCATGATCGCTCTGCGGAGTGCTCTGCGGGGCCAATAGATTCGGCCCAGCGGTTAGGCCGGTGGCTCCCATGAAAATCTCCGCGCCCAGATCGTCGAAGGGCAGAGCGGCGTTACCCGTGGTTGCATCCACGATCTGATTCTGGAACTTTAGGAACGAGAATCGGATCGAATGGGTAAAGGGCCCAGTGTTGAAATCCAATCCAACCACATCATTGCGAGTGATGTCTTTGTTGTCATAGACAGAATAGCCGAAGCCGAAGGTCGCACCCAGCAAATTCTTGAAATAAGAGAAGCGGTAAAAAAGACGCGCGCTCTGGGTGATCTGATAGTCCAACCGGCCGAGCAGGTTATCCTCGCGGAAAGGGTCGGCGAAATTTCCCGAATACGCCTGGAACGGAGCGGAGATAGGCACCGAAGCCTGCGTATTTTGCGCGGTCCGCTCGCCGTCGAGGAAAAAGAACGCCTTGTTCTTGATGATGGGTCCGCCNNACGCGATAGTCGCGAAATTGCCCGAAGGCTTCGCCATGGACCGCATTGCTTCCTGACTTTGTGGTCACATTCACAGACCCCGAAGAGGTCAGCTCGGTCGACATATCCAAACTCGCCTGACCAATCTGGAATTCCTGAATGCCACTGGCTGGAATATCAGTCGTGGTGGTCCCAACGGTTTCGTCCGAGACGTCAACACCGTCCACTTCGATGCGGGCGGTCCGGCCATAACGACCGCCGAACGAGATTGAGGAGTAACCCGCCTTGGTCGGATCGAAATTTTGTCCGTCCTGAATCTGAACTCCAGGCTCTAGCTGCGCTAGGTCTAGGAAGTTCCGCCCGTTTACCGGCAAGTTTTCGATCTGGGCGGCTGTCAAAACACCTTGCACGGTCGCCTGCTCGGTATTGACCTGAACCTCGCTCGCGGTCACTTCAACCACCGTGCTCTCTTGGCCGATTTCGAGCTTCATGTTCCCGGTAGCTGCATTGTCTACCTTAACCTCCAGAAACAACTGAGCCGTCTTAAAACCCTTAACCTCGACACGCACCTGATACGCACCGGGGATCAGTGCGCCGATGGAATACCCTCCGCTCGCGCTCGTGGTCGCGTGCAGCGTCTGCCCTGTAGGTCCTGTAATCGTGACTTTGGCATTTGGCAAAACCGCCCCCGACGCGTCGGTCACTACCCCCGAGATGCTGCCGGTCGAAACCGAGGTTTGGGCGAATGCCACAGAGGACATAAGCAGTGCTGATAGAGCTACCAACGCCAGCAGGACAACTCGAGCTACAGGGCGGGAGGAGTTTAAGTTTGACATTAGATACCTTCCTTCGTTTCGGAAATGTTCTCCTAGGAGTTTCTTCACAATTAGTCGTCTACGCATTCTGTCATGCGTCGCTGTTACTCCCCAGGAGCCTAAGGACGATTGTCGAGACCCGGTTGCATCGACCGCACAACCAAAAGACGGGTTNNACACACAAGGGCAATTGACAGTCCAAAGTATTCAACCCTAACACTCTTTGTTTTCAATAAATCGTAACGCCAATAGCTTCGCAGTCTCTATTAATTGGAAGATGGCCTGTCGGTTTCTATGGATTTGCGTAGAAGTTTGCCGCCGCAATGGAAACCCGGACCCTACCGGAACGGTTGGCTTTCAAAATGCACACGGTGCGGATGATCTGGGAACGGCGACTCCTCGGCCTGCGGTGGATCCGGCGGCGACATAGCAGAGTTGTCGCCGGTACCTGGCCAGCACTCCGACCCCGGCTTCGGCCGCGAGTACAGACGCCTGGGGTGTTCGACTCTGGCTGCACCGGACCACTGGACCTGCACAACGGACACGTGACCGCCCGGGTCGAGCGTCGGCATCGCAGCCGGGAGTTCGTCGCCCTGGGCGTCGTCTATGTAGTGGTGGCCTCGGCGACAGCGCGGCTCTCCCTGAGCTTAAACAGCCATAGGTGGGAGACTAACCGCCTGCTTTCGATTGGCATCGACTGGCTCATGCTGCTCAACTTCTGAGGGATAATCTGACGCATCCAGAAGCGCCTGATTCAATGCACGCCTGACAACACCACGAACGGAACTCCCAGGCTCGACAAAGCCAAAGCCACGGCCCGCCAGGCCACCCTGGCCAGCCGGGACAAAGCCTTCCTGGCGGCAGTGATGTTGTTCATGGGCGCCGCCACTATGGCATGTTCGGGCAGTAGATCGAACGATTGGCGATCAGCGTTGGCGCGCCTAATGCAGTTGCTTTTGAACGGCAGCCATTTCCTCGCGTGCTGCCGTCGCTCGCGCTCCTGGGGGTTCTTCGGCCAGGAAAAGCTTAAATTCGTTCACTGCATCCGCAAGGCGGTTCAGCCTTTCACAGGCACGGGCCGCAACGTAGTGAACCAGGGCATCAGAATCATGGGACCTGGCATGAACCTTGCCAGCGCTGGCAATCGCATCCTCGTAGTGATGGTCCAGAAGCTGAACTTGGGCAAGCAAAGCCAGAGTCCGTACGTCGGCCGGATCAGCCTGAGTCGCTTGCTTCAGGTGAGCTTCGGCCGCGGGGAAGTTATGTTCCTTTATTTCCAATCGCGCCAGGTTTACATAAGCCGGTGCAAAGTGGTCATTGGCGGCAATGGCCTTCATCAGAGCTTGCCGTTCTTTATCGGCGTCTCCCAAACGCGCGTAAACCACGCCCAGGTTGGTGTAACCCTCCACATATTTCGGATAAATCGCCACCGCCCGGTTCAGGTGAGTAACCGCCTTATTCCAGTCCTGCCGGCCCATGGCCTCAGAAGCTTGGTCGAATTCCTTGCTCGCCGCCTCCGGTACATTGATGTCACGTACGCTGACCGCGACGCCACCGCCTACTGGCTTCGTGTCTTCAATCTTCTGGACGCGGACATACTGCATCTGCGTGGTCTTGCGTTCATCCACTTCGAAGGTCCCGCTGTCTGTCCGCTCCAAACCTTCGCCCGTAACGATGAGGTGATACGAACCGGGGGCCACAAATGCGAAGTCGAGCATTCCCTCGTTATTGCAGTATCCTTCCCTATCCACTGCGGCGCTGCCCGTTGCCACTAATTGCACATGGGCTTGCATTCCGATGGCCCGGTCGTTGGTGTCCGTGATCCGGACACGCAGATTTCCAGACCCGGACCCACCACCGCCCATTTGAAAACCAAAGCCAGGATAAGCAGAGATCAGCAGAACAACGCAGACAGGAAGAAACGGCGAGCGCCGCATGATGGATCCCCCTTTGTACCCGCGGGGTCTGCCCCATCGATGAAAAGCGGTATCGCCTAAGACCCCGAAAAAGACCCCGACTGAGATCGGGCAATCGCAGTGACGATCATCTTACATGGAAACGCTCGGTTGTCGAACAATTTGTTAGTGCCTAGCTTCGCTGGGCGAGCGGCAGAACTCTTCCGGGAAACGGCTGCAAAAACAAAGGTGGCAGCCTTATTTCTAAGGCCGCCACCAAGGCTTGAGTTAAGCAGGCTCTAGAAAGTGATCTTTCCGTGAACCTGGATCAATCTTCCTTCCACGCCGGCACCCTGGAAGGAGCCGTACGGGGTGGCGGGCTGAACTGCCAGACTCGACATTGCCCCAAAAGGACCCGTATAACCCGCTATGTAAGGGTTCGGTAACGCAAAGTTCGGATGGTTGAGGATGTTGAAGAAGCTTCCGCCCAACTCGAACTTTACGCGTTCGGTGACCGCGAAGTTCTTGTTCACGTTCAGGTCCGTGTCAAAGTANNTTCACGCAGGTGTTTGTCGTCATCGGCCCTGGCCTGCTGACTTGGCAAGTGGTGGGCCCGCCCGTGAAGTCCGCGATCATGAGGGGAACTCCGATCACCGAGGTGGGGTACTGAAAGGCCGGTCCCCCCGATGTCAACGGAGTCCACGGCAGGCCGCTGTGAGTATACACGGTGCCTGCAATGGTCCATCCACCGACAGCTTCGTTCATCAGCCTGCTCCGCCCCTTGAAGGGAAGGTCCCAAACGTAGTTGGCGGTCAGGTTGTGGCGCGCATCCGCATCGCCATTGCCGTAATTACTGCAACGCAAGCAGGCGGGATTGATCTGGTACTGCATGCTCGCAAATAGATTAAAGGGCGTTCCAGGATTGGTCGTGGTCAGGTCATCCAGCGCATGGGCCCAGGTGTAGTTCACACTGCCCTGGAAGCCACGAGTGAACCTGCGAGTGAAGGTGGTGACCAGCCCGTCGTAGTTCGAGATGCCAACACTCTGAAGCTCGCGAACCGCTCCAAAACGAGGATCGGTGCCCGAAAAACCAGCGGCAGTCTGCTGCGGCAACCCCTCGAAGGTGGTCCCCGGGGCGGCAGAGGCATTCAAGTTGGCGTTCTGGATCAGGTTGTTGTAGCCGTGGGTCCCGACGTAGTCGATGTTCAGAGACATTTTCGGGCCCATGGCCTGCTGGACCTCGAAGTTCCATTCCAGGTACTTCGGGTTGTTGATTTGCGAGGCAATGGAAGTGTAGTTCGGGGGGGTGAAGAATGGGTTGCTGGCCAAAATCGAGTTGAGGTTTTGACCGCTGCTAAACGCGGAGAGGAACGAAGAATAGGAGCCGGATCCCAAGTCCTTCACGCTCGGCGAACCGCCTACGGTAGTGCCGGGAGCTACGGGCGCGCTAGACGGTGAGACGGTGAATCCAACGGTCCCTGGGGCATTATTAATCATTTCGTCCATCAGGACGCCCTGATAGAGGTCGGAGAAGATGCCAATGCCGCCGCGAAAGACAGTGCTCATGTGTCCGAACGGATTCCAGGTGAAGCCGATGCGGGGCTGCAAAGCTACCTTCTCAACATTCGGGAAAGCGCTGTGCTGGTTGGTGTCGATAATCGCATTGTAGGGTGTGTTGATGTCGTGACCCAGCGTCGTAAACGACGTGTTCAGGCGCGAAAAGCAATCCTGCGAGCAGATGGGGTTGGAGTTGCGGTCGCCGCGGATGGCGAGGGTCAGTTTCAGGTTCGGTTTTACGCGGTATTCGTCCTGGAAATACAATCCCAGGCTGTAGAAACCGATGCGCACATCGCCGTTGGTGGTGTAGTTCTCGGTCAGGTTACCAAAATCATTTGCCCCAGCGTTCGTTACCACTAATCCGTTAACGAAGTCGTTCATGGTCCCAAAGCTGACGAGACCACCCGTGTTGCTTTGCCCGTCATAGTCGGCGAGTATGTCGCGCCGGAAGTTCACGCCCACCTTGAAGGTGTGATTTCCCTTGGTGATGGAGAAGTCGTCCGTCAACTGCCCCATGGCTGAGTTGCGGCCTTGAGGGAAGATAAAGTCGGGCGTCTGGCCCGCGCCTGACCCTCCGCCGATATTGGTGATGGAACCGCTATCGACGCCAATGGTGCTGTATCCGCCGGTAGCTGCCAGAACTGCAGCCTGACCGCTGTCGGGCAGGAAGATCGCCGTATACCACAGGCCCGACACAATCAGGTTGTTTACGATGTTGGGGTTGAACACGTGCGTGTAGTTGATCTGCCCTTCATATTCCGGCTGAATACTTCCGGTACTGAAGACCGCGCGGTCAATCAGGTCGGTAGAGGTTGGCTGCGAGCCATGGTCCACCTTGAAGCGGCCAAACAGTTTATCCGAACCGGTGATGTTGTAGTCGATACGCTCGGTGAGCAACCATTCCTTGTTGTGGTTCACACCCGAGAAAAGGGCAACCTGGGTGCAAGGCGCTCCGCCTGTCCCGAACCCTGCAATTGCAGTAAAACCGCCGCCGCAACCCTGAGTCGGGTCACCCGGGATGGGCTGCGCCGCGGCTTGAGCGGGCGAATTAGCATACAGATGCATCAGGTTCTGGTAAAAAGGCAACTGCGATGGGTTGGTCGCCGTGATGTTACTAAGGATCGCGTTCTGGAATGCCGTAGTCGGCAGAAACACGTGCTGCTCGCTGGGTAGTGCGTAGTACAAACCCTCCTGGTCCACAAAGAAGAACAACTTGTCCTTTACGATCGGGCCTCCAACCGAGCCCGCCCACATATGGTTCACAGCGAAAGGCTGCTGGTTCGGCGTTCCACTCGATATTTCAGAATTCTTCTGGAACCAGTCGTTGGCGTTGAACATGCTGCTGTTGTACCAGAACGCAGCATCGCCGTGAAACGCATTGCCGCCCGATTTGGTCGTGTAATCCACCTGCACGCCGGCCTGACGGCCATATTGCGCCGTGTAGCCATTGCTGACTACCGCGACTTCCTGAACTTCGTTCTGACCGAGCAACAAGTTGCTGGAGCCGGAGTTGTTCAGATTCAAGAACGGATCGTTTTCGTCATTGCCGTTCTCGGTGANNTCGGTGAACAGGTTCGAGGTTGCCGGCAATCCGAAAGCGCTAAAGTTGCCGTAAGTGCCACCTGTGTTCATCAGCACGCCGGGAGCGGTCTGGGCGTAAGTCGTGATGTCACCGCCCGGAGCGGGTAGCGACAGAATCTGCCTTTCGTTAAAGGTCGTGCTGATGTTGGCATCTTCGGTCTGCAGCAGAGGGGCCGCCCCCGACACTTCGACCGTCTCTGAAGCATTGCCGACAACCAGCTTTAGGTTGACGGTGGTAATCTGCGCCAGTTGCACTTCGACGGTTTCATTTTCCGTATTGAATCCAGGCTGGCTGACGTTTACCGAATAAGTTCCCGGCTTCAATAGCGGGAAGCTGAACAAACCGCTGGACCCGGTGCTGCTTGTCTGGGTCTCCCCTGTGCTTGTGCTCTTCAGGATCACCTTTGCGCCCGGTACGATTGCGCCGGTTGGGTCTGTGACTGTGCCGGAAATACCGCCCGTCACGATATTCTGGGCCATCGCCCCTGCCAGGGCAAACATAACGAAGCAAGCTACCATCGTTCTAAATCGCATACGCTTAAATCCTCCCACCAATGGAATCTCTGTTTGATCGGACACTGCTGAAATCCTTCTCGAAAAATTGCCGTTGAAATCAACCGCGTGGCTGCCAACGCCTTATGCGGCGCCGGTCGATTCACAAACCTACGGAGACAACCTCCTGAAGCAACTGACGCTCCAAAGCAGTTGAGCCAACAGTCATTGTTTTCAACGAATTGCGACCGCGGTTGTTCCGATACTCTCTTAATTGGAAGATTGACCGTTGATTCATATGGATTTACGTAAGAAAGTTGGCGCGCCCAAAGGCCCATGAATGGCTACGAATTCCTCTCTTCAACACATTTAGCAACCGGCCGGCCTGGCAAGCCGAGCCCACGTCTTCCTGCCGGTAGTGATGCTGTGCTTCATAAACGCTGCCGGCCACTACACCGTTTCTGGGAGTTAGAGGGTCCTAACCTTCGGGATTTCTTAGAATCTGCAAGAAAATCAGGAGNNATTTCACGCGCCGCCCCGTTGTCGGAAAGGACGTAAGCGAAAACCGATGGGCCGTCGTTGATGTCTGGATACTCGCAGAGGGCGATAGGATCTGGGTACAGTTGAAGAGTTTGTAAGATTCAATCTTCATCTCGAGCCTCGTCGATTCGATGATCCTGATATTCCTTAGACAATTGAAAATCCCAATTGTTGATTCCCGGACCCTGCAGCCGGTTGCGGGGCGCATCGCCAACTGCCCTTCGGCGAGAAGTACTGGTTGCCGTTTGCGGCAGGGCTCCAATTGATGTACTGGATTGGGGCGACAAGGTTCGGCACGTCGATCCAGGTTCATTCGATGGAAGAACTTCGAGGCTCTGACCGCCGGACGGTATGGGATATGTTTTCGTAGAGTATGGGTATGTTGTAGTGAAACGAGTACTAGATCCAGGCCAGGGCTCTGGCGGGGTTAGTAAGAACGGGGTTGGTAGACGTAAAACTAATGAGCCAGCTCAGCCGAAAAAGCAAAAGCCTCGATTCTGTACTTTTAAGTCGCGCACCCATAAGTCGCACACCCAGAAAATTGTTTTACATTGACGCGGACTGGGATTGGGGATACATTAGTGGCCGTTTTTTGGAGTCAAAAAGGAAAATTCGGGTTACAATGGTCTTCAATTAAGACTGCGGGCTTATTGCGCGATCCGTGAAATGGAGCGTCCGAAGTTGACTCAGGCCCAAATCAGCAAATGGTATCTCTCCCGGCACTTCCTCATCAGCGCCGGGATTTCTTTGTGCGGCTGTTTCCTGTGGATTAGCCCGGCAACGGGACAGGCTTTGCCGGGGCCAGGCAGCATCCAGAGCAACATCGAACTCCGAGTAAATGACGGGGTCGAGAAGCCTCAGTGCCCGGAGACGCAAAAGCTTGTCGTAACCGTCGTCAACGAGAATAAGGTTCCCCTCGATCGCCAGGCGACTGTGAAGTTGCACGATATAAAGAGGGACACCCAGACTTGGGATACGACCGCGAAAGACTCCGAAATGCTTTTTTGCAACATAGATTTCGGAGATTACGAGATTGACGCGAGCGC
>PMHI01000236.1:0-6096 GCA_003156615.1 Acidobacteriaceae bacterium | reverse complement strand
TTGCTAAGGCTTACAAACTTGCCCCGTCGAACCCGCAGATCAATTTCCTGTATGGCTATCTGTACATGCAACTCAAGGATTCCGATAAGGCAGAAATGTATCTCGGTCAAGCCGCCACGCTCGATCCGCGCAAGGTGCAAGCAGTTACGCTTTTGGGCCGAGTACAACTCGAGCGTAAGGAATATGAAGTCGCGCAAAAGACACTTGAGCAGGCGGTGAAAGCCGACTCCGGTTACTGGATGGCGCACTATCTGCTCGGGGACGCCTACCTGAAGCAAAAGGATTACGAGAAGGCGCGGGAACAAGCCCAGCTAGCGATCGAGGACGGAAAAAGCTCAGGCGGCAATGTCGCCCAGTTAGTTCTGGGACAGGCTCTGGCCAACCTCGGGCGAGACCAGGAAGGAATCAAGGCGCTGAAGATCTTCGTCGAGACCAACGTGAGTAACACGGCGATTCCGCAAGTCAAAGCCTTGATTACCCAACTCGAAAACCGTGACTCCGGTCTAAGCTCAACTCAGAATGCGGAACCAGATACGGATCTGGCGCTCGCCGCCTCGGCGCCCACCTTGCCCGAGAGTGCCTGGGGACCGCCTGGAGTCGATGAGGTGAAGCCGCCAGTCGCTCTCGGCGCTGCCTGCCCCTTCCAGCAGGTTCTAGAAGGTTCCGGTGAGCGCGTGAAACAGTTCGTAGACAATATAGCGAAGTTNNAAGGAAACTCGCAAATTCACCTACGTTGCTTCGATTACGGAACCGCAACCGGGTTTTCTGCAGACCGACGAGTACCGCAACCTGCGTTACGGAACCACCGATCTCCCCGACCACATCGTCACCTCCGGTACCATGACTTTGGCCCTCATCTTTCATCCGGATATGCGTGACAACTTCGAAATGTCCTGCGAAGGATTGGGCGATTGGCATGGCCAGTCAGCCTGGCTGGTGCATTTTCGGCAGCGCGACGACAAACCCAACCGCTTCGCGGAATACTATGTGGGCGCGGAACATTATCCGATGAATATGAAGGGGCGCGCTTGGATCACCACGGACAACTTGCAGATCGTGCACATCGACGCCGAGCTGGTGAAACCCCTCCCGCGAATGGCGGTGCAGCACCAGATCGCAGAATACGGCCCAGTNNTTCATGGAACTGAATCGGCATTACTATTATCGTCGACACACCTATGACCACTACATGTTGTTTGCAGTCGACTCCATGGAGAAATCGGGACTGTTCAAGTCGGGTGACAAATCGCCGGTCATCAAGAATGCGCTACCCAGCGCCCCCATGAAAAATCCCTGAGGTCCTGGCAGGAATTCCCATCCTTCGCAGATAGGGAGAACAACACGTGCGGAGCCGCCACGCCCTTCGGCTTCGCCCAGAGCTTGCCCTGAGCCTCTCGAAGGAGCGGCTCTGCCCCCTGCCTTTGACTTTTGTATGTCATGCTGAGGACGCCCACGCCTCATAGGGCACTTGCTAAATAGCGCCAAGCACACAGCTGAAGAACGGGCCAACCGTCGGCTTGGCGCACAATTCTCCGAACCAAGGCCTCTCGCAAACGAAACCCACACTCCCAACACTGCCCTCAGCGAACACTCATCGTTTTCAATGAATTGTGGGCGTGATTGTCCGGCTTCTTTGCATTGGAAGAGACCGGCGATTCATATGGATTTACGTAGAGAAAGGCCGCTCGGGATCGACTGGGTTCACCCAATATCGGGAAGCAAGCCTTCTCGTTGAAAACGTGCCATGGGCAAAAATTTGAGGAGCATCCCGTCCGGAATGCTCCCCTTTGTTTCTTGGCTTACAGGTTCGGTCAGCTTAGAAGTAAATCTTCCCGCCCAGTTGCACCACCCGGCCGTCGCCGTTGGTCGATATCTGGGCAACGCCAAGCACGCGCCCGAAGTTCGGGTCGCCAACGTTAGCGTCTGGTTGCGCGAAGTTTGCGTGGTTGAAGGTGTCAAAGGTTTCAAGCCGGAGCTCGAGGAACTTGCTCTCGGTAAAGTGGATGTCCTTGGACAACGCCATATCCCAGTAATTGAGTCCGGGGCCGTAGAACGGATTGCGATTGGAATTGCCAATCGTCCCGGGGTTGGGAATTGTGAAGGCCGCAGGGTTGATCCAGTAGTTTGGCAGGCCGGTCGAAGCGTTGGTATTGTTCCTGGGGTTGTGGTTGACGCCGATGGGTGTCCCGGTGAGTTGAGCCTTATCCGGAGGCGCGTAATAGGCATCAGGGTAAGACCATTGCAGGTCGTTGTAGCCCAGGCTGAAGACCTGCACCGGGAAGCCATGCTGGAACGTCGTAATCCCAGAGAGCCTCCAGTCATCCGTCACGCGCCTCAAATGGTGCCCCAGCTTATAGAAAGGCAGCGTGTAGACGTAGTTGACGACCAACCGCTGCGGCGCGTCGTTGGCGGAGGGTCCGTAATTGTCCGCAATACTAAAGTTGTTCAGTCCAGGACCGTTGAAAGAGCTGTTTTCCAGGTTCGAGGTGTAGTCAAAGTAGCGCGACCACGTGTAGGCGGCCTGGAACGACAGCCCGTCGCTGAAGTGCCTGGTTATCGACGCCTGCAGAGAGTTATAGTTGGAGCTAAAGTCCGTAACCTGCACTCCAACTTGGCCTATGACGTTGGTATATGCCCCGTACTGGAACGTCGAAGCGGCATTGGCGCATGTGGCTAAGAAGAAATCACTCGTACATCCCATGGCTACCGCAGCCTGATTGGTTCCTGGCGCGACGCCCGCGGGATTCAGGTTGTAGGCTCCTTCGAGATGGCGCGCCACATTTCCGACATAGGCGATCTGGGCGACCGTCGATTTTGTAACTTGATACTGGATGTTAAAGTTGTAGTTTGTGGACCGCGGCGCCGTCATCCGGGGATCCTCGGTATTCATGTCGAATCCGATGGGCTCAAACTGGCCCCAGCCATTGGCAGGCGCCTGTCCGGGTTTCGGCGGAGTAAACGGAAATGGATTGTTCGTGGCGCCAGTCGGAAAACCATTGACCACGGCGGTATTTACCGAGGCGTAGGGGTTGATGAAACCCGGAGCGGTGCCAAGCAGTCCGGCGCCCTGCGCAGAAAGAGAGAACGGAGGGTTGCCTAACGTCTGCAAGGTAAGTTCCTCTTCCGAACGGTTGTAGTAAATCCCAATGCCACCGCGAATGCTCAAATTATGGTTTCCGTGCGGACTCCAGGCGAATCCCAGGCGCGGAGCAAAGTCTTGGTAGTGGATCGTGGGCCCGCCGTAGGAATTGATCCCCGCATCGCCGGGAAAAACAACACCCACTGGCGCTGACGGGAAGACGGTGGATTGTTGTCCCGGGCGAAACGCGGACATGACCTCCCCATTCGCATACAGGTTCTTATAAGGGGTTTCAATGTCCCAGGCGACCCCCAGCGTCAAGGTCAGGTCAGGCCGAACCTGCCATTGATCTTGGCCATAGGAAAAGTATTCCCGGCCTCGCGCTCGAATAATGGAACCGCTGCCCTGGGTGAAGCTGTCCGGGATTCCAAGCAGGAAATCCGCCCCTGGATTGGAGGTTGAAAAGACGCCCGAGCCTTGGTAGCTGTAGGATCCGTTGAGGTCGTTGTAGAAAGGGTTGTTGATCTCCAGCCGGTCCATATTGAAGCCGGCCTTGAAGGTGTGATGACCGACAACTTTGCTGAAATTGTCCGTAACCTGATAAGTGTTCTGCACCCGCGGCTGCGGACCATTCGTGCTAAACCCAAGCTCAAATAGTCCCGTAACATTCATGGTGGGAAGCTGTTGAAACTGCGGAGCCTGCGTGGCGCTGATGCCGGTGAAACCGTAGGTACCCGGATTGATGGTGCTTATGGGATCGACCGCCAGGAAATTGAAGCGCAAATAGGCAATGCGCGCCTCATTCAGCGTTGTGGGCGAGAAGGTGTGGTTCCAAGCCGTGGTGAATTCGTAATACTTCGCTGGGTTGGTGGAGGCGAAACCGGGAAGGGTAGCGCCCGTGAACGGCAGAGTGCTGGTAGAGGGCGAGTTCTCGTACAGGCCATAGAACCACACCGCATCTCTCTTCGAGATGGTCTCATCGATCCGCCCGAGATACTGGTCCTGCTTATTNNGCGAGGGGGTTTAAGTCTACCGTTGGGATGTTGCCCGTGCTGAACAACCCATTCCCAATCAAGGTGTTGCCGGGGGTGTAGTACATACCGTAAGATGTGCCCGCCGGGCACATCGCGCCGCCAACCGGGCAAGGCGAAGCAGCGTCGCCGTACATCGGAAACGGAGACAAATTGGGGTTTACGGGCCCACCGTTGGCAGCGGCCCCTGGGGTTCCGTTGAAGCTCGCGGCGTCAGCCGAGAAGTCGCCGGTGCGCTCAGGCGCACTGTAAACTGTCGGCACTGTGTATTGTTGCGGCGAGGTATTCCGGGTGCCCTGATAGGAGAAGAAGAAGAAAGCGTGATCCTTGATGATCGGCCCCCCGATGGTGCCGCCATACTGGTTCTGTTGAAAAGGAGCGGCTGTCGGCTCAAACCAGCTCTTGGCATCCAGAAAAGTGTCCCGATAGAATTCGAACACATCGCCATGGAACTGATTGGTGCCGCTCTTGATGGAGGCGTTAATAATGGCGCCGGAATTCCGCCCATACTCCGGATTGATGGTGCTGCTCACCATCGTAAACTCCCCGATGGCATCCGGGCTGGGAATGACAAGGGGAACGTTCAGCGAGGTGTCGTTGGTATCGGTCCCGTTAATCAGGAAGGAGTTCTGCTGAGTCTCGGCTCCATTCGTGGAGTAAGTTCCAAAGCGGTCAGACGATGCCTGCACGCCCGGTTCGAGCTGCTGTAGCTGGGTCCAGTTGCGTCCATTCAGAGGTATATCGACGATCTGGCTTCCCGAAATCGTGTTGCCCAGCTGCATGCTGGTGGTTTCCACCTGCGCGGCGTTCGCTTCAACCGTAATGGTGTCACTCACCACGCCCAGCTCCATCGTCACCTGCAGGTTGAATATTTGGTTGAGATCCAGGTGAATGCGCCCTTCTGCGAACGCCTTGAAGCCTGACTTCTCGACCCTAACATCGTAATCACCGATGGGCAGCTGAACGAAGGTAAACAAGCCATCCTTGCCCGAGGTTACCGAGTACTTGATCCCCGTGGCCAAATTCGTCGCGGTCAATTTCGCGTCGGGCACAACAGCTCCGGCCGGGTCCGAAACTGTGCCGCGAATACTCGCGTAAAGGTTGTCGGCACTCGCGGGGGTCGTCCAAGCCAACCCGAACACCAACCCCAGTGCGAGAAGAACAACGGCGAAACTAAAGGTATGCTGCTTCATGAGAGACCCCCTTCGGACCGGACATTGCAGGCGCCGCAACAACGCCGATGTGGCCCGAGTAGCCTGCTTTAAGCAACCGACGTTCCAAACCGCACTAAATTAACGTTCTTAGTATCATAGACATACGCGGAAAAGACATCGTCAATAAGCAGAAAATGGGATATGTTTAGGGGTGTTGCTATGAGAATTGGTAGAATCCTTAAGATAATACCTCCAAAGATCTCCGCGACTCTCGACTCCCTGCTGCTGCTACAATCTCCTTTTCCGTGACTACTTCTCCCACGAAGCCCGAGTTGTCCAAGCCGGATTCGGCGAAGGCGCATTCCCCGGGCGCAACGCCGCTTGACTCGGTGCCGCTGCTTGACTTGCTGCGGCAGTATGAGCAGGTACGCTCCGAAGTGCTGGCCGCCGTCGGCCGGGTGTGTGCGTCCCAGCACTACATTCTGGGACCTGAGGTCGAGGCACTCGAGCGCGAGCTTGCAGATTTCTGCGGAACACGCGATGCCGTGGGCTGCGCCTCAGGCACCGACGCCTTGTGGCTGGCTCTGGTTGCCGCTGGAGTGCAACCCGGAGATCAGGTTCTNNCCGGTGTTTGCCGATATCGATCCACGCACTTTCAATCTCGATCCCGCGCGAGTGGAAGCTTTTCTACGGGGCAGCAAGCGCGACAAACTCCGCGCGCTCGTCCCGGTTCATCTCTACGGCCAGTGCGCGGACATGGATGCGTTCGAGCGGCTGGCTGAGGATTTCCATCTGTCCTTGATCGAAGACGCCGCGCAGGCCATCGGAGCGC
>PMHI01000488.1 GCA_003156615.1 Acidobacteriaceae bacterium | reverse complement strand
GTCGGCACCGCCGGTGGATTCACATTCATCCTCGAAGACCGCTCCGGTAGCAGCCTTCAATTTCTCGCGACCAATGTGAACACGTTTCTTGAAGCAGCGCGAAAGCGGCCCGAGATCGCCAGCCTGAGCACCACTTTTCTGCCGAGCGTTCCGCAGAAATTCGTCGACGTGGATCGCGACAAAGTATTGAAACAGGGTGTCAATCTTACCGATGTCTACCGCACAATCCAGGCCTTCATGGGCGGATACTTCATCAACTACTTCAACCGTTTCGGCCGTCAGTGGCAGGTTTATGTCGAAGCCGAAAGCGACGATCGCGCCAGCCCGGAGAACGTCGGGCGATTCTATGTCCGCAACAGCAAGGGCGGAGCCGTCCCGCTCTCTACGCTCACCACGGTTAAATCGCAGCTGGGACCCGAATTCACAATGCGCTTTGACGAATACCGCTGCGCGCAAATCAACGGCAGCGCTGCGCCTGGGTTCAGCGCCGATCAGGCCAGCGCGGCCCTCGAGGATGTTTTCAAACAAACCATGCCGCGGGAGATGGGATTCGACTACTCCGGGATCTCGTTTCTGGAGCAGAAAGCGCGGCAGGGAGTGCCACCCGCGGTGATCTTTGGGCTGTCGTTGTTGTTCGTCTTCCTGATTCTTGCGGCTCTCTACGAAAGCTGGTCGCTGCCTTTCAGCGTGCTGCTCAGCACGCCGGTGGCGGTCTTCGGAGCTTTTGCGGTGCTTTGGCTGCGCCGCACTCTGCTCGGCGTTTTTCTGCCGCCCTATATGGTGCAGATCGAAAGCGACGTCTACTCGCAGATCGGCCTGATCATGCTGATCGGTCTGGCGGCGAAGAACGCCATNNATCCTGATGACATCGTTCGCATTTATCCTCGGCTGCGTGCCACTGTGGACGGCGGGCGGCGCTGGTTCTGTGGCCCGCCAGATTATGGGGACGGCGGTAATCGGCGGAATGCTCGCCGCCAGCGCGATTGGAATTTTCTTTGTGCCCGGCATCTTTTACATGGTCGAGAAATGGTCGGGCGCGGGCAAGGAGGCTGCACCGGGCATCTTGCCGGTCGCTCCTTCGCCAGCACCGGGCGATTGAGACCGCTGCAGGATTTCGAAGAGAACGCTGGCTCAATGGAATAGAGTGCTATGAACACCGGGAAATTGCTGCTCGTCATTGTGGGATCGGCCATGTTGGTTGGTTGCATGGTTGGGCCCAAATATCATCGCCCTGCTGTTCAGACTCCCGCTGCATATCATGACCTGTCAGAGAATCCTCAGCTTCAGTCGCAGAATGCCTCGTATGCCGATCTCCCCTGGTGGCAGGTATTTCAGGATCCGAAACTGCAGGAACTCATTCGCACGGCGCTCAAACAAAACTACAATCTGCAACTCGCGGCTGAACGCATCAATGCTGCGCGTGCGCAACTTGCGGTTACCCGCTCCAGCCTTTTCCCGCAGGTTTCGGGAAACGCCAACTTCACCGGCGGCAAGGAGAATATCGAACAATCCAAGTATAACTTTCTGACGCTCACTGCCGACGCGGCTTTCCAACTCGATTTCTTCGGAAAGCTGCGCCGCGCAACGGAAGCGGCCCGCGCCGACCTCCTGGCCACGGAAGACGCGCACCAGGTCGTCGTACTCACTCTCGTTAGCGATGTGGCAAGCGACTACTTCACTCTTTTGCAACTCGATCTGCAGCTCCAGATCACGCGTGAGACGGTCAACACGCAAACTGATTCGGTCAAGCTCACGAGACTTCGGCTCGACCACGGCGTCGCCACAAAGTTGGATGTGCTCCAAGCCCAGCAAGTCCTCGATACCGCGAACGCGCAGATTCCCGACCTGGAGCGACAGATCGCACAGGAGGAGGACGCGATCAGCATCCTCCTCGGCAACTATCCGCAAGGCGTTACACGCGGTGTCCCTCTCGTCGAGCAGACGCTGCCGCCCGAAGTTCCCGCCGGTCTTCCATCCTCGATCATCGAGCGCCGGCCGGATATTCGCGAGGCTGAACAGATCTTGATCGCCGCGAATGCGAATATCGGAGTTGCCAAAGCTGAGTTTTTCCCGCAAATCTCGCTGACCGGAGGCGGTGGCGGTTCTTTCGGGCGAAGCACTGCCTTTTCAAACCTCATGACCACGCAGCTTGGCATCTGGTCTTATGGCGCGCAGATAAGCCAGCCGATCTTCACCGGAGGTGCGCTGAAGGGCAACCTACATCTGGCCGAGTCGGAACACAAGCAGGCTCTCATCGCATACCGACAAGCGATACAGCAAGCCTTTGGAGATGTTTCCGACGCGCTCATCGGCTACGACAAGCTTCACCAGGTGCGAATGCGCCAGCAGGATAGTGTCGCTGATCTACAGGAAACCGTCCGCATTTCCACCCTTCGCTACAAAGGCGGCACAACGACNNGCAGCGGCGCGGGGCGACGAATACCGAAGCCTCGTCCAACTGTACAAAGCGCTCGGCGGAGGCTGGCAACAGTAAAACCGTCGCCCAAATCCCCTAAACACTCACGGTTTCAACGAACTGAAGCCCGGAGCTAACCGTAGGTTTGGCAATATCCTTGCATTCGACTGGAACCGTCCTAAACGGTACCGCCTCGCTATTTGCTGGGCGAGCCACAATACGGCAAATCTATACACACATGGAGAAGCATGCCAGTACGAAGAGCAGAAGCTGAATGGAAGGGAAAGCTCATCGAGGGAAGTGGCCGTCTAAAGCTCAGCAGCGGAGCCTTTGAAGGTCCTTATTCGGTTAAGTCAAGAATTGAAGAAGGCCAATCCGCAACCAACCCGGAGGAATTGCTCGGTGCGGCGCACGCGGGCTGCTTCACCATGGCCGTAACCATGCAGCTTTCGCGGAAAAGAATCACGCCACGGCGCATCCGCACCATCGCGAACGTCGAGGTGGACAAGGTAGGAGATGGTTTTGCCATAACGCGCATTGAGCTTCAAATGGAAGCTGATGTTCCTGGCATCGATGAACGGGCGTTCCAGGCGATTCCGCTTGAGGCGAAGCAGAAACTGCCCCATTTCGAAAGCGCTGGCCGGAACAGAGATTCATCTGACCACAAGGCTGCTCATGACCGCTTCTGCGGAAAGCTCCACCAGTTCCACAAGACTTGGCACCCAGCTGCGGTTTAAGAGCGCCAATCACCCGCCATACAGGGAGGTACCGGCCACATGATTTCGGACCGGCACATGTGATACTCGGGAGGAAGCGCGGAGAAAATTTAAACCCGCTACCCGAAACTGATCGGGTGCTCCGTCTGGCGAGCGTGACGCCTCTGTCAGTGAGTTTCGTGTCAGCACGAACCTATTCGCCTAACTCAAACTGCCACAGATTGAGGTGCACGGAAACACCGTCGTGAACGCAGTTCGTCGAAGAGTGCCTGGCGGTACCACTCGGCTCAGGCGCATAACGCCTGATCTGGCGGTGCTCCTCCATCGTGATCTGATATTCGAGTACCCAGGATCCACATGAGAACAAGACGAGTTNNAGTTGCAAACTGCGAAAGTAGTTTGCCGTTCACTTCGTCCCAATATTTTCTAAGCTCTCCCACAGACGGTAACTGTGCCCCTCCCTTATCAGGACTGGAAACGAAGATTGCATCGAGTTCAGGGTGCAGTCGATCTCCCAGACCGAGAATCGGGAACATGGCATCGTGAACGGCCGTGAGGTGTCCCCATAGATAGATGACACGGTTTCTTCCCGGCGATACTTCTTTCAAAACCTGATCATCCGTGAGATTCGAAAGTGTCTCATTCGCTCTCTCCAGGACAAGTCGCCATGCATTAGTCGCCACTTTCACTGACAATTCGTGCGAAGTCAATGTAATAAGCCTCTCTTTCAATCTTTCAATCCGCCCACATCTCTTCCAAGTAGAGTACTGAAGAGACCGTTGGGTCGCAGAATATTAACGGCGTAGCGCTTCGCTTCCGAGTTGCCATGCTTGTGAGGCATCGATTCGCAGCCCAACAAAGTATGCGCTAAGCGCGCTACCGCGAGTGTGCATCGCGATCTAACGAAGTGATCCCCGCAAGGGGACAAGTTGCAACCGTAATCGTGAATTAAGGTGGGCATGGAAATGACTCGAGGAGTGTTTCACGCTGGAGTTGGCGGTCCTGGGGGCACACATGCGCGTGAGTCGTCCGAGCCGCTCCTTACTCCGTACCGGATGGGAG
>PMHI01000314.1:2489-2758 GCA_003156615.1 Acidobacteriaceae bacterium | reverse complement strand
GTAACGCGGGTCCGTGCCTTCCCTCAGCAGGAACTGCTTCGCGCCGGCGGTGCAATTGAACACGAACTGGTTCGTGCCTGCGGCCATGAGCACGCGCTGCTGCACCATACCGAGTTCGATCTCCAGAATCTGAGCAAGATGCTCGTCGCGCAGCGTCTTGAACACGACCGTCTTGTCGATGCGGTTCATGAACTCAGGTGTGAACTTGCGGCGGGCAGCCTCGACCGCGGTGCGCTGGATCTTGTCGTCGAAACTGTTGTCGACTTCCA
>PMHI01000314.1:0-2477 GCA_003156615.1 Acidobacteriaceae bacterium | reverse complement strand
GTGTGGCCTTGTCCAGAATGCCCAGCAACAGTTGCCACAACGAGTCGCTAGCTTTCTCAATCTCGTCGAAGAGTAAGATCGAAAGCTTCAGCTTCTCGGTGAACCACTGGTTGAGCGCTTCCTGCGTGAGGAGAGGATGGGTCTCGCGATGGCCGAGGTATCCCGGAGGCGAACCGATCAGCTTGGCGATCTCGTGTGAGTGCTGGAACTCGGCGCAGTCGATCTTGATGCAGGCATGGGAATCGCCGAACAGAGCCTCGGCCACGGCTTCCACCACGCGCGTCTTGCCCGAGCCAGTCGGACCCAGAAAAAGCAGGTTGCCCACGGGACGCCCGGGAGCATTCAGGCCCGCCAGAAACATCTGATAGATCTCGGCGACTTTTTCGATGGCCTGGTCCTGACCAACGATGCGGCGGCGTAGTGCGGTTTCAAATTCCCCAGCATCGGCGCTGCGGCGGTTCGGATCGAGCACTGTAGCGAGGTTTGTTCTCATAAAGTGGCGTCTTTCCTATCGGAGGGCGCATCCACGCCTTCTCCTGTTTTCCCGGACTCGCCAGGCCTTTCGACTCCCCCACGGTTCCAGGGTTGACAAAATTTGTCACTTGGAACCGAGTCGCTTGCCTGACCCCATGCGCGTCCAGGGCTTACCTTGGAATAAGCAAGCGACTGGCCACGGGCAGGGAATGGATTGAGCGGCCGAAAACCCTGTATCTGGCTGGTTTTATATGGCCGGCGACGATATTAGAACAGACCGCAGTGGAAAGTTAAGAGGGAGGAAGAGAAATAGTTTGCGCATGACGGAGAGGAAAATGGGAACAGGAAGATTATGACCATGAGTAACTGGCGAGGCATGTAGGTGCGGGATAGCATCCGGGTTAGGTAGGTTCCTGGAGGGACCGTTGCGCCGGTCGTCAGTTCTAACGATTGCTTCTGTCTCATGTGTGCTGTTTGGAGTAGCCGCCATGCGCCTGAGTCCATGGCTCTCTTCGGCTTTCGCGGCGCAGTCGCAGAGTGCGCCAGCGGCGCCGGAAGCGGCCGCCGCAGCGGTGCCGGGCGCGCAACTGGTGCCAGTAAGTACAACCCTTTCGCCCACAGTGGGTCCGGCGGACATTCCTTCGCCACACCTTCAAACCACGCCAGCCACGGAAATTTACACCGCGAAGCGCGGCGAAAGCATTCCCGCCGTCGCCCACAAGTACTTAAACCGCACTGCCTATCAAACGTCATCCGAACTCTCCGAAGCCATCCGCCGCACCAACGGAAAAGACAATGGCGACCGCTCCGGCAACATCCTCAAAGCAGGCGAGCAGATCACCATCCCCGGAATTCTTCCCGCACCCATTGTCGAAAAAACGGTTCCGGTCGCCAAGGATTTTGAAGTCCGCGCCATCTACCTCACCGGTATCATGGCCGCCAGCGACCACGGACTCGGCATCATTCGTCACTGGCGCGGAGTAGGCGGCAACGCCGTCGTTTTCGATATCAAAGATAGCGACGGCAACGTAAACATCCCCTTCGAGCATCCGCTGCTCGGCAAACACCAGGTCTATATCCACGACCTGCCCAAGTTTGTCCACTTCCTGCACTCCGAAAACATGCACGCCATCGCCCGCATCGCCATGTTCCGCGACCAGCGCATGGTGACCGAGCATCCCGAACTTGCTGTGCAGTCCAGGAGAACAAAGCAGCCTTGGCGCGAGAATGGCAAACTGGTCTGGACCGATCCTTCGAATCCCAAAGTTCAGGACTACGATGTCGCGCTGGCCAAATTCGTGGCCCAATCCGGCGCCGATGAAATTCAATTCGACTACGTCCGCTTCCCCGCCGAAGGCGATCAAGAAGACGCCAGCTTCGTCTATCAAACCGAGCAAGACGGAAGCAATCAAGTTGCCGGCAGCAATAGGCCATGCGGAAACGGCCGCCTCGGCGGTCGTGCGGATGTGAAGCGAGGGGGAACCGTCAAAGAACCGAGCACGTGCAAGACAGAATCCTCGCACACCCTCCAACGCTCCGACGTAATCACCGCGTTCCTCAGAAAAGCCTACGCCGAACTTCATCCCACCGGCGTTCTACTCTCGCTCGATGTCTTCGGCGTGATGGCCTGGCAGCGCCCCGTCGATCTCTCGCATACCGGACAGGATATCGTCGGCATGGCGAAATACTGCGACGTACTTTCGCCCATGATCTATCCCTCGCACTTCTTCGGCATGGATAACATCGCCCACCCTGGCGACGCCCCCGAGCACTTCATCGGCGAATCCATGCAGCGCTTCGCGCTGATCACAACAGGCAGTGGAGTAACAATCCGCCCTTGGCTGCAAGCCTTCCGCTGGCGCACCAAGACCTATTCGCCCGAGTACATCAAAGTGCAAGTAGCCACGGCCAAAGAAAAAGGCGGCATCGGCTTCTTGTTCTGGAACGCCGCCAACGACTACAGCAAACCGTACGCCGCCATGCCCGAAATGAAAGCCGCGAAG
>PMHI01000701.1:2586-6190 GCA_003156615.1 Acidobacteriaceae bacterium | reverse complement strand
AAGTTACCTCTTGAATTCGATTTGGTCAGAGCCTCCGCAAGAAGCTGTGTCGCCATAGGTGTTCCGCCTGTCCAGTTTTCTTCAAGGTTAGTACGTTCCGCAATAGTAGCGAGTTATGTCGCTTGAATTCTTCTGGGGTTCTTGCCAGACTCGGACGGCAGCAACCCAAGAGGTCGGTTCGATGAAAATCAACTCGAAAACGAAAGCGTTCTGTTTATTCACCGCAACACGAAGCCTGCTCACAACTCGCTCGCTCCGCGCCGCATTCTTCGTCTTGGCGAGCATGCTCCCGTTACCGGCACAGAACGTTGTATTAACCGGGGCGCTCGGAGGACGGGTCACCGACCCGAGCGGAGCGGTAGTGCCGGGAGCGTCGGTCGTTGTACGGAACCTCGCCACCGGGGTCCAACAGGTTGCCGAGACAAACCATGCCGGACTTTACCGGTTTCCTGTCCTCATGCCCGGATCCTATTCCATAACGGCGAGCCTCGAAGGTTTTCGCGATGTCCAGGCCCTGGTGCGAGTATTGGTAGGAAACACCACGTCGCAGGACGTCAAGCTGCAGGTGGGAGCCAGCGCGGACACGGTCAGAGTAAGCGGCACGACGCCGCTGCTGCGGCCGGAGGAATCCTCCGCTAGCACGGTAATCGATCGTTCGCTGATTCAGGAATTACCGCTCAACGGACGTAAATACACTAACTTCATGATGCTCACGCCGAATACCAGCTACGACGGTGACACCGGCCTGGTGAGCGTTGCCGGACAGCAGGGTGGTGAGGACTCGGGATACGCCAACGGAAATGGCTCCAACGCTTTTACTGTGGACGGAAGTAACGCCACCAACAACTACTTCGCCGACATTGTAGGCCGTAATCGTATCCCGTACCTGTATGGCGAGGACTCGATCGAGGAGTTTCAAGTGGCGGTCAGCCCTTATACGGCAGTCTATGGCGGTGGAGCGGGTTTCGTGAATGCGGTGACCCGGTCGGGTGGCAACGCCTACCACGGCAGTGTGTTCTATTACAACCGGAACTCCGCCACCGGGGCCAACGACGCGCTCGATAAAGCCGCCGGCTATCCGAAACCGGAAGATGCTTTGCAGCAATTCGGCGCCGGGATGGGCGGGCCAATCCGGCACGACCGTTTATGGTTCTTCGTGGATTATGAACAGCAACTGCGGAACAATCCGATTCCCGTCATCAACTCGGCTTTGGCGACGACGCCGGCGAACTTGCCTACGCTTTTGAATCTTTTTAATGTTCCAGCCGGGACGGTGTTACCTGCGCCGAACGGGCCCTTGCCCGAACCAAATATCGATACTGACGCTGACGTCACGGCGGGACCGAGCGATCCGTTGTTCACGAAGTACTACCTCCAGCAAGTATCGAACACGCTCAATGCGCTGAACTCCAATCTTGGACTCAAAGCAAGAAAGGGTAACGATTGGGTAATTACGCCCCGGCTCGACTACCAGGCCAGTGCCCAGGATGGCCTGTTCCTAAGCTTGAATTTGAACCGCTTTAACTCACCCGGAGGCGTCATTCTTGACCCTACGGTGGGTAACTATGGGACGCAGACGCTGGCGAACGCCTACGTCCATACCTTTCAGGCCAGCGTAGGGTGGACGCACACGTTCTCTTCCAGGCTGCTGAACGAATTTCATGTGAGCACGTCCGAAGACAACGAAATCGCGACCCCGACTGGCCTGGCTCCGAACACGCCGACGATAGTTCTCGACAGTCCCGCGGCCTTTACCCTGGGGAATTCCGCGTTCTCCATCGGAAGGGTTTTTGAAAGACAGTACTCGGTCGCCGACCGTATTGATTACGTGATCGGCAAACACACGTTGCAATTCGGTTTTGATTTTAACCGCTCCTGGGATGCGGACACCGATGACGGTGGCGCCGATCCGAATGAGGCTGTCGATTTCGGCTCGCCGCTCGGGCTGTATGAATTTTCGAATCTGGAGGATTTTGCGCTCGGGGAATACAGCACTTTCAGTCAGGCTGCGGGAAACCCGACTTTTTCCTTTGCCGTGCCGTACTACGGATTCTACGTGCAGGATACGTTCCGCGCTTTGCCCACGTTGACGCTGGAAATGGGCGTGCGCGAGGACTTCCAGGTGTATGGGCAGCCCGCGGAAAATCCGCTCTTCCCGCTCACCGGACAGTATCCCAACCAGTTTCTACGTCTCGCGCCGCGTTTTGGATTTGCCTGGCAGCCGGCATCGAAGACCGTGGTGCGCGGCGGATTCGGCATGTTCTATACCAACATGAATGGGCTGAACTACCGCAACGCGGTGATCTCGAACGGGCTGGCGTCGCAGCAATCGGAGGTAAGTGCCAGTTACACCTCGGGTCCGCCGAACCAACAGGTGCCCACGTTCCCGAGTATTCTCCCCGCCAATTCTCCTCTGTTTGAGGCTTCCCCGGACATTTCCCTGATTTCTCCCCAGTTTCGGGTGCCTTATATTTTGCAGGCGAGTTTCGAGATTGAGCGCGAGATTTTTGAGAACACGACGCTGAGTGTTGGCACCATGTGGAATCATGGGGTGCACATTATTTCGGGCAGCGCGTATGACGTGAACCTGGAGCCGTTACAAGGCACGACCACATACATCGTCTGTCCTCCCAGCGCAACCGCAGCGCCCTGCAGTGGACCGGCTTATACCCTGCCGACTATGGATAATGGTCTGCTCGCGGACGGCCGCATGGTCAATTCCAACACCCTCGGCCAGATTCAGGAGCTCATCAGCCCGGCGCAAAACTATTACAACTCTTTCTTCGCGCAGCTGCAGCGCCGCATGTCGCGAGGGCTTGCGCTGCAATTCTCTTACACGTTCGCCAAGAGCATCATGCTCGATGGGATGGACTTCAACAATCAATTCGACTTCAGCAATACCCACGCTCCCTCGCTGTTAGACGAGCGGCATCGACTTACCTTTGCCGCCCTGTACCGCCCTGAACTGGAAAAGCTGACAGGTTCCGGCACCGGGCGCGCGGTTCTCTCGGGCTGGACGCTGAGCAGTGTCATGGAGTTCTCCTCCGGCCGGCCGTACGCGGCTTTGTTGAGTCCGGCGTGCACCAGTTCGACTCTGTCATTCAGCAATTGCAACGGCGCCGATGACAACCTGAACGACACCGCCTTTAACCAGGACACGGCTGCAACCGCGGGAGGCATTAACGGCGCTGGTCCGACGCCGGGCATCGGCCTGAACTCGTTTTACGGCCCGTGGCTCGAGAGGATCGACGTTGGGCTTGCCCGCAGTATTGCGATCGGCGAGGGCGAAGAGTTGCAGTTCCAGGCGCAGGCGTTCAATCTGTTCAACCACGCCAATTACTACGTGCAGAACGGCAACGGGATCAACCAACTGCAATACAACCCCGTCGGAACCACCTGCGGCGACGGCATCCACGCCGACCAGACCTGTTACTTGGTGGCCAATTCGGGTCCGGGCAATTTCGGAACCTTTCAGGAAATCAGTCCCAACGGTCTTCCCAGGGTGTTGCAGTTTTCCGCGAGATTCACGTTCTAGGCTGGCTGGTCATGAGAATTCTGGTTGTCGAAGATGAAGCTGAGACTGCCAAGCTCCTGAAGAAGGGAC
>PMHI01000701.1:0-2570 GCA_003156615.1 Acidobacteriaceae bacterium | reverse complement strand
AGAGGTTACACTGCTCGTGCCACCATCTTCCCCAACTCATCCTTCTCCACGTACGCCCACGGCTGTCTCGCGTCATGCGTGAACACCGTCAGCCATTTCTCCGGGACCGCCCTCGCGTAGTACTGCTTCTTGCTCTCGATGGTCTCGAGCGGGTAGAGGTCGAAGGCCATGCCCCAGGTGAGGTCGATGTGCGCCATCGTGGGGATGAGGTCGGAGATATAGCAGGCGGTGCGGCCTCCGCTTTCTACGATGACGGCCTGCATGTGCGCGGTGTGGCCGGGGAAAGTTTTCACGGAGATACCGGGGACGATTTCTTCACCGCCTTTGAGCAGCGTCATCTGGCCGCTTTGGACGAGCGGGTCATAGTTTTCGGGGATGTAGCTGATGGCGTCGCGCTCGCTGGGGCGGCGGGCGTATTGCCACTCGCCCTCCGGCGCGTAGTATTTCGCGCGCGGAAAAGTTGGAACGATCTTGCCGTCCTTGCGCACAGTATTCCAACCACAGTGGTCGAAGTGCAGGTGCGTGTTGATGACGACGTCGATGTCTTCGGGAGCGACCCCGCCAGCGGCGAGACTCGCGAGTAGCTGCGCGGGCTGGCCATAGAACTTGACCATGCGGTCCGACAGCTTGTTGCCCATGCCGGTTTCTACCAGCACGTTTTGTTTACCGGTCCGGATGAGGAGCGAGTTAAGCCCAGCCTGAACATAATTCCTTTCGTCCGAGGTAACTTTACGCGACCACATGATCTTGGGAACGACGCCGAAGAATGCGCCGCCGTCAAGCGGGTAGATTCCGTCGGAGAAGATGCTGAGTTCGAAGTCGCCGGCAATGAGGCTGGACATGATTCTAGTGTGCCACAGACGGAATCGTCATTTCGCCTGCGAAACTGCGGTACTCTCGTCCCTATGGAACGCCCCGCCAGTGTCACGGTGATCGCAGCTCTGTTTTTTCTGGTCGGGGGATATCTGGCCGCGATCGGCATTATCGAGTTCGTGGTGCCGGGCTCGCTTTCAATGGCGCTGGGAGCGGGGATCACGTATGGAAGAGAGTTAAGTGGACCGCAGACGGCCTTATCCGTCGGCGCAGGCTGGGCATTGGTTGGCTGGGGCCTTTATCGGCTGCGCAATTGGGCGCGCTGGTGCGCGATTCTGATCATGGTCATCGGAATCGCGGGATCGGTGCCGGCAGTTTCTGCGGCCGCGAGGGATTTGACTTGGCGCTTCTGGTTTTACGGCGCCCAGATCATGGTGCGGGTCGTGATCGCTTGGTACATGTTCGCATCGCCCGAACTGGTCGAGGCTTTCGTTCGAAAGTAGGCGACGAAAGCAAGTGAGTCCGCGCGATTCAATGGGTGGGCCGCCTTCGCGGCCCGTATGCGCTCGAAACTTTACCGTCTTGCCTTTGCGGCTTCTTTTTCTCCCACCCGCTTGCTGACCTCGAATTTCATCTTGCCGGCTTTCTTGTCGGCATCGACCACGACGTGGTCGCCGTGCAGGATCTGGCCATCCAAAATCTGCAGGGCCAGCGGATCCTGCACCAGCTTTTGGATGGCGCGCTTGAGCGGCCGTGCACCGAAGTTCGGGTCGTAGCCCTGGGTGAAGAGCATCTCTTTGGCAGCGTCGGTGAGCTCGATCGAGATCTTGCGGTCGGCTAGCAGACGGCGAACGTCTTCGAGGCGCAGCTCGATGATCTTGACCAACTGCTCTTTGCCGAGCGGGGCGAAGACGATGATGTCGTCAACCCGGTTCAAGAACTCGGGCCGGAAGTGGCCGTACAGCGCTTCGAGGACCCGTTCGCTGGCCTTCTCAAACTCTTCCGGCGTTTGCACGTGGTCGGATTGCAGATAACTCGACCCGATGTTCGAAGTCATGATCAGAATCGTGTTCTTGAAGTCCACNNCGGCCGTCGTCCATCACCTGCAGCAGGACGTTGAAGACATCGGGATGAGCCTTCTCAATCTCGTCGAACAGCACCACCGCATAAGGCCGGCGACGGACCTGCTCGGTGAGCTGGCCTCCTTCTTCATATCCCACGTAACCCGGAGGCGCGCCGATTAAGCGGGCGACCGAGTGCTTCTCCATGTATTCGGACATGTCGATGCGCAGCAGGGCGCGTTCGTCGTCGAACAGGAACTCAGCGAGAGCGCGAGCGAGTTCGGTTTTTCCCACGCCAGTGGGGCCGAGAAAGATGAATGAGCCGATGGGGCGCTTGGGATCGCTGAGCCCGGCGCGGGAGCGGCGGATCGCGTTGGCAACGCGCTCGAGAGGCTGGTCCTGGCCGATGACGCGCAGCCGCAGGCGGTCTTCCATGGTGACCAGTTTTTTCACTTCGCCCTCAAGCATTTTGGAGACGGGAATGCCGGTCCACTTGCTGACGATGCGGGCGATGTCTTCTTCGTCCACTTCTTCCTTGAGCATGCGCGGTGCGCCCGTGCTTTTGCCGTCGATCTTGGCCGTCAGTTGGTTTAACTCTCCCTCGGCTTGCCGCAACAGTCCGTAGCGGATTTCGGCAACTCGCTGCAAGTTGCCCTTGCGCTCTTCGGCCTGCTCTTCGATCTTGAGCTTCTCGAT
>PMHI01000415.1 GCA_003156615.1 Acidobacteriaceae bacterium | reverse complement strand
GTCTACGATGACCAGTCCAAGGAAAGCGGTTTCGTGCCCCCGCACTTGATGTTCTATGCCCCTTATAAGACCGCGAAAGACCTGGGATATGAATCGATATCGCCCACAATGGTCCCTTATCTCACGCAGCCAGGGAAGGCGGAAGGATTGATTGTCGTAGCAGCGAAAAAGCCGCCCCANNCCTCGGATCATTCCGCCGGTCCGAGTCCGCGTGAAAACGTGAAAATGTGAAAACGTAACTTGCGGTTGGCCCGTCATCCGGGACCCAAGCTCCGGGAAGGAATGCGGCACCGCGCGAAGCGGTTTATGATGCACGGGTCGGTTTATCCCGCTTTATTGAGGAGCATTTGCATGCAACCGTACCGTGTTCGGTCGTTGGTATTTCTCGCCTCAGTCCTTGCGCTGGCCGCGTCCGCCGCGCTCGCCGAAGGAGCAATCCTGGTCACGGTGGACGCGACTAAAACTCAGCAGAAGCTGCTGCACACGCATTTGGTGATGCCCGTCAAGTCTGGGCCTCTAACGCTCTACTACCCGAAATGGATTCCCGGTGAGCACGGGCCGGATGGACCCATCGCAAGTGTCACCGGCCTCAAATTCGAGGCGGAAGGCAAGACCATCCCTTGGGAGCGCGATTTGCTCGATGTTTTCACCTTTCACCTGGAGATCCCCCGCGGCGTTAGCCATCTCGATGCCAGCTTTGACGTGATTGAACCCGATGGCGGCTCGGCCACTGACAAACTGATGGTCCTCGAATGGAATGAAGTCGTACTTTATCCCGCAGACGTACCCGCCGAAAAGCTCATGTATGAAGCCAAGCTTGAGATGCCGGAGGGGTGGAAATTCGGCACGGCGCTTCCTGTTGAGAATGACGCGGGGAAGCGAATTTCATTCAAACCGATATCTCTAGACTTGCTCGTGGATTCTCCCGTAATTACCGGTGAGTTTTACCGGAGCATCGACCTCACGCCGCCGGGTGAACCGATCCATCACGAAATCGACATCGCTGCCGACAGCGCAGATGCTCTGAACATGAGCCCAGAAAACCAGAAGCAGATGATCAATCTGGTGGCCGAATCGGGCAAACTCTTTGGTGCTCGCCACTATCGCGACTATCATTTCCTGCTCGCGCTCAGCGATCACGTGGCGCATTTCGGCCTGGAGCACCACGAGTCGAACAACAGCCGCTTGCCGGAGCGAACTCTGCTTTTGCCCAGTTCCGGCATGTCGCTGGGCGGACTGCTGGCGCACGAATTCGTCCACTCTTGGAATGGCAAGTTCCGCCGGCCCGCTGATCTGACCGTCCCTTACTACGAACAGCCGATGAAAACGGATCTCTTGTGGGGCTATGAGGGGCTTACCGACTACCTTGGGCCCATGTTGGCGGCGCGCAGCGGCTTGTGGACGCCAGACCAATACCACGAATATCTGGCCAGCATCGCGGCCATGCTCGGCCCTGGACGCCCCGGCCGTACCTGGCGCCCGTTGCTTGACACCGCCGTTGCAGTGGCCGGCGGCGGTGGCGGAGCCTTCCGGGGCGGTTGGATGAACTGGCGCCGGGGCGCCGATTACTACGAAGAGGGCGATCTGCTCTGGCTCGAAGTAGCCACCATCATTCATCGTGAGTCTGGTGGAAAGAAATCGATTGATGATTTCTGCCAGGAGTTCCACGGCGGTCCCAATCATGGCCCGGAGGTGAAGACCTATACCTTCGACGACTTGGTGAAGACGCTCAACGCATTCGCGCCTTTTGATTGGGCCACGTTCTTCCACAGCAGAATGAATTCCACTTCCGCGGAAGCACCTGTGGAAGGGATCGAAAACAGCGGCTGGAAGGTCACGTTTAACGACAAGCCTGCGAAGTTGGAAGGCCGCCGCGGCAATGTCGGCGAGGTCTACTCGATCGGTCTCCAGGTGGGAGGCGACGGGATGGTCACCGACTCGATTGTCGGGAGTCCTGCGTTTGAGGCGGGCATCTCTTCGCAGATGAAAATAATTGGCGTCAACGGCCGCGTCTACACTCAGGAATTGCTCTCGGACGCGGTCAAGTCTGCGAAGGATACCTCGAAACCGATCACACTCCTCGTCGTCGTGGACGATTATTTTCGAACCTGTACCATTACATACCATGATGGCGCACGTTACCCGCACCTGGTGCGTGATGGTGAGCGGCCGGACTATCTCGACGAGCTCATCAAGCCCCAGACCGCGAGCCGTTAGAAATCGCCAGCCTGGTCTCTGATAACGTTCGAGTTGTGGCGCCGTTGCCTGCGCGGCGCGCTGGAGTGGATGCCACGATTCTGGGTGNNAGGAACCAAAGTCTGGCCTACTCGGGCAATCCGAGTCGCTGCATCATATCAGCGTAGCGGCGATCGGTACGGATCGGATCGAAGCTGGGAAAGCGGATGCAGAGAACCAGTTCAATTTCCTGGTCTGCAAGTGCTTTTTCTAGGTGCTCGAACGCTTTGTTCCGGTCGCCGGTGGCTGAAAGAGCCATGGCCGCCCATGTATTCTCGTCCGGCTTATCGAATGCGGCGAGCGCCAGATCCCGGTAGCCCGTCGCGTCCGGGCTCCACGATCCCGGTGTTGGGGAGAATTTGTGCAACTCGTTCACCGCATTTCCAAAGTCGCCCGTCACCGCGTACAGCTGCGCTAGCTTGAGATGGGCGGGTCCGAAATTCGGGTCGCGCTCCAGAGCCTTGTTGAACTGGGCGAGCGCCTCCGGATAGCGATGCGCATCCATCAACAANNGCGGAATTCCTCGAAAGCCTTGTCGAATCGTTTTTCGGGAACGAGAAGGCCAAAGGCGTACAAATAATGCACTGTCGCGCCGTTGGGGTTCAACTGGATGACGCGCCGAAATTCTTCCTCAGCATCTTTCCATTTCAACGAAAAAGTCAGAAAAGAAGCGCGCGCCAGATGTGCCTCTGGCAAGGAGTCATCCAATTCGAGCGCCTTGCGGGTGGCTTCCTCCGCCAGCGCTCCCGCTTGCCGGGAGGTTATGCCCACCCCGTAGCTCGGAATCACGTTGTAGGTGTCGCCCAACCCAGCATAAGCAAGAGCGTAGTTCGGATCGGCGGCAATCGCCTGTTGGAATAAATCAATGCTCTTCTTCAAACCTTCCGGGGTGCGCCCGTACCAGAGTTGTCGGCCTTCCAGATAGAGGCGGTAGGCCTCGGGATT
>PMHI01000572.1 GCA_003156615.1 Acidobacteriaceae bacterium | reverse complement strand
CGACCGGGGCGCTCGATCTTGATCACCCGGGCACCCATGTCCGCCAGCCGCAGGGTGGCCAGCGAACCGGAAAGAAACTGGCTGAAGTCCAGCACCAGAATGCCGTGGAGAGGCTTTTCTGGCCTCTCCTTGATGCGATCTGTGGAGACGCAAGCAGTAGAAGTGGTCACGGAAGGCTCCTGATCCTACCCAACGCTTAATTCTACCAATGAAATAGTATTTTTATTAGAGAAACTCCGTAGTAAACTGAGAACGGTTGCTTAACATGACCGCCAGGCGCGCGCTTTCAACTCAACGGCAGGTGACTACGCGGAGAAGCCGGTACCCCGCCCCTGCCCTTGAAAAAGGCCTGGACATCTTGGAACTTCTAGCTTCAGTTTCAGAGGCCCTGACCCGCAGTGAGATCGCCAACCGTCTCGGGCGCACCCTTACTGAGGTGTTCCGCATGTTGGTGTGTCTCGAAGAGCGAGGCTACATTTCCCGGACAGGCCCGGACGAGCGCTACCAACTCACGCTGAGGCTGTTTGAAATTGTCCATCACCACCGTCCGCTTCAACGCCTGATCGCGCAGGCGCGTCCGCTGGTGCAGCGGGTCGCAAGCGACACCGGCCAGTCCTGCCATCTGGCGATGCTCAACCATGCCGAGGTGGTTATCGTGGCGCAGTTTGACGCACCGGGGAACATGGGATTCTCCGTACGGCTGGGAGCCAACATTGACCTTTTGAACACGGCTTCCGGACACGTGATTCTGGCTTTTCAAGGCGACGAAGTTCGCGACCGCGCACTGGGAGCGTGGAGCTGCCGCTCGAGAAAACCTGTCCCGGCTGGTCTTTACCGCCACCTGAACCAGATTCGTCGGCGCGGCTACGAAGAACTCGCCAGTTACCAGGTGCACGGAGTGGTGAACATCAGCTACCCGGTCTTGAATCAACACGGGGAAGCGATCGCCGCAATGGCAGTTCCCTTTCTTGCGCGCATCGGAGACAGCGTGGGCCCGCCCCAGGTGAAGGAAGCGTTAAGCCAGGCTTCCCGCACGCTTTCCTCAGCCATCGGTGGAAAGAGGACGGAACTTTCCTCCGGAGAGGAGCAGCCATGACACACACCAAGTTCTTCGAAGATTATGTAGTCGGGGCGCAGCGAGTCAGTTCGGGGCGCACGATTACGGAGACGGATGTGGTGATTCATGCGGGGCATACGGGAGACTACTTTCCGCATCACGTCGACGCAGAGTTTGCCCGTGAGACTACCTTTGGTCAGCGTATCGCACACGGCACCATGACCTTTGCCATCGGCATCGGTCTCACGGCGAATCAAATCAATCCCGTCGCTTTCACCTACGGATATGACAAATTGCGTTTCCCCAAGCCGGTNNGAAGCTTGTGAGGTGCTGAACCAGCGCGATGAAGTCGTTTTGTATTGCGAACACATTTTGCTGGCTGAGAAGCGCCCGGCCGCTTGACTCGGGCCAAGTAAAACGTTTCTGAAAGCGGGGAGGTTAGTTTGGGAATCGTTCTCAAAGGGCTCACTTGGGATCATCCCCGCGGTTATGCCCCCTTGCTCGGAGGAGTTCCCGAATATGAAGGGCAAAATCCAGAACTTGAAATCCAGTGGGACCGGCGAACCCTGCGCGAATTTGGCGAAGCTCCCATCGAGCAATATGTGGATCGTTACGATCTGCTCGTCGTGGATCACCCGTTCGTTGGCTTCGCCGCAGCTCATGGTGTGTTAGTTGACCTAGCTCCCTTCCTCAGCGAAGCGGAGAAGCTTCGCTTTGCTGCGGACTCTGTGGGGCCTTCCTGGCAATCCTACTGGTACGGGGGCGGCCTTTGGGCTCTCCCCATCGACGCCGCCACCCAGGTCGCGTCGTATCGGCCAGATCTGTTACGAGGGCTGTCTCCCGTTGTTCCCGACACTTTCGACGACGTTTTGGAACTGGGAGAGAAAGCGCGCAAGGCCGGGAAATATGTCGTCGTGCCGGCTTGTCCGACGGATGCGATCAGTCTCTTCTTCACGCTGAGCGCAAATCTCGGATACCCCATCCCTGAAGAGCGGGACCTTTTTGTGGACGACTCAGTCGCCGCGGAGGTGTTGGATCGCTTGCACACGCTGATCGCAGTCGCGCATCCTCGGTCTGTGGAGTGGAACCCGATCCAGGTTTACGATTTCATGATCAGCGCTTGCGACGCCATCTACTGTCCCTACGGCTTTGGTTACTCCAACTACTCGCGAGTTGGCAACTCCGTCCGATTGAAGTTCACGAATGCTCCAGCTGCCGGCGATCGCGGTTGCGGCGGAACCATGCTGGGGGGAACGGGGGTTGCAATCAGCAAGCTCAGTTCCCATCCATTGGAAGCCATCACCTATGCCAAATGGCTCGTGAGCCCGGAACACCAGCGAGGTACCTATTTTCGCGAAGGAGGCCAGCCTGCCAGCTTGGCCGCATGGACTGACTCGTCGGTCGGCGCGATGGCCGACGGCTTCTTCTCCGACACGCTCGAAACCTTGCAGACGGCCTATGTGCGGCCGCGCTTCGACGGCTTTGTTCGTTTCTTCGAAGCCGCGGGCGTCCAGATCAATCGCTGCCTGGGTGGAGAATTGAAGGACGCCGGCCTGATCCGATGGATGAACGAACACTACGCCAGGCAGCGGATTGCGGCACGCCGAATCGCGTAACGAGAAAAGGAGAGCCCCCGTGAAGAATCCAAATCCCGATCCCGTCAAACACAAAGAAATCTCGATATGGAATGCTGAGGATTGGTTGTATGAAGACTTCGAAGTGGGCAAGCGTGCGCGATCGATTCGCCGCACGATTTCCGAAGGGGAAAGCATGTTGTTCAATGCCATCGTCCTCGACATGCATCCCTATGTCGCGGATGATGTCTTCGCCAAAGAGGAAGGAGTCTTCAAGAAACGCCTGGTAGCGGGTGCCATGGTATTCAGCCTGGGCCTGGGCCTGATGGCGCACAACAATATTCACACCTTCAGCTACGGATATGACAAGTTACGCTTCATTAAGCCGGTGTTCGTGGGCGACACGATTTACACCATTCGCACGCAGCTTGACAAATGGCCCAAGTACGCGGAGATGGGGATGGTGAAGGTCTCTTACGAAGTGTTCAAAGTGCCCGGAGATCTGGTTCTTTATTGCGAACATCTACAGACGGTGCAGTATCGAGATGCTTCAAAGTTCCAGGAGCACCTGCAACCGAAGTAGGATGAAACCGCCATGACGCCAACCGTCACGCTCGTCGACCGCTTGAGAAGTTGCTACAGCGGAGCCGTCTTTGACGTGTTGAGGGCGAAGGGCTATGTCCAGCAGACGCTTCCCCATTACATTCGACCTCTGAATTTACAGCACAAACTCGCCGGCCCTATTTTCACAATCGAGGGCAAGCGCGACGATTCTTTGGACCCACATCAGAGTCTACTCAAGTGGTGTGAGCTCTTGTCCAAGGCGCCAGCGAATACGGTGCTCGTTTCTCAGCCCAATGACCACACCCTTGCGCATATGGGAGAACTGTCGGCGGAGACGCTGGTGTACAAGAAGGTGCTAGGCTATATCGTGGATGGGGGCTGCCGCGATTCGGCATTCATCGAGGCTTTGGGATTTCCGCTGTTTTGCAAGTATTTCACCCCTGCGGATGTAGTCGGCAAATGGGCGGCCACGGCGTTCGGCGAGCCGATTCAGATTGGTGAAGTCACAGTCCGCAGCGGCGACTACGCGCTTGCGGATCGCGACGGAATCGTAATCATTCCGGCGGCGATCGCCTCCCAAGTCGTCGAGCAGGCCGAGGAAGTCTTACGCACTGAAAATCTGGTTCGTAAAGCAATTCTCGAGGGGGTCGACCCGGTCGCAGCTTACTTGCAGTATGGGAAATTCTGATGCAACCCGAAGGGAAATCACGGAAGCTGTTGCGCATCCATGGCGGAGACAATGTGCTGATTGTTGTCTCCCCGGTACGCCCGGGCGACCGAGACTTAGTGGATGGCCACGAACTCGTGTTCACACAAGAGATTGCCATCGGGCACAAGGTCGCGGCCCGCGACATCAAGGCGGGAGAAAAAGTGTACAAGTGCGGTGTACCGATTGGCTCTGCAAAAGAGAGAATTCCTGCCGGCGCTCACATGCATCTGCATAACCTGAAGAGTGACTACATCGCTACTTACACCCTGGATAAAGATAATGTCTTCGTCAAGTAACTCGCCCACACTCGAGGGCTTTCTTCGCTCTGATGGAAGAAAAGGAATCCGAAACTGCATCGTGGTCGCCTACCTCGTGGAATGCGCTCACCACGTAGCCCGCGAGATTGTGGATTCTTTCAAAGGTCAGCCCGTGCATCTAATCGGCTTTGGCGGTTGTTATCCCAATGCTTATGCCGACCGGATGATGAATAAGCTGTGCACGCATCCCAATGTCGGCGGTGCGCTGCTGCTCTCCCTGGGATGCGAGAGTTTCAATCGGCATCGCCTCGCGGAAGAGATCGCGAAGACCGGCCGGCCCGTGAGCACCGTGGTGATCCAGCAAAGCGGCGGAACAAGGAAGTCTATCGCTGAGGGTACGAAGTGGGTCGAGCAGGCTCTGACCCAGATTGCCCAAGTGCCGCGAGTCCCATTGCCAGTGAAAGAACTGGTGGTGGGAACCGTGTGCGGCGGTTCCGATGCGACCAGCGGAATCTCCGCCAATCCCGCGGTGGGACGCGCCTTCGACATGCTGGTCAACCAGGGCGCGGCGACGATCTTCGAGGAAACCGGAGAAATGATCGGATTGGAAGAAGTCATGTCCGCCCGAGCGGTCACGCCGGAGCTCGGCCACGAGTTGAAAGCGTCCGTCGAAAAGGCAGCGTTTTACTACAAAAAGATGGGCCACGCCAGTTTTGCTCCAGGAAACGCCGAGGGCGGGCTGACCACTATTGAGGAGAAATCGATCGGAGCGTATTGCAAGAGTGGTGATTCGCCAATCTCGGGGCTAATTAAGCCGGGTGACGTTCCCCGAAAGGGCGGTTTGTATCTGTTGGACGTGGTGCCGGATGGGGAGCCGCGTTTTGGATTCCCCAATATCAATGACAATGCAGAAATTGCGGAGCTGATCGCCTGTGGTTCCCATGTAATTCTGTTCACAACGGGACGTGG
>PMHI01000072.1 GCA_003156615.1 Acidobacteriaceae bacterium | reverse complement strand
TGCAGAGCATTTTTAGCTCGGCGGCGCGGCTACGAGGGAGCATGGTCGGCAAGAAATCTGGAAGCCGCGCCGGTGAGCTAAAAATGTATTGGACTAAACCGCCTCGATGGTGCCGGCCCTATGGGTATTGAATCGGAGGAAGGCTTGCTGAAGAGCGATGGCGTTGTTTCGAAGAGGAGTTCTGGCAGCGTGTTAGTACCCAGAGAGCGAAGATCTGTGACGTGCAGAGCGAGAAGGAAGCAATCAGAGCGGCCGGGAAGGGTGTGTGAAGACACCTGTGCGCGGACTTGTTTTGGGCAAGTCTGCGGAAGAAGAGGTTGAGAGCCGAGCGTTCTCATGAAGTGTCCCGTAACGTTGGGGATGCACAGGCCGGGGTTAGTGGCACTGCGATTCGAATCATCTGACCGCGGCGGCAGACCGGGCATAGCCGGAGAGAAATGCCGGTCAGTTCCTCATACTGGTCGCGGTAGTCCTTGGGCGGCTCGGTCGCGGGAACCGCCATCCCTAAGAGTTGGCGACAGCGTTCCAGTTTTTCTTGGCGGTAGCGATTGCCCAGGAAGCCATAGTAGCGGATGCGGTGGAAGCCGTCGGGGAGTACGTGGAGCAGGAAGCGACGGATGAACTCGTCGGCGGACAGGGGCATGGTTTTCTGCTGGCCGTCCTGGCGATAGTCCTTGTAGCGGAACTGCACCTGGCCGTTNNGGGGCCCGGCAAAGGGGGCTTTGGCATAGACGACCCATTCTGCTTGGCGGAGCGGTGCGAGATAAGCCGCGAAGGCAGAGGGAACCTGAAGCTGCTGGAGGCCGGTAAAGAACTGCAGTTGGCCGTCGTCGAAGGCCTGCTGCAACAGCTCGAGGAACAAGCGGCGGAATAGACGCGAGAGCACGCGCACGGGCAAGAAGAAGCCCGGACGGCAGGAGACCCAACGGTCGCCGTCCAGGGAGAGTCCGCCACCGGGAACGACGCAATGTAAATGTGGATGAAACATCAAGTTTTGTCCCCAACTGTGCAACACGGCGAAGAAGCCAATCTCGGCGCCGAGATGTTTGGGGTCGGCGGCAATGGTGCGCAGGGTTTCAGACGTGGCCCGAAAGAGAATGTCGTACACCACTTTCTTGTTCTGGTAAGCGATGGCGGCAATCTCTTCCGGGAGAGTAAAGACGACATGGAAATATTGGGTGTCGAGGAGCTCGGATTGACGATCCTCGATCCACTGGGCCCGTGCCAAGGACTGGCATTTTGGGCAATGGCGGTTGCGGCAGGAGTCGTAGGCAATGCGTTGGTTCTGGCATTGATCGCACTGTTCCAGGTGGCCGCCGAGGGCGGCGGTCCGACACAGTTCGATGGCACTCATGACGCGGCGCTGGGCCGTGGAAAGCGAAGCTGCATGTTGTTCACGATAGGCTTCGCCATAACGACGAAACACGTCAGCGACTTCCAGCCGGGGACGCTCCATGGGCTAGCACTGAAAGGGCTAAGGAGTCGTCGGTGGGGTGTGGATGGGAACCGGACGCGGGAGCAGATCAAGCGGGCTGGTGGTGGAGCACACCTTGCTGGTGGCAATGCGCAAATAGCGGGCGGTGGTAGCCAGGCTGCGATGGCCGAGCAGGAGTTGAATAGTACGGACGTCGGTACCCTGTTCGAGGAGGTGAACGGCAAATGCGTGCCTTAAGGCCTTTTGGTACTGCTCATAGTTTGTCTCCCGCCAAGATCTGCTACCGCTGTCACCCATGTCACGGAGTAGAAGTTGAACGGATTCGGTATCTGCGACGAGGCGGCGATGCTCCGATTGTGATTGTGAGATTGCCGGACGGTCTGCAGTTGGCCATACCGGAATGGATGTTGAGCTCGGATATTTGTGAGCGTCTGCGAACAGAGGCGAGGCCACGAATCTCGCTGGATGCACTCATCGAGTTGCGGGCCCTCACAGATGCCCAGCATTCCATGGTGGCGGGCGATAGGCGTGGTTGTGCAGAATCCTCAGCAGGAGGACAGGATGCACAACCACGAGAAGCCGGTCGCACGGCAGCGCAAGCTTCACTTCGAAGACGACGAGCTCTGGATGATATTACCCGAGGAGGTGCGGGAACGTTGCCGCGAGCTTTGGCGGGAAATGTTGGCCAGCGTTCTGCAAGGACGCGAACGGAGGCCAAATGAGCGAGAAGATTAAGCAGCATCAGCTGGAGCGCGGAGCTTATGTCTACGTGCGGCAATCCACGCCGTATCAAGTAAGGAATCATCTGGAGGGAAAAGAACTACAGTACTCGCTGGCGGAGCGGGCGAAGCAGTTGGGCTTCGGCAAGATAACCGTGATTGATGAGGACTTAGGTCGATCCGGTGGTGGCCTGCAGGAGCGCCCCGGGTTCGGCCGCCTGTTGGCGGCAGTCTGCCAGGGATCAGCCGGAGCGGTGTTCGCACTGGAAGCTTCGCGACTGGCGCGCAACAATCGAGATTGGCATCATCTGGTGGATCTGTGCGCACTCACGGAGACACTACTGATCGACACGGATGGAATCTATGACCCGCGGCTGCTAAATGATCGTTTGTTGCTCGGCTTGAAGGGTTCCATGGCGGAGTTTGAACTCGGGCTGTTACGACAACGCGCGCGCGAAGCTTTTGAGCAAAAAGTGAAGCGTGGGTTCGCGTTGTGGGAAGTATCGGTCGGGTTTGTTCGCAGCGAGGACGACCGCATTGAGAAGACGCCGGATCGTCAGGTGCAACAGGCGATTAGCCTTGTGTTCCAGAAATTTCGACAACTGGGAAGCGCTCGACAAGCGACGATCTGGTTTCGCGAAGAGCAGATTCCGATTCCTCATGCCAAGCCAGGCGCGGCGGGGCGGGAAGTCATATGGGCGCTGCCGAGCAGCGGAAGAATCCGTCAGATGCTGAAGAACCCTTGTTATGCCGGAGCATTTGCTTATGGGAAGACAGCTCCTCGAACGGTAATCGAAGAGGGACGAGCTCGCCAGCGCTCTCGTTATCGCAAGCCTCAAAATGAGTGGAAGGTCTTGCTTGTGAACCATCATCTGGGGTACATCAGTTGGGAGGAGTATGTGGAGAATCAAAAGCGGCTGGAGGCCAATGTGGCGTGGGCGGGGGGTGAAGGAAGCGGCGCTGCGAAAGCGGGTTCAGCTCTGTTGTCGGGATTGTTGCGCTGCGGTCGCTGCGGGAGGAAGCTGCAGGTGGCCTACAGCGGCAACGATGGTCGAGTGCCGCGCTATGTTTGTCGAGGCGATCGAGGAAATCGCGATTCGAATGGTTGCTCAACGATCGGGAGTCTACGTGTCGACCGAGCAGTCGTGGGCAGTGTTCTGGCGGCGATTGAGCCAGCTGGTATCGAGGCTGCGATCAAGATGAGCGAATGCGTCCAGGCCGAGGACAACGAGAAGCGAAAAGCACTGGAGCTGGCTTTGCAGCGAGCTCGCTTTGAAGCCGATCGAGCACGTCGGCAGTTCGATGCCGCAGAGCCGGAAAATCGTCTGGTAGCTGCCGAACTGGAGACGCGATGGAATCACGCGCTACAGGAGGTGGCCGATCTGGAAACGCGGGTTACCGCTTTGGGAGAAAGACCTGCCTCACTCAGTGATAAGCAGACGGCGGAGTTGATTGCGCTGGGGGATGATGTGTGGGTAGTGTGGGATCATCCGGACGTGCCGGTGCAGTTGAAGAAGCGCATCCTGCGCACCGTGCTCCATGAGATCGTGGTTGAAAGTCAGCGAGATTCGCCCAGGCATCGACTGATCCTGCACTGGGCTGGAGGAGTTCATACTGAACTGTACGTAGAGCGCACTCTAACTGGGCAGCATCGACACAGTGCAGAACGTACTGTAATCGACTTAGTAAGTGAGTTAGCCAAGGTTTGTCCCGATAAAGACATTGCGGCGATTCTGAATCGCTTGGGATACAAGACGGGGCAAGAGAAGAATTGGAACGCACATCGAGTCGCGGGACTACGCGGGTATCACGAAATCGCACCGTTTCAGAGACAAGACGGCTGGGTGACACAGCAGCAAGCAGCACGAGAACTGAAGGTAAGCGACACCGTTATCAAACGACTTATTCGCGAAGGCGTTCTTCCGGCAACGCAGGTTGTCACTTTCGCGCCCTGGATCATCGATCGAAAGGATCTACAATTGCCAGCTGTGCAGGCTCAGGTCGAAGCAGTGCACTGCGGCCGTAGACTGCCGCTGATTGTACCTGGCCAAGGCCAATTGTCTTTAGAATGAAGGAACTCTGAAAGGTGGTGTAGTATGCCGAAGCCTGTCTCAGCGAATGGGGCGTGATGGGTTTGGGAATCTGGCAAGCGGCGTGGGCTTCTTGACATGCCTGCTCCACCGCATTCCGAGTGATGTGCCGGCCTGGCCGTTCGCCCACAAAGAGCCAGTGCTGAGGTCTCTCCACACGCCACCAACTCCGCAAGATCTCCAACAGTTTGGGCGACAGCATTACGTAGCGATCTTTCTTGCCCTTGCCCTGCTCGATGCGCAAGACCATGCGCTTGCTATCGATGGCAGAAGGAGTAAGGGCGATGGATTCGGAAATACGCAGGCCGGCCGCATAACACGTGGTCAAGATGGTGCGATGCTTTCTGCTCTCGACACATTCGAGAAAGTGAACCACTTCCTCGGGGCTGAGGACCACGGGCAGCGTCTGCGGTACTTTCGGAGCCGGGATGATGTCGTCGAGACTCCAGTGCTTTTTGAGCGTCACTTTGTAAAGGAAGCGGAGTGCGGAGATCGCGATGATGATCGAACTTGCGGCCAGCTTCCTTTCGTTGGTCAAGTACACCTGATAGGCACGAATCTGCTCAGGCCCCAACAACTCTGGGGACTGGTTGAAGTACCGCGCGAATTGTGACACCTGCCAGACGTAAGCCTGCTGGGTGTTCACGGCCAAATTGCGGATCTGCATGTCCTCGAGCATGCGTTGCCGAAGGGATGTCATGGAAAGCTCCTTTGTCGGATGGAATTCGCTGCAAGCAGCGACTCCATGATTCCGCAAAGGCGCTTACTTGGGGAGCAAGAGGCGGAGTGAGACCAGATGGATCCCCGAGGTTACGAACTGAATGTCGTGCGGAATCCTACCGCGTAGCGGTTTAGTCCAA
>PMHI01000253.1:19215-23935 GCA_003156615.1 Acidobacteriaceae bacterium | reverse complement strand
CGGGCCGGCCTCGGGACATCTGCTGGGGCTTTTCGGTGGATTCATCTGGGGCCTGGGCACGGTTTTCAATCTGGTGGCTGCGAGCTTCACTGGCGTTGCCATTTCTTACGCCATCGGCCAATCCGCTCCCATGGTTGCGGCGCTCTGGGGGATTCTCGCCTGGAAAGAATTCGAGAATTCGGGACCTCGCGCCAAGACCTACCTGGGACTGATGTTTGTCTTCTATGGATTGGCAATTTTCCTAGTCGCGCGCGCGAATGGCTGAACCGGCTTACTTCCCTCTGATTCGGCTGACAAACAGCTGCAAGAAACGGTCGGCATCGGAAGCGAGGCAAACTCGGGCATTCGGCTTCAGATCGGTGGCCCCCTCGATCTCGTAGTGGTCTCCATGCAAAACGTTGTTCTCGTTTGAGCCCATGCGGTTGGCCACGGTTTCTCCGCGAGTGAACTCGCCCTTGGTTTCCACGTCCACATGCATTTCTCTAAGGGTGCCCAGCGTCGGATCGAGAGCAATGCCCACCGCCAGCGGGTCATACATTGCCGCCCCGCTGTATCCGCTCTTCTCGCTGCGGGTCAAATAGAAGTCGGCAAGCTTAGCGATGAAGTCGCTCTGCGGTCCGTGGGAGGACTGAAGCTCCGCCAGATACTTTCGCGTAATCAGCGTTCGCTCCCCCACGTCGGAGCCGACCATCGTCACCAGCCAGCCGGCGTTGAACACGATCTGGGCGGCTTCGGGGTCGTTGTAAATATTCGCTTCTGCCGCTCCGTTGACGTTCCCACCAGTGATCGAGCCACCCATAATGACGATATTGTGGACCAGGGCCGCAATCGAAGGATCTTTCGAAACCGCCAGTGCGATGTTGGTCAGGGGCCCAATCGGAATCAGCGTGATCTCATGCGGATACTTGTGAACCATTTCGATGATGAGGTCCGGACCAAACCGGGGATCGGCTTGGCATTTAGAAGCGGGTAATTCAACGTTGGCCAGGCCATTCTTTCCGTGCCAGAACTGTGCCGTAATCAGCTTCTGATTCAGCGGATGTTGCGCTCCTGCCGCGACGGTAACGTCGCAGCGTCCCGCCAGCGAAACGATCTTCAACGCGTTCTCTAATCCCTGCCGCCCGTCCACGTTGCCCGGTACGACCGTCAGCGCTTCCACCTTAAATTCCGGAGAATTCAAAGCCAGGATGATGGCCATGGCATCGTCGGCCCCCGGATCAGTGTCAATGATCACCCGCCTCGGTGCGGCTTGCGCAAAGGCATTCGCCAGAAGAACAAGCACGCAGCACGAAATGAGGAGGGAGGTAGCCCGAATCTGCTTCACGGAGGAAGTCCTTTCTTGAAGGCCGACGCGGCGGCCTACAGCAGCATGCCCGCAATTGAGGCCGACATCAAGTTTGCCATCGTGCCCGCCAGCATGGCGCGAATTCCCAACCGCGCCAGTTCGCCTTTCTTGTTCGGCGCGAGTGCCCCGATGCCGCCAATCTGGATTCCGATCGAGCTGAGATTTGCGAAGCCACAAAGCGCAAATGTGGCGATGGTGAATGAGCGCGGATCGAGCGCCGCCCTCATCGGTCCGAGCATAGAGAATGCCACCAACTCGTTCAGCACCATGCGTGTGCCAAGCAGAGTTCCAATCACCCCACAGTCACGCCAGGGAACACCGATCACCCAGGCAACCGGAGCGAAGACGACTCCGAAAATCTTTTCCAGACTCGATGGAAACCAGGTCAGCCTTTGGTGAATTCCACCCATAATGCCGTCCGTTAGCGCGATCAGCGCCAGGAAGGCGATCAGCATGGCAGCGATGTTCAAAGCCATATGCAGGCCGTCGGTCGTTCCCCGTGCGACCGCGCCCAGCAGATTTTCTTCTTTCTCGGTCTTTTCTTCGCTTTCGGGCATCACCACTCGGCCGGCGGTCTTCGGCTGCTCGGTTTCAGGCACGAGCATCTTGGCCATCAGCAACGTGCCAGGCGCCGTCATGATGACCGCGCTCAGCAAGTGTTTGGGTTCGATGCCGAATGCGATGTAGGCCGCCATAATTCCACCGGAGACGTGCGCCATCCCGCTGGTCATCACGGTCATCAGTTCCGAACGCGTGAGATCGGGCAAAAACGGCCGGATGGTCACCGGGGCTTCCGTCTGTCCCATGAAAATGCTGGCCGCGATGTTGAGTGATTCCGCGCCGCTGGCGCCCATCACCCGGGTCATAACCCAGGCGGCAATCCTGATGATGAACTGCATGACGCCGAAGTGGTAGAGTACCGCGAAAAACGCGCAGATGAAAATAATGGTCGGCAATACCTGGAAAGCAAAATAGAAGCCGAAATTGGAGTTTTGTTTCCCCAGGTCGCCGAAAACAAACTGCGAGCCCGCGTAAGAGTAGCTGAGCAGTCGACTGACGACGTCGCCAGCCTTCTGAAAAACCCGCTGGCCGGCACCGATTCTCAACACACACACGGCAAAGGCGAGCTGCAGGCCCAACCCCCAGGCCACGGTTTTCAGCCGAATGGCGCGGCGGTTGGTGGAAAAGGCGTAGGCCAATCCCAGCATCGTCAAAAGGCCGAGGATTCCAGTGAAGCGTCCCATTCAGTTTTTCTCTCCAGAGTTGCGGATCACGCGATGGATCAATGGCCTTTTCTCGTGGACGGGCGAATCGGCAATCTGATAGCTCTCGTCGAGCAGTTGCCGGGCACGAACCGCGCGCGCTTCTGCATTGTAGTAGATCGTTGCCAGCGCCTCACCCGAGGAAACCGGATCCCCAACTTTTTTATGCAGCACGATTCCCACCGCAGGATCCACCGAATCTTCTTTGCGTTCCCGTCCGCCGCCAAGAATNNTCGTCGATCGCGCGCAGATCTCCACCCTGCAGTGCCACCATCTGGCGAAACTTGTCGAGCGCCTCGCCGGAAGCGATCAGTTTCTCGCTCTGCTTTTTTCCCTCTGCGACCGTGTCCGCAACTCCCCCCAGATGCAGCATCCAACCCGCAAGCTCGAGGCAGAGTTGGCGCAAATCTTCCGGTCCTTCTCCGCGCAGAACCTCCACTACTTCGACCACTTCGAGCGCATTGCCGATCATCGATCCCAGGGGCTGATCCATGTCCGTAATGAGGGCCACCATCTGTTTGCCCATCCGTTCCCCTGTTTCAACCATGAGTTCGGCGAGAAAAACAGCGTCTTTTTCACTTTTCATGAATGCCCCCGATCCGGTCTTTACGTCGAGGACAAGTGCGTCGATGCCTTCTGCAAGTTTCTTGCTCATGATGGAGGCGCAAATCAGATAGGGGCTTTCCACGGTGCCAGTCACATCGCGCAGGGCGTAGAGTTTGCGATCGGCGGGAGCGATTTCGGCGGTCTGGCCAATCATGGCGCAGCCACAGGTCTCCAGCACGCGGCGAAATTGAGCGACGGGAAGATTCACGTTGAAGCCGGGGATGGCTTCGAGCTTGTCCAGCGTACCTCCAGTATGTCCCAAACCGCGGCCGCTGATCATCGGCACCATCACGCCCGCGGCGGCGGCAAGCGGCGCCAGCACAAGTGAAGTCTTGTCGCCCACGCCGCCGGTCGAGTGCTTGTCGACTTTCTTAGCCGGAAGTGCGGAGAGATCGAGCACTTCGCCCGACCGCAACATCGCGTCCGTCAGCGCGGCGGTTTCGGCGCGCGTCATGCCGCGCAGCACTACCGCCATCAGCCAGGCCGACATCTGATAGTCGGGAATATCACCGCGGGTGTAGGAGTTCACCAGGGATTCGATTTCGTTTCGCGACAACTCGCCGCCGTCCCGCTTCTTGCGAATCACATCGATGGCACGGAAGGCTTCGGCTGCAGCTGACGTTGGATTCACTGGAGACGGAATCCTTCTGGAAGGAGTTCGGTGATGTGCGCCTGCTTTGGCCCCTTAGCGCCTTGAAAGAAAACGGTGGCGTCGGGGCCGAATTCGTAAATGACCTGACGGCACGCGCCGCAGGGGGAACAGGGCACTCCCTGATCGTTGACGACAGAGACCGCGCGGATCTCGATCTTGGGCCCCAGTTCCGCGACGGCGGAGAAAATCGCGGTACGCTCGGCGCAGTTGGTCATTCCGAAGGAGGCGTTCTCCACGTTGCAACCCGAGAAAACTTTACCGTTTGAGAGGAGGATGGCGGCCCCGACCCGCAACTTCGAATAAGGCGCGTACGCATGCTTCATGACTTTCCTCGCAGAACGCAGCAGTTTTGCCGATACCTCACCAGACAGCTTTTTGTTACGCATAGGAGGAAACGGTCTCGTGGCAAACGGGTGAAATCGAGGGCCATTGTAAACCCTGGATGTACAATTCATCGGTTTTTCTTGAGCGCGGTGGAATGAAGGGAGGATCGCCGTCGCACCCGGCCTCGCGTTGTGCGATTTCCTGCCGTACAATTACAGCGCAAGGAAGCTGGCGGCTTGGTCCCCCCGGCCGCCAAGTGTGGTGAATTCCAGTGCCGGTAGATCACAACCATCCCGGAGCAACCCACGAAATGACGGGTAAGGCGGGTGGCCTCCAGCCTTATCCCGGAAATTCTATCGCGACTCTTGCCGGGCGCCCGCTCCAGCCAAACTCTGGAATTCCTCTGGATTTGAATTGGGTGCAGGAAGTTCGGGTGAACACAAGCGCGGTAGAACGCCGCGCCCAAACGCAGGTAGCGCGAAGAACCGTGAAGAAGGAATGGCAGGCAGCCTGGCTCCTGCGGGCGATCTC
>PMHI01000253.1:3621-19175 GCA_003156615.1 Acidobacteriaceae bacterium | reverse complement strand
GCAGTTTGCGTCTATCACCTGTTTGTTGAAACGGCGCTGCACGCTTTAGAAGGTAGCGGCATCCACGTTGCAGCGGTGTCCGCTGGCTTTCCGGCGGGTCTATCGCCGCTCGAGGAGCGGGTTGCGGAGGTACGCCGCTCGGTGGAAGCAGGCGCTCACGAGATTGACGTTGTCATCACACGCGCCCATGTATTTGGCGGGCGCTGGCAGGCGCTGTATGACGAAGTTGCAGCCTTCAAACAAGCCTGCGGTGCGGCTCACATGAAGGTCATCCTGGCCACGGGCGACCTCGTAACTCTGCGCAATGTCGCGCGCGCCAGCGTCGTAGCCATGATGGCGGGAGCCGACTTCATCAAGACCTCAACCGGCAAAGAACCGACCAACGCCACGCTGCCAGTGGGCTTGGTGATGTCCCGCGCCATCCGCGAATATGGCGAGCAAACAGGAATGGCCGTGGGGTTCAAGGCGGCCGGCGGAATTCGCACCGCCAAGCAGTCGACCGACTGGCTGGCCATGATGAAAGAAGAGTTGGGCCAGTCGTGGATGCGCGCGGATCTGTTTCGCTTCGGTGCGAGTGGGCTGTTGGGCGATATCGAGCGGCAACTGGAGTACCACGCGACGGGACGCTATTCGGCAGAGTATCGTCATCCCATCGCATAGTCACCAGAAAACGAGGGAGTCGAGCCGACCTACATGAGCATTGCTGAAAAATTTGTGACGATGGAGTACGGTCCCGCGCCGGAAGATCCGAAGGAGGCGCAAGCCTGGCTGGAGCGCCACGGCCATCGCTTCGGACACTTCATCAACGGTGCGTGGCAAGCACCGGCCACCAGCGAATATTTCGAGACACAAGATCCTTCGAGTGGAGAGAAACTGGCTTCCGTTGCCCAAGGTTCATCGGCGGACATCGATGCTGCCGTGCGGGCTGCGCGGGCGGCGTTTCCAAAGTGGCGGGCACTCACTTCCCATGTCCGGGCCCGTTATTTGTACGCCCTGGCGCGGTTGGTGCAGAAACATTCCCGTCTGCTCGCCGTGCTGGAGACGATGGACAACGGCAAACCCATCCGCGAGAGCCGTGACATCGACATTCCACTGGTGGCGCGGCATTTCTACTACCATGCGGGGTGGGCACAACTTCTCGAGCAGGAGTTTGCCGAGTACGAGCCTTGTGGCGTCGTGGGGCAGATCATTCCGTGGAATTTTCCCCTGCTCATGGCGGCGTGGAAGATTGCTCCAGCTCTGGCCACCGGAAACACAGTGGTATTGAAGCCCGCAGAATTCACTCCTCTGACCGCTCTCGCCTTCGCTGANNAGCACGCTGACGTGGATAAGATTGCGTTCACTGGTTCCACCGAAGTCGGACGTGCGATTCGCAGTGCCACGGCAGCAACTCATAAACGTCTCTCGCTTGAGTTGGGAGGAAAATCTCCCTTCATCATCTTCGATGATGCTGACCTGGATAGTGCAGTCGAAGGACTGGTGGACGGAATCTGGTTTAACCAGGGCCAGGTCTGCTGCGCGGGCTCGCGCCTGCTGATGCAGGAAAGCATCGCGGAGACCTTAATCGCGAAGATCAAGGATCGGATGAGCAGCCTGCGCGTTGGCCTTCCTTTGGACAAGGCAATTGACATCGGTGCGATTGTTGCGCGCGTGCAACTGGATCGTATCCAGCGCATGGTTGGCCAAGGAATCGCGGAGGGCGCAACCTGTTGGCAACCACAGCTGGCTTTGCCCTCGCGCGGCTTTTACTATCCCCCCACGCTGCTGAGCAATGTGCATCCCACATCCATCGTTGCCCAGCAGGAAATCTTCGGGCCGGTGCTCGCTGCCATGACGTTTCGCACTCCGAGAGAAGCGGTCGAGTTGGCCAACAACACGATCTATGGCCTGGCCGCCTGCGTTTGGAGCGAGAACATCAACGTGGCATTGCAGGTTGCGGCGCAGGTAAAGGCTGGCGTCGTCTGGGTGAATTGCACCAATCTGTTCGATGCATCCTGCGGCTTCGGCGGCTACCGCCAGAGCGGGTACGGCCGCGAAGGTGGCAGGGAAGGCCTGCTCGAATATTTGCAACCGTCATGGTTCAACAACGCTGCCAAGCTGCCTGCCGTTCCCACGCCTGCTGCTGCGCGCTCCGATGAAGAGCCGGAAGCAGGCACTCCGGCCATCGATCGCACCGTGAAGCTCTACATCGGTGGCAAGCAGGTGCGGCCAGACTCCGGCTATAGCATGGAAGTGCGCTCCCCCGACGGGCGTTTGTTGGGTGAAGCTTCGCTCGGCAACCGCAAAGACATTCGCAACGCCGTCGAGGCTGCCCGCAAGGCGGAGGCGTGGGCAAAAGCTACCGCGCATAATCGCGCGCAGGTTCTCTACTACTGCGCCGAGAACCTCTCTCAACGCCGCGACGAAATTATCCGCGGACTCACCCCGGTCGTCGGCGCGAAGCAAGCAGCGGCCGAACTGGATCTCGGCATCGAGCGCATCTTTTCCTACGCCGCCTGGGCCGACAAGTTTGACGGTGCCGTACACAATCCTCCGTTTCGCAATATCGCGATTGCCATGAACGAGCCGCTCGGAACCATGGGCATCCTCTGTCCCGCGGAAGCGCCGTTGCTGGGTTTCCTGTCTCTTGTGCTCCCAGCCCTCGCTGTGGGGAACACTGTGATCGCGGTTCCATCGGAGACGTACCCGCTTATCGCTGGCGATCTCTATCAACTCTTTGACACCAGCGATCTGCCGGGGGGGGCGGTGAACCTCGTGACGGGCTATGCTTCTCAACTCCTGAAAGTGCTGGCTGAGCACGACGATGTGGATGCCATCTGGTCGTTTAGGGATGAAGCCAGCGCCGCTGCCGCGAAAGCGCTGTCGGTTGGCAACCTAAAGCAGGTCTGGACCAACGAGGGCCGAGCCATCGACTGGTTCAATCCGAAACTGGCCGAAGGACGCTGGTTCCTGGAGCACGCCACCCAGGTGAAGAATATCTGGGTTCCTTATGGCGAATAAGGGCGAAAGTCGCGACCCTGAGGAGGCCGGGGTCATGCACCGGGACCATCGCGTCGGAATTGCTTTTGTTCCGACTCGGAGCTAGCATTACTCAACGGCATTCTCATCCCGCATCTTGAGCTTTACATCATGCAAGTTCTGGCTTGATCTTTCGTAATTGATCTCGTGCTCGATCTAAGGAGGACGTATGGGCATCGCAGTGTCACCGCAGATTCATCCGCAGGTCGCGGATTTCATCGAAAAGCCGCGCAAAATGTTGATCAACGGCAAATGGGTAAACTCCATTTCCGGCAAAACCTTCCCCACCTACAATCCAGCCACCGGTGAAGTTCTGGCGCAGGTGGCGGAAGGCGATCGCGAAGATATTGAGCAGGCTGTGAAGGCCGCGCGCAAGGCCTTCGATCAAGGCCCCTGGCGGCGGTTGACGGCATCCGAGCGGGGACGCCTGATCTGGAAACTCGCCGATTTACTGGAGTCACATACCGAAGAATTCGCTTATCTCGAGAGCCTCGACAACGGCAAGCCTCTCATCATCGCAAGGGCCGCCGATGTGCCGCTAACTGTGGACCTGTTTCGCTATATGGCAGGCTGGACCACGAAGATCGAAGGCAACACCATTCCGATCTCGGTTCCATACACGCCTGGAGCGAAGTACCTTGCCTACACGCTGCGGGAGCCAGTCGGAGTCGCGGGGCAGATCATTCCCTGGAACTTCCCGCTGTTGATGGCAGCATGGAAGTTGGGTCCGGCGCTGGCCTCCGGCTGCACCGTAGTGTTAAAGCCGGCGGAACAAACCCCGCTTTCGGCGCTGCGTCTCGGCGAACTGNNTCATGGAAGCTGGGTTCCCCGAGGGCGTGGTCAACATTGTACCGGGCTACGGCGAGACGGCAGGCGCCGCACTGGCCGCTCATCCAGACGTAGACAAAATCGCTTTCACTGGTTCCACGGAAGTTGGGAAGCTGATCGTGCACGCTGCGGCTGGCAACTTGAAGAAGGTGTCGCTCGAGCTCGGTGGCAAGTCTCCGAATGTCGTGTTTAAGGATGCCGATCTCGACTCTGCGATTCCCGGAGCCGCGAGCGCGATCTTCTTCAATCACGGCCAGTGTTGCTGCGCCGGATCGCGTCTCTACGTAGAGAAACCGATCTTCGACCAAGTGGTGGAAGGTGTCGCCGACCAGGCGAAGAAAATCAAAGTAGGGTCGGGTCTCGATCCGGAAACGAACATGGGACCGCTCGTTTCCCAGGAACAGTTAAGCCGGGTCTGCGGTTATCTGGAGGCCGGCTTCTCAGAAGGCGCCAAAGCCCTCACTGGCGGCCACAAGAAAGGCGACAAGGGCTATTTCGTCGAGCCCACAGTTCTCGTGAACGCTCGCGAAGACATGAAGGTGGTGCGGGAGGAAATCTTCGGGCCGGTGGTAACGGCTATGCCGTTTGACGATCCCGAAGAAATCATGCCCCGCGCCAACGACAGCGAATACGGCCTGGCTGCTGCCGTCTGGACACGGGACATCAGCAAAGCTCACCGCACGGCAGAACATCTGCACGCAGGTACGGTGTGGATCAACTGCTACAACATTTTCGATGCGGCGCTGCCCTTCGGGGGATACAAGCAATCCGGATGGGGCCGCGAGATGGGGCACGACGCCCTTAGCCTCTATACCCAGACTAAGGCGATCTGTACCAAATTGTCCTAGCCTGTCGCTCCATTGAAAAGGACGGCGGTTTCACCGCCGTCTTTTTCATTTTGCTGGCCGCATCTTTCCTGACGGTCCTACTTCTCCATGAGCAGAACTTTCTCCGCATCATCAATCTCAGTTAATTTGACTTCGATCACCTCATTCATCGTGGTCTGAACATTGCGGCCGACGAAGCTCGCCTCGACTGGCAATTCCCGATGGCCGCGGTCAATCAGCACACACAACTGCACCCGTCGCGGTCTGCCGTGTGAGAATAGCGCGTCCAACGCGGCCCGCGTCGTGCGTCCGGTGAAAAGAACGTCGTCGACCAGAACGATGTTCTTGTCCTCGATCGAAAACCCAATCTCCTTCTCTTGCACCACCGGCTTCGGCCCAAGGGTCGAAAGATCATCGCGATAGAAGGTGATGTCCAATGTGCCGACTGGGACTTTAGCGTTCTCAATCCGGGCGATGATCTTGCCCAGACGCTCTGCGATGGGGACGCCGCGGCGTCGAATCCCTACCAGCCCCAAACCGTCGACGCCGTCGTTTTTCTCGACGATCTCGTACGCCAAACGGACCAGTGTGCGCTCAATTTCTGATGCCGACATGAGTTGCGCCTTCTGGCGCAGACCTGTCTTGCGGGAAGAAGCTTTCGTATTCATTATCGAATGTGCCTCATAAATTTTGATTCCTTGACCGGGTGCGGCTTCTTTACCCGGGCGACCTTGCCCCGGGGCAAGGCGGCTTCTCACTGTATTCAACGCAGCCTTCGAGGTCAAGGGACATGGAACAAGCCGAGGAGATTCGCAACGAAACGCAAACTTCCACCATCCCTCCCGCTAGTCAATCGCGGCCGCAAATCGCCGAACAAACCGGAAAACATCCTGATAGGAGTTGTACAAGGGAACGGGTGCAACTCGGAAAGTATCCGGCTCGCGCCAGTCGCCGACGATGCCTGCCCGGGCCAGCCGTTCACACAACGTACGCCCGTTCTGGGGGAGCCGGATCGAGAGTTGTGCGCCGCGCCCCTCCTTTTCATGCGGTGTGATGATCGAGAAATTTGGAGAGGCCTTCTGATTGAGCAAGAACTCGAGATAGCTCGTCAGCGACACGCTTTTGGCCCTTAACCGCTCCATGCCCGCCTCGCGGAAAATATCCATCGATGCGCGCAGGACAGCCAGGCTGACGATCGACGGATTGCTCAACTGCCAGCCATCGGCGCCGGACATCGCCCGGAACTCCGGCCCCATCTCGAACCGTGATGGTTCGTCGTGACCCCACCAACCCGCAAAGCGGGGCAGATCCCAGGCGCGCGCATGCCGGGCATGGACAAAACAGCCGGCAACACATCCCGGACCGCCATTCAGATATTTGTAGCTGCACCACACGGCAAAGTCCGGGCCCCAATCATGAAGCTTCAAAGGCAAATTGCCGGCTGCGTGGGCCAGATCGAAACCCACCACGCAGCCTCGCGCGTGACCCAAGCGCGTGATGCGTTCCATATCAAAGGCTTGACCGGTCGCGTAATTTACTCCTCCGAGCATGATCAGTGCGATGTTATCCCCCGCGCTCTCGATCAATAACGCAATGTCTTCATGGCGAAGGCAGGACTCGCCCGGCCGCGGGGTCAACTCGATCAGAGAAGTCGCGGGGTCAAAGCCATGGAAGTGAATCTGCGACTTCACCGCGTACTGATCGGAAGGGAAAGCCCCGCGCTCCACAACAATTTTGTGTCTTTCCCTTGTCGGACGGTAAAACGAAACCATCATCAAGTGAAGATTCACTGTGAGCGAATTCATCACCACAACTTCGAGAGGATTTGCTCCCACAAGTTCCGCGGTCTGCTCTGTAAGCAGCCGGTGGTAGGGCATCCACGGGTTCTTCGCATGGAAGTGGCCCTCCACGCCAAGATCAGCCCAGTCTTTCAGTTCTTGCTCAATATATGCTGCTGCGGTCTTAGGCTGCAGCCCGAGCGAGTGACCACACAGGTAAATGCAATCACCGCCAGCCAGTTTTGGAAATAAGAAGCGCTCACGGAACTCTTTCAGGGGATCGCGTTCATCCATTGCGATCGCAAAATCCTCGCCCGATTGAAACTCTGATTGAAGCGGGAAGTGGGTCACTGCCGAAACCCCAACGGAGTGAGATCGCGGCTGATCAGCCGGTTGGCTTTGTCCCAGTCGAGATCCTCCACGCGATCAATGGACTCGCACAGTTCCGCCAGCATCCGGTCCTGAACCGCGCCGCGAGCCAAGGCGACGGAGTATGGAATGCGATGAAACGTCACCATGGCATACTTCGGCACGAANNAAACCGCGAGTCCGCAACCCGGTCTCTCATCTCCGTGAAATTCTCAATGGCCATATCCGCAATGGCATCGGTGTTGACCTTGCGCTCATTCTCGAACTTGGCGAACACGCGCGGCCAGTCCGCGCCGTCCTGGTCGAGCAACTCGACAAGACAGCTACAGTCTTCGAATCCGCAATTCAATCCCTGGCCGAAGAAGGGGACGATGGCATGAACCGCATCCCCGAGAAGCAGAGCTTTCCCTTCCACATGCCAGGGAGAGCACTTGATGGTAACCATCGCACCCGTTGGATTGGCGAAGTAGTTTTCGGCCAGTTGCGGCATCAGCGGAACCGCATCCGGAAAGCGAGACTCGAAAAACTGGTCTACCTGCGCCGGTGTGGTCAGGTCGGCAAAGCTGTCTGCCCCCTCGAACGGCAGGAATAGAATGCAGGCGAATGTGCCATCGATATTGGGTAATGCAATCAGCATGTGGTTGCCCCGCGGCCAGATGTGCAGGGCGTGAGTCTCCAGCAAATGCTCTCCTNNAAGTTGAAGCGATTCATCCTGAGCATCTCCGCTCGAATCGACGATGCGGATCCGTCGCAGCCGATCACAACCTCAGCTTCGAGCGTCGTCTCTTTTCCGGTTTCTTCATCGCGTAGTCGTATGGTGCCGGTCTTCCAATCGTATCCGGTGCACCGCCGATTGAAATGAATGGTCGCACCCTGTTCCTCCGCAGCGTCTATCAGCGAGATGTTCAACTCGAGCCGGGAAATCGAATTGATGACCTCGGCTTCATTCTGCCCATAGGGTTGGAAGGTAAGCGCACCGGCAACCGAATGCATCATCCGCCCCTTCATTGGGATGATGATATTCCGCATCCGCTCCCACAGGCCGGCCTGCTGCAAGGCGTGAATGCCACGGGTTGAGAGGGCAAGGTTGATGGACCGCCCCGCACTCATGCGCACCCTCCGCATGTCCGGGCGCCGCTCATAGATCTCCACTGCGAATCCCCTCTGCATTAGGAGAATAGCCAGAAGCGGACCGTTCAGTCCGGCGCCGATCAATGTGATTTTTCCCAGTACGGAGTTCATCTTGGAGATTCGACAAACAAAGCTTGCGACGAACAAAGAGGATGAGGTAAGCGCCTTATTCGGTCAGCAACGTCCTGGCCTCCCACAATTCAGGAAAGAACTTCTTGTCCAGCGTGAGCTTCAGGTAGGATGCTCCCGTAGTTCCCCCAGTGCCCATGCGGATGCCGATGATGCGCTCGACCAGTTGAATGTGGCGCAATCGCCAGCTCACCACCAGTTCGTCAAACTCAGTCAGCCGCTCGCACACATCAATCCAGTCGCGATGGTGATGCTCATCCTTGTAGAGCGCATGGACTGCGCGGGCGCGCGCTTCGAATCGCTCCCGTTCGGTCGCCTCCTCGCGGGCCGGCGGCAGTTTACCCATCGCCTGTAGAGCCCCGAAGAACACGTCGCGCAGCGATGGTTCTTCCAACCGGCGCTTCAGGCTCGCGTATGCCTCCGCCGTGGGCCGATGATAGCGAAGCATTTTCTCGTCCTTCAAGCCGCACAGAAATTCAATCTCCCGAAACTGCTCAGACTGAAATCCGCTGGCGGGTTCGAGCAGGCCACGAAAGGCGAGAAAATGCGTGGGCAGCATCGTTTCCAAAATGGTGAACTGCTCCACCAACACTCGCGTGATCTCCGTACAGCGGCGCAACAACCGGGCCGCCTCATAGACTTCGTCGCGCGATTGCGGAGCCGCGCCGGCACTTCGCAAATTCGCGACTACGGCATCGAGGTCATGCAGCAATTCCTTGAACCACAGTTCGTAGGTCTGATGCACAAGGATGAAGAGCATCTCATCGTGGTGCGGTGGGGAAGACTGCGGCTGCTGCAACTCCAGCAGTTCCGGAACCTTCAAATACGAGCTGTACGTGAGATGCCCAGGCTCAGTTGCAAGCGGGGATGAATCTACAGCCGTGCCAGACTCCCGATCCCCGGCCGCACGCGGCTCGACTTTAAGTTCCAGGAACTTGATTGCATTCGCGCTCAGAAGCTTAGTCTTGGTAGGTTGCGGTAAATTACTTTGGCGGATGAGCGACCCCACGCGTTCTTCGCCCAGGGGAAAAGGATAGTCCGAGCCGAGCATCACCTGATCCGCTCCCATCGTTCCCACCAGGAATTCGAGCGAGCGTTGATCGAACACTGCAGAGTCGGTGTAGAAGCGGTTGAGATAATGGCTGGGCGGATATTCACACTCACCACGCGCGACGGGATGATGATGCCAGGCATTTTCCAGCCGCCCGAGCAAATACGCAAAACTCCCGCCCCCGTGCGCGAAACAGATGCGGAGCGTGCTCGGCAGCCGGTCAAATGCTCCACTCAAAATCAGCGCTACCAGGGAAAGTTGCGTCTCCGCCGGCATGCCAACCGTCCACGGCATCATGTATTTTGGCATGCGCTCGTGCCCTAACATTTCCCAAGGGTGGACGAGCATGGCTGCGCCCTCATCGGCGCAGTGCTCGAGAAAAGTCACGATGCCGGCGTCATCCAGGTTCTTGCTTCCAACGTGGTTGCCGATTTGTACGCCGAGGTGTCCGGCCTGCATGCACCGTGTTAGTTCTTTGCAAGCCGCGTCAATATTTTGAAGCGGCACCTGGCAAAACGATTTCAACCTGCCTTTTCCCCGGCTGCAAAGCTCAAGCGCCGCATCGTTGAACAGCTGCGCACAATCCAACGCCTGTTCCGCCGGTCGTTCATAGGCGAACAGCACCGGCGTGGCCGAGATGACCTGCAGGTCAATGCCGTCACGATCCATCTCTCGGAGCCGAACCTCCGGGTCCCAACAGGCTGAATGGATCCGCCGGAAGAAGCGGTCCCCCACGAGAATGTCCGCTTTCCCCGGCTCCGTGTGTTTGATCCAAGGCCAATTCGGTGTGCCGTAGCGCGCTGCCAAGTCAGGCCAGGAGCTGGGGAAAAAGTGGTTATGAANNACTTCCGCGCGATAGATCAACTGGTGGCAGTTCGGGCAGTACCATTCGAAGGCATCCAAAGAGCCCTCAGGGCGGGGCACTTCAACCACCACCCCGATGGTTTCAGCCGGCCTCTGCGGTGAATGACGTAAGTGCTTGGGCAAAAGAAAAATGTCCCCTTCCTTGATCGCTATTTCGAGCGGTGGCTTGCCCGGCGTCTCCATGATGCGGAGAGATATGTTGCCCTTCAACTGGTAGAAGAATTCCTCCGTCGGATCGTCATGATAATCGCGGCGCTGGTTTGGCCCACCCACCACGGTCACCATCATCTCGCCGTCTTCCCACACCTGCGCGTTTCCCACCGGAGGCTTCAGCTTCTCTTTGTTTTCTTCGATCCACGCCTGAAAGTTAAAAGCTTTCAGATTCTTGACGGACGCCATCGTGCCTCCTATTTCAACGGCTTGTAAGCCCGGGCCGTGATCTCGATCAGTAAATGTGGATGCGGCAACTGATGCACGGCCACGGTTGTTCTCGCCGGACCATCGTATCCGAAGAATTCGCCATACGCCTCGTTATAACCCGCGAAATCATTCATGTTTACCAGATAAGTGGAAACCTCGATCACATCCTCGAGTTGCGCTCCTGCACTCCCGAGGATGTCGCGGATATTCTCGATCACCGCTCGCGTTTGCACCCGGATGTCGAGCCGGGTTGTACCCAAGGGATCGACTTCGGCACCGGCAATCGTATTGTCGGCACGGCGCGCGCTGGTTCCGGACACAAACAGAAAGTCGCCGGCTCGCTTGACGTGCGGATACCTGCCGCGCGGCGCCGCTTTTCCATCAACGACTCTGCTTTCTATCCCGCTCATCTCAATTATTTCGCGCGAACTCAAAGATCACAGCCGAACGCAGATATTGTTGAGCTCGGAGTAGAAATTCAATGAATGCATCCCGCCTTCGCGGCCAATGCCGGAAAGTCCCGCGCCACCAAACGGCGTTCGCAAATCCCGCAAAAACCAGCAATTCACCCACGTGATGCCTACCTTCATTTGCTGCGCCACACGATGACCACGCTTCAGGTTGCTGGTCCAGATCGACGCCGCCAGTCCGTACTTTGTGTCATTGGCCAGGGCGACGGCTTCCTCTTCCTCGTCAAACGGCGCAATGTGGCAGACCGGCCCAAAGATTTCTTCCTTCACGCACCGCGCCGATTCCGGCAGTCCAGTATAGATGGTGGGTTCGACGTAGAAGCCGTGGTCGCGATTGTCGCCAAACCTCGGAACTCCTCCGCCCGTTACCAGGGTCGCTCCTTCGTCCTCAGCCAGACGGTAGTAGGAGAGCACCTTCTCTCGGTGTTGTGCCGAAATCAGCGGCCCCAGGTCGGTCTTCTCGTCGTTCGGCCAACCCGCATGCAGGCTCTCNNCCCGTATTAAGAAACACCGCCTCCGCTAACCCGTTTACGGCCTCGTCAAAATTGCAGTCGGCGAATACGATCGCCGCATTCTTCCCGCCCAGTTCAAACGAGACCGGCTTCACCGTGGGCGCCACCGACTTCATGATCGCTGCACCGGTTCTTGATTCCCCGGTAAATGTGATCGCGTCCACATCGGGGTGTTCGGTCAAGCGTTCTCCCGCCGACCCCGGCCCGAAGCCGTGCACCACGTTATAGACACCGTTCGGAATCCCCGCATCCTCCATCGCCTCGGCCAGAAGCGTGGCGGTAGCCGGAGTTTCTTCCGAAGGCTTGACGACGACCACATTCCCGCAAGCCAGCGCTGGCGCCACTTTCCATGTAAGCAAAAGCAAGGGCAGGTTCCATGGCGTGATCACGCCGACGACACCCAGAGGCTTGCGTACTGCGTAGTTCAAAGCATTGGCTCCATCTGGAGTTTCCGTCTGAAACGATTCCAGCCCAGACATTTTCACGAGATCGGCAAAGACGCGAAAATTCGCCGCAGCTCGAGGAACATCGAGTTTGGACGCCAGGGACACCGGCTTGCCCGTGTCGGCAACCTCGGCGTGAACGAAGCAGTCGAACCGCTTCTCAATCGCATCGGCGACCCGGTGCAATCGCGCCGTCCGTTCGCGAACTCCGAACCGCCCCCATTCTCCTCGCAACGCACGCCGAGCCGCATGAACCGACTCATCCACCTGTGCACCGGCGGCTTCGGTGACCTGCGCAATCACCGTCCCGTCCGCGGGATTCACATCCGCGAACTCCTGCCTCCCAGACACGAAGCGGCCATCAATGTAGTTCTGGATTAAATTCACGAGAGCCCCAGGCGGGACTCGGCAATCGTAGCAGGACAGCCGGAAGCGAGGCAATCCGTGCTAGCTGGTCGGCTTCCGCCGCTCTTCCAGGTAACGCGACAATGCGTCATGCCAGGAAGGCATCTTAATTCCGAGGGACTGCAAACGAGCCGGCGATAAAACTGAATATGCGGGTCGAGGCGCAGGCCGCGCCATCTGCTGGCTGCTTACCGGTCGCACCGTGGTGGTAAGCCCGGCGCTCCGGACAATCTCTTGCGCAAACTCAAACCAGGTGCAATCGCCCGCGTTGGTCACATGCACAATTCCGCGGGCATCGTCTCGGCACAATTGAACGATTGCCCGTGCCAGGTCTACAGCATACGTCGGACAGCCGCGCTGATCGTTGACCACGTCCAGTGCTGGACGGCTCGCAGCCAGCCTCAAGATCGTATCCGGAAAGCATTTCCCGCCTGTTCCGAACAACCACGAAGTTCTGGCGATGCAGCAATCCGGCATCAACTGCAACAGTTTGATCTCGGCCTCGGCCTTGGTTCGTCCGTACACGCTCTGCGGATTCCGCGTATCTCCAGTCTCATACGGCGTGGTCTTTTTTCCGTCGAAAACATAATCGGAGCTGAGGAATACAAGCCGCGCCCCGAACCGCTTTGCCGCTGTCGCGACATTCACCGCTCCGTCACGGTTCACAGCAAAAGCCGGTTCCGGATTGCCTTCGCATCCGTCCACATCGGTGTAAGCTGCGGCCAACACCATCCACTCCGGACGTGTTTCTTCGACCACCTGCTGCACGCGCTCGGCATCGCGGATGTCTGCATCGCGTGAGCTGAGCCCCGTCACCGCATCTCCATTCCACTCATGGAGGAGCGCCTTGCCCAGCAGGCCGGAAGCGCCAAAGATTGTGATTCGCATCAGGATCTATTCGAAAGTCTCGGCGTCGCGGAAGGCGGCGCCGCGCTGGTCTTTGAGCGATACGATCGGCTCGCCGTCCAGTTCCCAGTTAATCTTTAGGTGGGGATCGTTCCACACGATCGTACGTTCGTGTTCGGGGGCATAGAAATCGGTCGCCTTGTAAAGCACGTGAGCCTTTTCCGAAAGCACGCGAAATCCGTGGGCAAAGCCCAGTGGGATCCACAACATGCGCTTGTTGTCGCCCGACAATCGCACGGCTTCCCAGTGGCCAAAGCTCGGGGAACTCCGGCGTATGTCCACGGCGGCGTCCAGAATCTCGCCCTCGACAACGTGCACCAGCTTTCCCTGCGGCTGCTTCACCTGATAATGCAAGCCCCGCAGAACGTTGTGAGAGGAGCAGGAATGATTATCCTGAACAAAATTCTCAAGAATTCCCGCCTCGGCCATAACCCGCTGATTGTAGCTTTCGAAGAAAAACCCTCGCTTGTCCCCGAATACCCGCGGTTCGAGGATGAATACTCCTGGCAGCGAAGTCGGGATTTTTTTAAGCGCATCCATCACCGGGTGAGCTTGAACCGTATCCATTAGAATACTTTCTCGCGCAAGAGTTGCAGCAGGTAAGCGCCGTAACTATTGTTCGTCATCGAGTTACCAATTTTCTCCACCTGCTCTGCCGTGATGTAACCGGAGCGCAGCGCAATCTCTTCGGGGCAAGCTACCATCAGCCCCTGCCTCTTCTCGATGGCCTGAATGTACAGCGACGCCTCCATCAACGATTCATGCGTGCCCGTATCCAGCCATGCCATGCCTCGTCCCATGACCACCACCTCCAATTGGGCGCGGTCCAGATAGGCCCTGTTCACGTCGGTGATCTCCAACTCGCCGCGCGCACTGGGCTTCAGCGACTTCGCGATTTTGACCACTTGGTCATCGTAAAAATAAAGTCCGGTGACCGCGTAACGCGATTTTGGCCGCCTGGGCTTCTCCTCGATACTGAGAGCCCGTCCGGCGCTGTCGAATTCCACAACTCCGTAGCGCTCGGGATCGTGTACGGGATAGGCAAATACCCGCGCCCCCTGAGTCTCGGCTGCAGCTTCCCGCAAATCTTTGGCCAAGTCGTGGCCGTAAAAAATATTGTCGCCCAGCACCAAGGCGCAAGGGCTGGTTCCAAGAAATTTCTCACCTACCAGGAAAGCCTGCGCGATTCCTTCCGGCTTGGGCTGCACCTTGTATTGCAATTGGATGCCAAATTGACTTCCGTCGCCCAGCAGCGCTTGAAATTTAAGCAGGTCCGCCGGGGTGGTAATCAGAAGAATGTCGCGAATCCCCGCCAGCATCAGCGTGCACAGCGGGTAATAGATCATGGGCTTGTTGTAAACCGGGAGCAGGCTCTTGCCCATGGCATGAGTCACAGGATACAAGCGGGTCCCCGACCCTCCCGCCAGAATGATTCCTTTGTAACTCGCGCTGTTCGAAGGGTTCATCATAGGACGATGGTTCCGCTGCGGCCGCATTTCAGGAAGAATAATGGCTTTCAATCCACTGCCGGTAGCTCCCGCTGGTCACATCTCGGACCCATTCTTCATGCTCCAAGTACCACCGTACAGTCTTGCTAATTCCACTCTCAAATGTTTCCAGCGGACGCCAGCCGAGCTCCCGCTCAATCTTACTTGCGTCCATGGCATAACGCCGGTCGTGCCCGGGACGATCCTTCACAAACTTAATCAGCCCGCGACGCGGCGCTCCGCGGCGCCCCGCCATCTCATCCACCATGTCGCAGATTATCTCCACGATGTCGATGTTCCGCTTCTCATTCCAGCCACCGATGTTATACGTCTCTCCCACTCGTCCTCGTGCCAGCACCGTTGCGATGGCTTCGCAGTGATCCTCCACGTAGAGCCAGTCGCGAACATTCTGCCCGTCTCCGTAAACGGGCAGCGGTTTACCGTCACGCGCGTTCAGGATCACCAGCGGTATCAATTTCTCCGGGAACTGGAATCGCCCATAGTTATTCGAGCAGTTCGTGGTCAGCGTTGGCAACTGATACGTGTGGTGATAGGCCCGCACAAAGTGGTCGGAGGCTGCCTTCGACGCCGCATAAGGGCTGTTCGGCGCATAAGGCGTTGTTTCAGAAAAAGCGGCATCCTCGGGCTCCAGTGAGCCATACACTTCGTCCGTGGAAACGTGCAGAAACCGGAAGTCGATTCTTTCCTGTTCGGCCAGAGCTCCCCAATATGCTCGCACTTCTTCGAGCAGCGCGAAAGTTCCATCCACATTCGTACGGATGAAATCATCCGGTCCCCGAATGGAGCGGTCTACGTGGCTTTCGGCTGCAAAGTGCACGATCGCTCTCGGCTTGCGGCGTTCCAGGAGGTCTCGCACCAAACCGCGGTCCGCAATATCGCCGTGCACAAACTCGTA
>PMHI01000253.1:0-3602 GCA_003156615.1 Acidobacteriaceae bacterium | reverse complement strand
ACGAGGATCGTGTTTTCCATATCAGTGGAACCTGCCTCGAATTCAATAGCACCGACCGCTCGCCACACCGTTGCCCGCGAACAAACATCCAATTGTAAACAAAAAGGACGAGATTCACCCCGTCCTCTCGTGTATTCGGTTTTGTGCAAACTGCGGCGTTTTCGGACAGGCTGCGAAGGGTGTCTTGTGCAACCTTTCACGGCGCTGCCGGCGCGGGACCTGCTACGCGCCTAATCGGCCGTTGGGCTGGAGTCTCCGCCATCTCCCAGACCATAATTTCAAAATACAATCGTCTACGGCCTCCCGATTTTCCGCGACGTCGCTGCTGAGTACGCAAAGCCCAGCGTCCACCGCGTCCAGCAGCAATTTGAAATCCTTCCCCCGCGCCTGTATAAATCTGGGGATGGACCTCCATGCCTGACGAACATTCCAACCCCGGCCCCAATCCCGCGCCGCGCGGCGCGACTGTCGTCGCCGCCGGACTGCTGCTCGCCGCTCTTGCGCTGGTGGTGCTCTATACCGGCCGCGGAGCGTTCCTGAGTCCGGTGGCTTTGGTCGTGGTCGCCGCCATCGGCATGGCCGCGTTGCTTTTGCAACTGCGCCTGCGTCCCGATCTTTCCTCCATTCGAGCGTCTTCGGNNGGCGTAGTGTCCTTCGCGGTCGGCGGCATTATGATTCTGAGCACCTTACGCAAACACCGTATTTGAACCCCGGCCCTCAAGACTGAGGCCGGCTGCCGAGGGACGGAGGCCCGTCCCTAAGCCTCTAACAAAACTGCTGCTTCAGATAAACCAAGAAAAGAAGACGGCTTCACTGCAGCTTCGCGTACTTCGCCTCGTCACGGTGGGGATGTCGGGGTCGGCGACGGTCACTGCGACAGCCCTGCTCTCTTCAGCAGATCGAAATAGCGAGGATCGGAACGAATGTTGTCCAACTGCGGCTCGACTTTCAAAAAGACGATCTCTCTACGATCAACCAATGCTTTCTCAAGAAGTCGGAACGCGTCGTCCTTCGTCCCTAGTATGGCCGCAAAATCCGCTGCTCCCATCGGCTCATACGCGGGGGAAGAAGGATCACTCATCACAGACAGGTCTTTTTCTAACATGCCTCGGCAGCCCAAAGCAGCGTAAGCCTTTCTTAGGGCGAGGGCATTCTGCTGACGCCCATACGCTTCCTCTGAGTGAGCGTAAGCCTCGGTCGCTTCGGCACACATGTTTTTCGCCATGTAGGAGTCGCCAATGCTGGAATAGAGATCAGGATTTCCGGGGTAGAGTTCCGCAGCCTTTTGGTATTGCTGGAGCGATCGGTCGTACTGCCGAGCAAAATAATAGATGTTCCCTGTCGTGAAATAGATCGTAAACGAAACAGGTTCAAGAGCCTCGGCCAATTCCATTTCCCGAATACCGTCGCTGAAGCGTCCCTCGAATGTGAAAAACCAGCCCGAGTAGAGATGGGCGCTGGCGCTATTGGGGTTCATAGAGACCGCTTGCTCCAACTCCTCTCCCGCCTGTGTCCACTGCAAATCAAGAAAGAGAGCCAGACCCAGCGCAGCGTGAGCTTCAGCCAAAGACTTGTCTAGCTCCAGTGCCTTGTTTGCGGCTGACATCGCCTTAGCGCGGGTCTCTGATGCTGGAAGTTCTCCGAAGAATGCGATCAAACTGTAGCTTTCGGACAATCCCGCGTAAGCGGCGGCGAAATTCGAATCCTTTGCAATTGCCTGTTCAAAATATTCAACCGACTCCTTGCGGCCTTCTTCACTCCACCGATCAAAGAAATATCGGCCCTTAATATAGAGTTGGTAAGCCTCCGGGTTCTGGGTAGGAGGTCTTGCCAGCTTCTCTTTTTGATTTCCCGTTAACTGTGGTTGAAGTCTCTGCGAGACATCGCTGGCGATCTGCTGCTGCAAAGCCAGCACGTCGCTCGCCTTGCTTTCGTATTGCTTTCCCCACAAGTGGGTGTCGTCCTCTACTTTCGATAACTCAGCATTCAAAATAATCCGGTCGCCTCGTTGCACGATATTTCCAGTCAGCACCGCATCCACTTTCAATTCCCGACCGACTTGCTGCGAGTCACCGTCCTTGTGCTTGTAGCGAAACACCGAACCACGAGACATGACCCGTAGACCGGGAACTTGCGAAACTGTATCAATGATGGCCTCCGTTATGCCGTCGCTGAGGCCATCAGAATTCGCGTCTTGGGCTGCGGAAGTGAATGGCAGAACTGCAACTGAGTGAATGGCTTCAGAGGGCTTTGAGAATAACCACCACGTCGTTACGCACAGGCCAATTACTGCAACAGCAGCAATGAGCCACGCGGCTGGTTTCTTGTACCAAGCACCTACCTCGGCCACTTCTGGTTTGGCAATAGAACCAGAGCTCGTATCGCGTTTTAGTCGTTGCAGATCCGTACGAATCTCTGAGGCGTGTTGATAACGAAGGTTCCTGTCTTTCTCCAGACACTTGTTTACGATCAGTTCCAATTCGAGCGGACAATCGGGATTCAACCGCACAGGAGGAACGGATGCTTTGTTCAAAATGGAATCAAAGATCACGCCCGAACTTTCTCCACGGAACGGCAACACACCCGTCGCCATCTCATACAAGACAACTCCAAACGAAAATAAGTCTGTTCGGGCGTCGAGTTCTTTGGCACGCACTTGTTCCGGTGACATGTACGAGATTGTTCCCAAGGCAGCACCGGGACTCGTGAGGTGCTCGGCGCTCGATTCGACTGTCGCTTGCGACATCACAACCGAAGGGCTTGCCGCAGGTGTAACCTTCGCTAGACCAAAATCCAGAATCTTCGCGTGTCCGCGTTTTGTAACAAAAATGTTTGCGGGTTTAATGTCCCTATGAACGATGCCAGCGGAATGGGCTGCATCGAGGGCGTCCGCGATCTCAATTCCTGACGACAAGACAGTCTCGATCTCCAGGGGCTTTCCGCCGATCCGATGCTTCAGCGTCATGCCATCAAGAAATTCCATGACGATGAACGACTGACCTTCGTGCTTGCCGATCTCGTGAATGGTGCAGATGTTCGGATGATTCAAGGCCGAGGCGGCACGGGCTTCACGCCTGAAGCGTTCGAGTGCTTGCTGATCGTGAGCTACATCTTCCGGCAGGAATTTCAACGCGACGAAGCGCCCAAGCTCCGTATCCTCAGCCTTGTAGACCACACCCATACCGCCGCCGCCCAGCTTCTCGATGACGCGGTAGTGCGAGATGGTCTCGCCAATCATGGAGTCGCCCCATAGTAGGCTGGACGCTAGGGCGGGTCAATGCATTGTGGGCAAAGCTATCTTCAACCCACCACTCAATCGACTCGCAGGAAGCGCCAGCAGATCAGAGCACACCCTAGGAACAAGAACGCCTCGTGAATGTCTGTCCGCTTTTCGTATCGAACCCGCAGCCTGGAACTGATTCAGCCAAGCGAAAGTCCGTTCGANNTGCAAGAAAAGAGATGATGCGTTTGTCACGCAGACCTTGCCGGATCGACTCAGCATCGTAACCAAGGTCGCCCAATACGCAGTCTGGACGATGCCGCGGGCGACCCCGCCCTCCTTGCAAGCTTGGGATAGCATCCACCAGTGCGAGGGCTTGCTG
>PMHI01000675.1:10443-18649 GCA_003156615.1 Acidobacteriaceae bacterium | reverse complement strand
ATCGCGCAGGCCTCGCAGGTGCAGAGGAGCTTGCGCTCGGCCAGTTCGACCAGATGCGGATGATCGGGCCGCAAGCCCAGGCTGCATAATTCGCAGCGCTCGAGCGGCCGCTCGCGGCGCGCCAACTGGCGCAGCGTTCCAAAGCCGGCGGCGGATTCCGTGAATTGTCCTGCACTCATGGTTGCAACATCGCAGAAGCCTTCCTGCGTCCTCTTAATCCGTGCCTTGCGGCGTTTGCACGACCGGTGCGGCGGCGCCACTCATCAACTTGTCCAAAGCTACAAACCCGGAAGCGGGCTTCTCGTCAAAACCTCCGATGACCAGGGAGGTCAAATCCGGCGCTGCGTCGTACATGGCTCCTTCGAGCGTAGCTTGCAAGGTTTTCGCGGTTGAGCCGCAGGTGTGCGAGCCGGTTTCGACTCGCAGCCGGATCGCACCGTCGGTCACACTGAGCAGCTCAACTTCACAGCCCTGTTTGCGCAACTGCGGCCTCACCCGGTCGACTGCTTTCGCCACGCGGGTTTCGATGTCCTCGGGATGCAGCCCGTAAAGAATCAGAAGGCTGCTCACCAGAGAATCGCGGCCTAGCCGGTCGATGATGCTCATTCCCGGCTCTCCGGCTTCGGCGACGATGTCGAGGGCCTTCTCCAGGGCAGCGCCGTGCAGATCCATGAGGGACTGCACCAAGTTCTTGGTTGCAGCCCGTACCGCAGGATCGGCGATCGATTCGATCTCTTGCACGAGCCCGCCGATGCGCTCTATGTCTTCTCGAAAGTCTTTGCCGTCGGCCACGATGCTCCTTGTCAAATTCTATTTATCAAACCATGACACTCCAGCAGTCAAAAAATCAGGAGTGAGAGCGCAGTTTCGAGATGCCAGACGCCTGGCTAGCGGGCGTAGCTGGCGACTCCTAACAGCGATCACCCTCACTCCTTCGTCAAGCGCGCGGAGCAAGTTCAAGGTTGAAGGCCAAACATCGGAGAATGATGCGTCTCCAGCACTTTTCCGTTCCCCAAATACATGTGTACGCCGCACGGCAGACAAGGATCGAAGCTTCGTACCGTGCGCATGATATCGATTCCCTTGAACTTGTCCGGACCGTTTTCTTCAAAGATCGGGGTATTCTGCACCGCATCCTCGTACGGCCCCGGAGTGCCATAAATATCGCGCGGATTGGCATTCCAGGGAGTCGGCGGATACGGATGGTAGTTGGCGATCTTGCCATCCTTGATCACCACGTGATGCGAGAGCACGCCGCGCACGGCTTCGTGGAAGCCGCAGCCAATGGCATCCTGCGGGACCTTAAAATCAGTCCAGGTCTTGGTGCGGCCAGCGTGCAGTTCGCCCAGTGCCTTTTCCATGAAATGCAACGCGGCGCACGCAGCATAAACCTGGAAGTAGGTCCGCGCCCGATCGCGTTCGATAGCGTTACTCCACTTGGGGATCTTCCACTCGAACTCGACCTCAGGCAGTGAAGTTGTTTTTGGTAGATACATTTTCACGCTCGAGCCGGTTGCCTTGATGTAGCCGATATCCACCAGCCCGGCCAGCGCGGTTGCCCACAGACGAGCGATGGGACCGCCGCCGGTATCCATCGCGAGATGGTCGCCAGTACGCTTGTCGAACCAGCGCGGCGACATGACCCAGGTATATTTGCCGCCAAAGTCGCGCTTTTGCGGCCGGGGGATGGTGGTCTGATTCCAGGGATGATTCTTGTCCACTGGATTCCCCAGGGGATCAGTCTTGACGAAGACCTGGGAATTCTTCCAATCGTCATAATAGGAACTGCCTAGCAAGATGCGGATATTGAGGTTGATGTCCACCAGATCTGTGGTCACCAGTTTTCCGTCGACCACGATGCCTGGAGTGACGAACATGGCGCGGCCCCAGTTCGTCATATTTTTGTAGGTATAGTCACAATGATCGGGATCGTTGAACGACCCCCAGCAGGCCAGCAGCACACGACGGCGGCCCACTTCTTCGTAACCGGGCAACGCGTCATAGAAGAAGTCGAACAAATCGTCGTGCAGGGGAACAACCTTCTTCATAAACTCGACGTACTTCATTAAACGGACCAGATAATCGGTGAAGAGTTGGATCGTGGGGACCGTGCCGACGCCGCCGGGATACAAAGTAGACGGATGAACGTGGCGGCCTTCCATCAGACAGAACATTTCCCGTGTCAGGCGGCTCATAACCAAGGCTTCGCGATAGAAAGCGCCGGTAAATGGGTTGAGCGCGGTCATGATATCGGCGATGGTACGGTAGCCATGCAGATTGGCGTGCGGCGCGGGGGTTGACTGGGCTTTGGTCCAGACTTTGGGATTGGTCTCCTTGACCATCTGCTCACAGAAGTCGACACCGACCAGATTGTCCTGAAAGATATTGTGATCGAACATATACTCGGCGGCCTCGCCGAGATTGACAATCCACTCCGCAATCGCAGGTGGCCTTACGCCAAACGCCATGTTTTGAGCGTAGGTAGCGCAGGTGGCGTGATTGTCGCCGCAAATCCCGCAGATGCGGCTGGTGATGAAGTGAGCGTCGCGCGGGTCCTTGCCCTTCATGAAAATGCTGTACCCACGAAAAATGGACGAGGTGCTGTGACACTCGACCACATGGCGGTTTTCGAAGTCGATCTTGGTGAAGATGCCCAGGCTGCCCACGANNCGGGTGATCGGGTCCCAGTTCATTTCCACCAGATTCCCCTTTTTGCCGGGAAGATCCTTGGTTGGTGCCGTAATAGTGCTCATGCGATCGCTCCTTTGGAATCTCAGTTGGATCTCGGATGGTATCCGGTAGTTAATTCAGCCCGTGCATGCCGCCACTTCGGTTCCTTGTTGACGGTAGATTGCGTCATCGAGCGCAGAGCGCGAATCGCACGCCCATATGCGCCGATTGCCCCGGCTGAGACCTTCGCCCCGGGTGGCTCATCCATGAATGGCATGAACTTGTCCGGGAAGCCTGGCATGGTACAGCCAATGCAGATGCCGCCTACGTTGGGGCAGCCGCCGATTCCGGCCATCCATCCCCGCTTGGGAACGTTGCAGTTCACCACCGGGCCCCAGCATCCCAGCTTCACGATGCACTTTGGAGAGCCATATACTTCGGCGAAGTCACCTTGTTCGTAGTACCCGGCTCGATCGCAACCTTCATGGACCGTCTTGCCGAACAGCCAAGTAGGACGCAGTTGATCGTCGAGCGGAATCATGGGCGCCAGTCCAGCCACCTGATAGAGCAGGTAGAGCACGGTTTCCATGAAGTTGTCGGGTTGCACCGGGCATCCGGGAACATTGACGATGGGCAAGCCGGCCTTGGACCGCCAATCCCAGCCCAGGTAGTCCGCCAGACCCATGCAGCCGGTCGGATTGCCCTCCATGGCGTGAATTCCGCCGTAGGTGGCACAGGTTCCGCAAGCAATCACCGCCAAGGCTTTCGGGGACAGACGGTCAATCCACTCATTCGTGGTGATGGGTTGCTTGGTCTTGGGATCAGTTCCGAAGGCTGCCCAGTAGCCTTCCTTCTTGATCTTTTCATTGGGGATGGAGCCTTCCACCACAAGAACAAATGGATCGAGTTTCCCTTCTTCCGCCTGGTACCAGTACTTCATGAAGTCGTCGCCGACTTCATAGGCCAGGACCGGATTGTGCAGGTGTACTTTGGGAAGGCCGGGAATGGCCCCCAAGATAACGTCTTCGATGCTGGGCTGGGTGGCTGCAGTGATTGACACCGAGTCTCCATCGCAACCCAGACCGGCCGTCATCCACACAATGTGCACTTCCGCAACCGGCGATGGTTTTTGTGTCACTCGACCGTATGGAACCTTTTCTGCTGCCATGAGTGCTTTCTCCTTTCCCACATCAACTTGTTAAGCACAGGGCACGACGAGTTCCTTGTCCACGAACTGGAACCGCATTGGGGAGAGCAACACCACGAGGAGTTCTCTCCGTCTCCAAATTGGAACCTATACTGTCCGGCTAGTGTCCGGCGGTAGGATCAACGATGTCGGGGGTATGTCACAAGGGGGAGCGCCACTTTTTCGCTTTGGTGGGATTCACCATGAGGGGTATCGGGGATTCCCTTACGCCTTGGGAGGGGCAGCGTTCAGCACAAGGCATTCCGGATTTGGGACAGCGCACAAGGGACCTCAGAATGCTAAGTGCTGAATGCTCACCATCACCCTGTCTTTTCGTTCATATTCCACTGAATGGCGTGCTGCATAAGCTCGCGGGCGCTGCGCAGTGAGAGTTTTTCCTTGATGTGGGCCTGGTAGGATTCGACGGTTTTTACGCTGACGTGCAATTCTTCCGCGATCTGGCGGGTTCCGTGACCCTCTCCGATCAGACGAAACACTTCCAGTTCCCGGTCGCTGAGATCCGCGATGGTTGAATTTCGCAGCGCGCCGGAGCCGGTGATGTAGTGCTTAAGCAGTCGGTTGGCGATGCGGTCGCTNNCCGGCGCGGAGCGCGCGTTCGGCGTAGATTGACTCGTCGTGCATGGACAGTATCAGCACCGGCAGACTGGGGTGAGTGGTGCGAATATTCTTCAGCAGATCAAGGCCGTCGGGGCCGTTCAGCGAGATGTCCACGATGAGCACGTCGGGCCGGGCCGAAGCCAGCACGTGCATCGCCCCCGTCGCTTCTTCAGCTTCGCCGCAAACCACCAGATCGGACTCCCGGTTGATCAGTAGCGCCAACCCCTGGCGCACGATGGGATGGTCATCGACCACCAGAATTCTTTTCTTGGTGACCGAATGGTTCTGCGATTTGTAAATCACGCTCATGTTCACTTCATTCCCTCGCCCTTACGGCGAAGCAAGACCGGGAACAAACAGGTCACCCTCGTGCCACCCCGGGCGACGCGCTGCACGTCGAGCGCCCCCCCGATCATCCTGGCCCGGTAATTCATCAGGTGCAGCCCCATTCCTTTGTTGCCGGGAGCAGTGTTCCCGATGCCACAGCCGTCATCCTGGATGGTGAGGACTCCTTGCTGCTGGTCGGCAGCCAGCCGCATCACAATATGACGGGCATGACCGTGTTTAATCGCGTTGTTTACCGCCTCCCGGGCAACGAAGTAGAGATGCGTGGCCGCAGTATTGTCATGAATCAGTACCGGAGCAAAACATTGCAACCGGCAACTGACCCCGAATAAATCCTCTACTTCGCCTGCCCACTGCTGCAAGGCCGACATCAAACCCTGCTCGTCAGACAAAACGGGAAGCAGACCACGCGCCAACTCCCGCGTCTTGTGGATGGCCTCATTGACCAGCTTCACGATCTTGGCTGCGTCGCCCGCCTCGGGCAGGCCTTTCTCCACCAGCTTCTGCTCCTGCACCTTGCTCATAAAGGCAATACCAGTCAGATGCTGGCCCAAGCCATCATGCAGATCCTGTCCAATGCGGCGCTGCTCCCGGGCGCTGATCTCCAGAATTGTTTTCTCCAGGTGTTTGCGCTCCGTGATGTCGCGAATCGCGCTTGAAACCAGAACACCTTCTTCCGTCTCCAGCGGGCTGCGGCTGATCTCCACGGGGAATTCGTGGCCGTCCTTATGCAAGCCGTAGAGTTCTTCGCCGTCTGCTCCCATGGGTCGGACCCGCGGCTCTTCGAAAAAAACACTACGGTGTTCGGAGTGTTTCCGCCGCAACCGCGCCGGCACCAGCAGTTCGAGGGGTTGTCCCAGCAACTCTTCGTGCCGGTAGCCGAACAGTTTTCCCACCTGGGCGTTGACCANNAGCAGGCCGCGGAATTTGACCTCGGCCCGTTTTCGTTCCGTCACATCAATCCCGGATGCGATGATGAAGGCCGCAGCTTTGCCGGCACCGGGTAGGACGGTCGTAGACCAGGCAATAATTCTCTGCCTGCCCTCCCGGTTCACCCAACAACTCTCGTACTCCTGTGGACGCTGGTCGCTGCGCGTCTTTTGGAATGAAGCTTTGAAGCGATCCACTTCTTCCGGAAGCAGGAACAAGTCCCAAATGAATCTTCCCTGAACCTCCGCGAACGAGTATCCCGTCATCTGTTCACAGGCGCGGTTGAAGCGGATGATGCGGCCTTCCGGGTCCAGCACCACGACCAAAGCGCCCACCGTATCCAGAATGGCGGAGATGACGTTGCGCTCCTCCTGCAACGCTTCTTCGGTCTGCTTTAGATCGGTAATATCAAAGCCCACGCCGTGAATGAACCAGGGCTCGCCGTTCTCCTTGCGGATCATCTTGGCTTCGCAATGAAACCAGAGGATGCGGCCATCGCGGGAAACCACACGATACGCCGAACGCAACGGGTTGCCGGTAAGAAACATCTCTGCCGCTTCCGTGCTCCAGCGGCGCTTGTCGTCAGGATGGATGTGTCGATACCAGCGGACTGGATCCTCCAGCCACTCTTCCTGAGAAAAACCCAGAGAGGCTTCAATCTGCGGACTGACGTATGCCTCGCCGATGCCCCGATCGAGATACGCCATGAACACCACGGCAGGAATTTGTTCGACCAGGGCGCGATATCGGGCTTCCAGGTTCGGGAGTTGCGCATCCGCGGACCAACCCTGGTCTGGCCGTTCTGGCGGATACACGACGCGTCTTGCACTTGCCGGAGTCTGGTGGCTGAAGACTCCGGCCAGACCGCGGAGAATTTCCTCAGCCTCGGCGGGATTCAGTTCTGGTTCGCCCACCCCGGCATGATGATCGTGGGGCGGAGCGTCCGTTTTGTTCGGCCACGAAAACGAAACCATTCTTCTCTCATCTCCGCGTCGGCTTTCGCCAACTGGGTTCCTTGTTCAGCGATGCCTGGGTGAAGCGCCGCAAGGCGTGAATGGCACGCCCATAGGTTTGCACAGCAGCCGAAGACAAAAGAGAACCCGGTGGTTGATTCATGAACGGCATGAACTTGTCGGGAAAGCCGGGCATGGTACACCCAATGCAGATGCCGCCGACATTGGGACACCCACCAATCCCGCCCATCCATCCGCGTTTCCCAACGTTACACTGCACTACCGGCCCCCAGCATCCCAACTTCACAATGCAAAGCGGGGATCCGTATTCTTCGGCAAACTGCGCTTGCTCGTAGAAGCCTCCGCGGTCACAACCTTCGTGCACTGTGTTGCCAAAAAGCCAGGTTGGCCGCAACGCCTCATCGAGCGGAATCATGGGCGCACGGTTGGATGCCATGTAGAGCAAATACAGCAACGTCTCCGTGAAATTATCGGGCTGCACCGGGCATCCCGGAACGCACACGATAGGAATCTCCGCTTTCGACTTCCACTTCCAGCCCAAATAATCGGGAAGCCCCATACATCCGGTGGGATTGCCTTCCATGGCGTGAATGCCACCATAGGTGGCGCAGGTCCCCGCCGCCACCACCGCCCACGCTTTGGGAGCGAGACGATCGATCCATTCACACGTAGCGATCGGTTGACCGGTCTGCGGGTCGGTTCCCAGGGAGGCCCAATAGCCTTCTTCTTTATTGTGTTCGTTGGGGATGGACCCTTCGACCACCAGAATGAAATGTTCCATCTTCCCTTCCGCGGCTTGGTGGAAGGGCTCCATGAACTCGTCGCCATTGGCCAGAGCAAGGAAGGGATTGTGCAGGGTCACCTTTGGAATCCAGGGAATTTGCCCGAGAAGGATATCTTCAATGCTGGGCTGGGTGCCCGCGGTCATTGCGATCGTGTCGCCATCACAACCCAGGCCGGCGGTGATCCAAAGAACGTCGAGCTCGGTAACCGCGACCTCACTTGTAGGCACGACCGCCATCCGTGGCTCCGTGGACGACATCATAAGCCTTTCCCTTCCAGAAGAAAAACTCCTTCCAAAAAGGATCATCGGTCAAAACGCGGCTCCGCGCTTCGCTTTGGGCACCCCTCCGGCACCCCGGGGGATTGACAGCTGGCTAGGCGGCATCTCCGATAAGATCGAGTAGATCAAGCGGCATCCCTTTTATCTGCGGCAAATAACTTCACAACACCGCGGGACAACCATCCTCCGAAGGGCGCACTGGCAATCCGGTTTCAAAGACTCACTCCGGCGAATGCAATGCGATCACCAACCGATGATTCTGCGAAGACNNGTCGGAACAATCTGAATCTTGTCTGCGGTGAGCCCAAGAACTTCGAGCCCGTTCGTAGCTGCGGATCGGACGCTATCACTGTGCTCTCCGATGCCGCCCGTGAATACAAGAAGATCCACCCCGCCCAGCAGCGCCATGTACGCCCCGAT
>PMHI01000675.1:0-10434 GCA_003156615.1 Acidobacteriaceae bacterium | reverse complement strand
AAGGTCTTCACATCGCTCTCGCCGGAAGAGAGAGCGAAAAGCCCGCTCTGATGATTTAGCAAATCTTCAAGCCTGTCGGCGTCGAGCTTGTCATTTCGCAGAAGATAGAGGATGACGCCTGGGTCGAGGTCGCCGGAGCGCGTCCCCATCGGAATGCCGCCAGTGGGAGTGAGGCCCATCGTGGTGTCAATCGATATCCCATTTCGCAGCGCACAGAGACTGGATCCGTTGCCGAGATGCGCAAAGACGGCTCGTTCGGGAAGCTTCGCGCCAAAAATATGCACCAGGGACTCGTACGAAAGACCGTGGAAACCATAGCGACGAATTCCCAGGTCAAAGTAATGCTGTGGGAGCGGCAAATGCGATGCAACTTCCGGAATCGTTTGGTGAAAAGCATCGTCGAAACAGGCAAACTGGACGGCCGAGGGGAAGATCGATTGTGCGGTAGCGATCAGCGATAGCGCCTGCGGGATGTGCAGCGGCGCAAAGTGTACTGCCGAGCGCAGTTGATCCAGAAATTTTGGCGTGATGATTTGGTGTCGGCGCAGCTCGGGGCCGCCATGTACCACGCGGTGGCCCACAGCTACGGGTGTGCTGGCGATATGCGCCTCTAGGCTTGCAGCGAGAGCGGCCAGGGCATCACCTTGCGATTCGTGGATCTTTTCGCGCTGCACCAGCGACGTCCCGTCGGCAGCACGAATGTGTAAAGAGCCATTGCTGTGCCCAATACCCTCGGCGCTTCCGGTCAGCAGAGGCTCTTCGTCGTTCGCCCCGCGGTAATAGACGCCGAACTTCAGCGACGATGAGCCGCTGTTCAGCACGAGAATCAGGTCGGTCTTCTCAGCTGACTTTTCCACGCTGCCTATTTCGCCCATTTCCAGTTGCGAATCTCTTCTTTATCAATGCCCTCTGTGTGGGCGTAGTTGACACTGTCGATGATCTGATCCTTCAGCCATTCTTTAACGTGCGCGCCGATCGTACGCAAGCTCGGAACGCGGTCGATGACATCGATAGCCAAATCGAAACGGTCGATCTGATTGATAATGGCAAGTTCGAGCGGAGTGTTGATGTTGCCCTTTTCCTTGTAGCCGCGNNGTGAACAGAGAATCGAAGTCACGGTCGGAGAGCCCGTGCGGATGTTCGCTCGCCGGCATGAGGCGGAAAAGATCCACAACATTCAGGAAGCGGATCTTCAGATGGGAGAAGTGCTGCTTCAGAATCTCGACCGCCGCGAGGGACTCCATGGTGGCGATGTCGCCCGCACAGGCCATTACAACATCGGGCTCCTCGCCATCATCCGTGGAAGCCCAGTCCCAGATGCCGATGCCTTTCGTGCAATGCGTAATGGCATCTTCCATGCTGAGGTACTGCAAGTGCTCCTGTTTGTCCGCGACAATGACGTTGACGTAATCGCGCGAGCGTAGACAATGATCCGTCACACTGAGCAAGCAGTTCGCATCGGGAGGCAAATAAATACGCACCACATCCGGACTTTTGTTAGTGACCACATCAAGAAATCCCGGATCTTGGTGGGTAAAGCCGTTATGATCCTGCCGCCACACCAGAGACGTGATGAGGATGTTGATGGAAGGCACCGGCGCCCGCCAAGAGACTTCTTTCTTGGATTTTTCCAGCCATTTGGCGTGCTGGTTGAACATGGAATCGATGATGTGTATGAAGGCTTCGTAACTTGAGAAGAGGCCGTGGCGGCCAGTTAGCACGTAGCCTTCAAACCAGCCTTCGAGCGTGTGTTCGCTAAGCATCTCCATGACGCGCCCGAAGACATCGAGTTCGCCGCCATCGTCGTCTTCTGGCTTGTACTCGGCGAGCCAGGTTTTCTTCGAAGCGGAATAGATGGCTGTGAGCCTGTTGGAGGCGGTTTCGTCGGGCCCGAAGACGCGGAAGGAGTTCATGTTACGGCGCATCACCTCGGCAAGAAAGTGTGCGAGGATGTCGGTCGGTGGAGCATACGTTGTTCCCGGGGTCTTCACTTCGACGGCATAGTCGCGAAAGTCCGGCAGTTCGAGTTCTTTGCGCAAAAGACCGCCGTTGGCGTGGGGATTGGCGGAGATGCGCCGCGGCCCGGAAGGCGCAAGTTCCTGCAGTTCTGATATGAGCGTGCCGCTCGCGTCGAACAACTCTTCCGGCTTGTAGCTGCGCATCCAGTCTTCCACGAGTTTCAGATCCTTCTTATTGGTGGCCGGGTGGGACACGGGAACCTGGTGCGCCCGCCATGAGCCTTCAACCTTGTGGCCATCCACTTCTTTCGGTCCTGTCCAACCCTTGGGGGAGCGTAGTACGATCATGGGCCAGCGCGGACGTGTAGGGTCGCCGGTCGAACGGGCGTGCTGCTGGAGGGAACGAATCTCGAGGATGCAGTGCTCGAGGGTGGAAGCCAGTTTCTGATGCATCGCGGACGGGTCATCGCCTTCGACGAAATGAGGCTTGTGGCCGTATCCGATCAGCAGCGATTCCAGTTCTGCCTGCGGTATACGCGCGAGGATGGTTGGATTCGCGATCTTGTAGCCGTTGAGGTGCAGCACGGGCAGAACGGCCCCATCCCGAATCGGATTCAAGAATTTGTTCGAATGCCATGAGGTCGCAAGCGGACCGGTCTCGGCCTCCCCGTCGCCAACTACAACGGTGACGATGAGATCGGGATTATCGAATGCTGCTCCGTACGCATGCGAGATCGAGTAGCCCAGCTCACCGCCTTCGTGAATTGAACCGGGCGTCTCCGGCGTGCAGTGCGAACCGATTCCTCCGGGGAATGAGAACTGCCGGAAGAATTTGAGCAGGCCCGCTTCGTCGCGGCTCTTGTCTGGATAAATCTCAGAGTAGCGGCCTTCGAGATAGCAGTTGGCAAGGGTAGCCGGTGCACCATGTCCGGGACCGGAGATGTACACCACATTCAAATCATATTTCCGAATCAGACGGTTCAGGTGCACCCAGACCAAAGACTGGCCGGGATCTGAGCCCCAATGGCCGAGGAGACGGTTCTTGATATGCTCCGCCTTCAGCGGCTCTCGGAGCAGGGGGTTCGCGCGAAGATAAATCATGCCCGCCGACAGATAATTGCAAGCTCGCCAGTATGCGTTGATCTTCCGCAACTCTTCGGGCCCAAGGGGAGCCAAAACCTCAGTGGTGCCAGCCATCAGATGTTCTCCGGCAATTCAGAATTCGGCCATCGCAAAGCAATGCTAATACTTTACAGCTTAGAGCCATGGGATGCGGAGGGGTTTACGGTCCACCACCTGATTTGAGCTTCGTGGGAGTTGACATTCTGAACTCCCCAGCTTTCGAGCAGGCCCGGACACTTCCAAAAGCATGCCAGTCTGCGAGTTCCGAGACTCCTGCCATGGAGCATGGGCTGGACGCCGACGCCTGCAAGGCGCGCTGCTTGAGCCCGACTCATATTGTCTATTGTCCGATCATTCGCGGGGAACGTCCAGGCCTGGCGGTCCGCATGGCCGCCGCCCGCGATCTGCCGAAACTATACAGTTCCTGCACCACCGTGCCACCGTAGAGATTGCCAGAGGTGATTGACTCGTGAAGCTCCGAGAGGGGACAACCCGATTGCGATTCGCTCTATGCGAGTCGCAGGGCTCGACGGGAATGACGCCGCAAACGACGTCCAGCAAACCTCGCGAACCGGTAGTGTCCTTCTAATAATGCGAACGCACTATTCGACATTGCCCGAGAACTGCCTCGCCTTGACGGGGCCTGCGGCCATGGGCTATAAGCAGGGTTCCCCCAGTTGCCTGGACGCGGATGCTTATCCTTCCCAATCGCGGCTTCACTTGACGGTAGGTTCCTGGACGCCGGTCGGTCGTTGCGCTAATCCCTTTTCCAGCACTACTCCTTAATCGGTGCACCCTCTAATCGGTGCACCCTCTCTGCACAAGGAAGGAAGCCATGCATTCTCAGCAGATTCGAATCAAGCCCATCTTTTTGAGCTTCGTGGCCGCCAGCGTTGCCATAGGAATCTCCGTCCGCGCGTTAGGTGGCGATGTCTCCTACCCGCCGCAACCAAAGCAGGCGTCGTTCCAGGTAAGAAATGAATTCAAAGTGCAAGTGCCGAAGGGGACTAAGATGGTGCGCATGTGGTTCAGCGTGCCCCAGGAAGACGCCGTGAGTGTAATTCGTGAATTCAGTGTCACCGCCGATTTTCCAGTCCATTACTACCGGGACGATTGGGGAAACCGCGTAGGGTATGCGGAAGTCGACGCGCCCGCCGAAGGCCCGATCACAATTCGCGAAGCGTTTGGACTGACGCGCACCGAAACTCGCAATGACATTGACGCGACCAGGACGCGTCCGCTGACGGATCAGGAACGGGCTGCGCTCTTCGCGTATCTGCAACCTTCGAGCCACATCATCATCACCGACCGGATTAAGTCCCTTTCCGCTACGATCGTCGGAGGCGAAACCAACCCCATTCTCGCCGCTCGAAAGATCTACAACTGGACCCTCGAAAACGTCGATTACTGGGTGAAGGACCCAGACCACCTGAAGGCCTCCCCGGTAGGCAGCACAGAATATTGCCTGAGAACGAAAACCGGAAACTGCACCGATTTTCATTCGCTTTTTGCATCGTTGTCCATGGCGGCCGGTATTCCCACCCGCATGGTCTACGGTTCTCTTCTAAAACCCACCTTGAATGGTGTCCAAATCGACGGAAGCTATCACTGCTGGATCCAGTTCTTCGCACCCAACTACGGCTGGCTCCCCCTCGACGTCTCGCTCGCGAATATCTACGGCAAAGAGTTCCCACTCACGGATAAGAATAAAAAACTGGTCGAGCTGACCACGGCGACCGGTTACAAGGGTCTCGATCGAAGCAAGGCGGATTATTACTTCGGCAATCTCGATGAGAGACGCGTGACGTGGTCGACTGGGCGCGATCTGATCCTGCAGCCTCCGCAGAATGATGGGCCGGTGAATGCGCTTACGAAAATCTACGTCGAAGTGGACGGCAAACAATCCGCGGATTGGACACGCGAATTCACCTATGCCGAAATCACGAAGTAGTCGTTAGCGGATGGCAACGACCATCGACCAGACGAATTCGAAACGAGAATTTCTTTCAGAGGAGATCACACGTGGAACTTTGGAGACCTGATCCGACTTTTTATCCTTCACCGCGAATGGCGATGAAGGCACCCGCGGAAAAGCTAGCATTTGTGGCCATGCTCAACCCAGAAAGCAATGGGCGTCCCGACGCGCTGGGTGTCGTGGATGTGGACCCGGCGTCCACGACCTACGGCGGTCTTGTGGGCCGCGTGGACATGCCCAACGCCGGCGACGAATTGCACCATTTCGGTTGGAACGCTTGCAGCGCTTGCCTCTGCCCGTACATGCCACATCCGCATACCGAGCGGCGCTACTTGATCGTGCCAGGCATCAAGTCTTCGCGAATCCATATCATCGATACGAAGCCCGAGCCGCGAAGTCCGAAAATCGTCAAGGTGATTGAAGCCAACGTCCTTGCTGAACGTGCGGGCTACAGCCGGCCGCACACGGTGCATTGCGGTCCTGACGGAATTTTCTGCAGCGCGCTTGGCTCCGCTACGGGAGAGGGGCCGGGTGGAATTTTCGTCATGGATCCGGACAGCTTTGAGATTTTGGGGAAATGGGAAATCGACCGTGGGCCGCAATTTCTTGCCTACGACTTCTGGTGGCATTTGGGGTTTGACACCATGATTTCCAGCGAGTGGGGAACGCCGAACATGGTGGAAAACGGCGTGAACCCAGAAATTCTTTTGAAGGGGGGCTACGGCCACTCCCTGCATGTCTGGGATCTGCGCAAGCGTCGTCACCTTCAGGCATTGGATTTGGGCGCCGAGTACCAAATGCCTCTCGAGCTTCGCCCGGCCCACGATCCGAGCCGCGCGTATGGATTCCTTGGCGTAGTGGTATCGCTGAAAGATTTGTCCGCTTCCATTTGGGTTTGGCATCGCGAGAACGGCAAATGGGGCGTGAAGAAAGTGATCGAAATTCCCGCCGAGGCCGCCGATCCTGAAAAGCTGCCGCCGCTGCTCAAGGGATTCAAGGCCGTCCCCCCACTTATCACGGATATCAATCTGTCCCTCGACGACCGCTTCCTTTATATTTCCTGCTGGGGAACTGGGGAATTTCTGCAATACGACGTGTCCGACCCCTTTCATCCAAAGCAGACGGGTTCCGTGCATCTGGGTGGTATCGTGCGCCGCGCTGGACATCCGAAGAATCGGACCACGCCCTTGAACGGCGGCCCGCAAATGGTGGAGGTGAGCCGCGATGGACGTCGAGTTTATTTCACAAACTCGCTCTATGCACCATGGGACGCGCAGTTCTATCCCGACGGAATTCACAGCTGGATGGTAAAGCTCGATGCTAGACCCGAGGGCGGCATGGAGATTGATCCAAAATTCTTTCTTGAATTCGGGGATCTCCGCGGCCATCAGGTCCATTTGGAGGGTGGCGACGCCTCGTCAGACTCTTACTGCTACTCATGAACCATTTTCCGCTCTGGCCCTGGGCGGCATTGTTTCTGCTCGGGGCCTACCATGGCGTCAACCCAGGAATGGGCTGGCTTTTTGCTGTCGCTCTTGGAATGCAGAAGAAGAGTGCCGCCGCGGTATGGCAAACGCTCGTACCGATAGCTGTGGGACATTTCGTAGCCATCGGACTCGTAGTGGCGGCAGCGGCGATCGCTGGCGCAGTGATTCCCTTGCGTTACGTCAAGGTAGTCGCCGCGTGCGTTCTTCTTGCCTTTGGACTTTACCGGTTAATACGGAAAAGCCATCCACGTTGGGGCGGAATGCAAATCGGTTTTCGCGATCTGTGCATTTGGTCCTTCCTGATGGCCTCGGCTCACGGAGCCGGCTTCATGCTGCTGCCCATCCTGCTGAAAATGTCAGCGCTCCACGCCGCGGCTGACCTCGGCGATTCTGCTCACCATCTCCACGCGTTCGGTTTTGCCGGACCTTGGACCGTCGGACCCTGGACGGCGCCGATCGCCTTGCTTGTTCATACGCTCGGATATCTTCTCGTCACCGGGCTAATCGCCTTCGTGGTCTATGAGAGGTTGGGGCTCGACGTTCTGCGAAAAAGCTGGGTGAATCTGGACCTGATCTGGGCCGTGGCGCTCATCGCCACCGCGGGCTTTACACTGCTAATTCCCACGTAGAACAATTGCCCGAACGAGCCGGCCCCTTCTTTATTGCGTATTCATCCAAGCGTCGGACCCTGTCAGCTTAACGGATAGGTCAGAAATGAAGGATCCCTAGGGCATTTCCCTTCCCCAGCGGATAGAAAGTTGATTTGATTCACTGTCTGGCGGGTGAGCCTGCTAACCGTCGCCGATACCGTTTCGGAGCGGTCAAGAGGATGATTCCATCCGTTTTTGCCGACGATGCAGGGATCTGATGCCGCGAGGCGACCTTTCAGGGAGCACTGGCAAGAAGTTGCCTGACTTGCCGCCACGTCTGGCTTCCTGTTAGTCTCACGCCCGATGAAACTCCGGGCGTTGGTTCTGATTCTTGCAGCTTCCATTCTCGCGTTTGCCCAGGACTCCACGAACTCGGGAACGCGTTTTGTTCTGGAGAAGAACGTCCCGGTGCCCATGCGGGATGGCGTGGTTCTGCGAGCGGATGTAATACGCCCAGCCGAGGGCGGCAAATTTCCCGTACTGCTGTATCGGACGCCGTACGGGAAAGAGGATGAGCAGCGGGAGTACACAACTTTCAAGCATGCCGCCGAGCGCGGCTACGCCGTCGTGATCCAAGACGTTCGCGGTCGGTATCAGTCGGACGGAGATTTCCGTCCTTACGAAAATGAGGGACGAGACGGTTACGACACGATCGAATGGTCTGCCGGCCAGCCCTGGTCGACTGGCGCGGTGGGAACGTTCGGCCTTTCCTATCCTGGTGCGGTGCAATGGCTCGCCGCCGTTCAGACTCCCCCTCACTTGAAGGCCATGGTCCCGGCCATGACATTCTCCACGCCGCAGAACTTCTTCTACGCGGGTGGAACATGGGATATGTCATGGATCGACTGGATTTGGAACGACATTGCCGGGGATACCCGCGCGAAGAAAAGCTTGCCAGGCCCGCGCACTTACGAAGAGGCTCTCGCTACCTGGAAAGAGGAAGGGGAGACGATGTTGAATACCCTGCCCCTGTCTGACCTGAAGCCTCTGCAGCAGGTCGCCCCGTATTATTTCGACTGGTTGCGACATCCGCCGGAAGATCCGTGGTGGGACTGGAGCGAACTGCGAAACAAGTATTCTCGCACAAGCGCTGCTGTCCTCAACCTTTCGGCCTGGTACGACGACAATTATGGGCCTGAAGGCGCGACTACCAACTATGCCGGTCTGCTGAAGGCCCGCGCGGGAGAGAAGGACGCTCACACTCATCTTCTACTTGGACCGTGGGTTCATGGCGTGGACAACACCGAAAAAGCACGATCCGGGGAGCGTGAGTTCGGCCCGACTGCGGCGATCGACTACGACGAGGTCGTTTTGCGCTGGATGGATCACTACTTGAAGGGTATAGACAACGGCGTGGACCGCGAAAAGCCGGTGCGCTACTTCGTCATGGGACGCAATCAATGGCGGGATGCAGATCAGTGGCCGCCCGTTGCGAAGGAGATGCCGTTGTTTCTGGCTCCGCAGACCGACCGCGCACGTTCCGGTCAACTGCAAACCACGCCCTTCGACAACAAGGACAGCTTCAGCGAGTTCGTATCCGATCCGGCCAGTCCGGTCGTGAACCCGTACGATTCCTCTGGCGCTCACGATTATCGCAAGCTGGCTGATCGCGCCGATGTCCTGACCTTCGATTCTTCGGCGCTCGAGGAAGACACCGAAATAACAGGGCCAATCAAAGCACGCATCTTTGTTTCTTGTGACTGCCGCGACTTCGATCTGTGGGCCCGGCTTCTGGACGTCTCACCGGATGGAACGGCGATCAACCTGATGAGTCCGGGGCTGGACGTCCTGCGGGCGAGCTATCGCGACCTCAGCCGGGGCCGGCAGTTGCTCTCACCTGGACAAACTTACGAATTGAAGTTGCAGAGCCTGATCACCAGCAATGTGTATCTGCAGGGACATCGAATCCGGGTGCAGATCTCGGCAAGCTTCACTCCGAACTTTTCACGCAACCTCCAGAGCGGAAAGTCGGAAGTGAACAGCGCAGAGATGAAAAAAACGAATATTCGAGTGTTTCACGATGCCTCTCACCCGTCGCAAGTCCTGCTGCCCATTATCCCGATCACCAAGTAGATTCTGGCGCGGCCTGGCGCGGTGTGCTACCCCATCCCTGAGTTGCGCTGGAAGCTTGTACCGACGCGAATGACTTGTTTTTGCATCTTTGTCCTCTTGAACGCGGTTCTTCACTTTCGCGAAGGCTATTTCCCGTGATGTGGAAGTGTCGTCAGCGAAAGAGAAAAGCCACAATCGTTGACTGCACGCATCTCTCCTTTGGCGACGCGGTGCGAAAACGGAAAGTTTACATCAGCTGCGCCACGTCGATCTCTAGTCTTTTTCGAGTATTGCCGCAAACAGCGTATCGGACGCTCCCCGCACGACTTCCCCGAACCTACCTACCCACCTATGGCCCGGGGAACGATTATTTGAGGCAGATAGAAAAGGGAGCAGTAGTGCACAGACTTGGTGGTGCCTTCGTGAAATGCTTGCCTTCACGAGTCGCCGTTCAATCCGCGCAGCCCGCAGTAGCAACGTACAACTGGGTAATCGAAGGATGATCTGGCAAGGTGGTTCAAAATGCGCAAGATCCGTTTGCTGTCAGTAGCACTTTTGATACTGGCCATGTCGGCCGCCGCGTTGGCGCAGGTGGGCGCGTCGATCACGATCGCTCCGCCCGAACTGGTGGCATACTCGCAACCTTTGTGTCCGCAGAGCGGCTATTTGTGGACACCCGGTAACTGGGCTTACGGCGATGAAGGCTATTTCTGGGTGCCGGGCACATGGGCCGAGCCGCCCGCCATTGGCCTGCTATGGACTCCAGGTTATTGGGGTTGGGGTGGCAACGCCTTCGCCTGGAACGAAGGCTACTGGGGTCCCACTATCGGCTTTTACGGTGGTGTCAACTACGGCTTCGGCTATGGCGGTGTTGGCTATGAGGGCGGATATTGGCAAAACGGGGCTTTCAGCTACAACACCGCGGTGAATAACATCGATGTGAGCACCTTTCACAACACTTACGAAAAGACCGTCAGCAACGAGCGGGCGGGAAACCATGTTAGCTACAACGGTGGAGCCGGTGGAACAACCGCCCGCCCGACCGCTGCCGAAGAGACCGCGTCATCTGAGCGTCATACTCCGGCAACGGCCGCACAAACAGGCCATCAGCAGGCCGCCAGCAAGAACCACGAACTATTGGCTTCCGTGAATCATGGTAAGCCGCCAATCGCGGCAACGTCCAAACCGGG
>PMHI01000750.1 GCA_003156615.1 Acidobacteriaceae bacterium | reverse complement strand
AACCACTTGTCGGTCCCAGCGAGTTCGTCGATCTTGTCTTCCAGTTCGGTCACGACGTCGGGCATTCCGATACCCGCACCGACATGATCCGTAACCGACTTCTTATGTCCGTCAAACTCGATCGAAGCCACGTAAGTGGGAGTGTCTGTTACAAACTGCGAGTACCCATCTTTCAGGGAGAAGTAATCTGTATCGCGAAAAGCCTGGAGCAGGTGAGTGATGGCGTGAGGGGAAATTGTGGCCTGGTGCTCACCGGTAATTAATGCACCCGCCCCTCCACGATACGTCACATCTCCACTTCCGCTGATCTCAACCGAATAAACGGGGCACGATCCGAAACATGCGGTTCGCCTCAGAGACATGCGAAGGGTGTTCAGGTCCTTAATTTCGGGAAAAGCAACTCTTGTTTGGGCCCACTGTTCAGGTGGCACGATCTGAACCCAGTCCCTGATTCGTGCTCGAACAGGGCCCCCATCCTGTTCAAAAGGCTTGAATTGACGCTCGCGCTCGATCGACTCGGCTTCAGAGAAGAACTTTCTAGGCCCGTCAACCGCATGAACAGACTCGACGTCACCCCCCGTAGACACAATCACTTCCAGAACGACAGCGGCTCCAAATCGTCGAGCTTCGCCGTCTCCCGAATGAATCATCTTCACGGGGCGTACGTAGTGACCCCAGAGGTCGGCGTTCTCAACGACAACCGGCGTCTCTTGGGTAGTCACGTTTTGTGGGCCAACGTAGAGAAGCACCCCGATAAGAGTCAATAAGGACGCTCGAGTCCTGCGTTCCGATTTCATCGGACCATCTCCCGGTGGAGGGTGAGATCGTGTGATCCTAGGGATTAGTTGTCTTGCTGTAACGAATTTTACCCTGAAACATTCTGCGAACGGGCAAATTGAAAAAAGCTATTGCAGAGGGAGACACAAACGATCTCAATGATGTAAAACATATCCCATTGCCCTAAACTCGGCGGATTGCTGTCATTTCCCCCAGGCGGGTTGAGAGACGGTAGTGTCCCGGTCTGAACAGGGAGATTCCCATGAACGATCTCGAGAGGCTGCGCCTCACCTTTCCGCCCCCCTGGCAATACCTCCCACTGTTCTGGGAGAATCGTCGCCGCACCATCGTTCGTGCTGCACAATAAGGAATGACTGCAGGAGGGAACTGGATGCCCGATAATCAGCCGTCCAAACACAGCCTTCTCCGCGCCATTATGACTGACGTTCACTTCTGGATTCCGCTCTGCGTGTTGCTGGGTGGTTTCATCCTTCTGGACCGCCTCCGTTGACTCCTCTTGTTAGCACCCCTCAGGCCGTTGCGACCTCGACTTCGGACCCCTCCACATCTGCGCATCGACAGCGACGTTTGCAGACGATGGGGATTCTCTCCGGATTCGCCGCCGGAGCCTGGCTCGGCGGTGCTGAGGCTCCCATCAAGCTCGTCAATCCGAATGTTTCTCCGATCGCCGTTTCTCTCATCATGGTCTGCGGAGTTTTCCTCGCCCGCTGGAGCGTTCCAGCCATTGTGCGCGGAACATCGCACCTGCGGAGCGACGTGCGTCAGGCTCCGCATCTGGTCATCTGGGCGATCCTCGCTGGATGCATGTGGGCTGTCGCGAACACGCTGACCATTTACGCCATCCGGGATGTGGGCCTCAGCATCGCGTTCCCTCTGTGGAACACAAACAGTTTGCTCGGTATTTTCTGGGGATTTCTGCTCTTCAATGAGTTGCACCACGCCGGATGGAAGCGCTGGCTGGGCGTGCTCGGCGGCGCAATCTCGATGTTCGCGGGCGCTACGCTGCTAGCACTTGCGTCGTGGCACCAGGCAGCGCCAGGCAAAGCCGCATTTGGCGTGCTCGCGGCTTTGGGCGCCGGAGTTCTTTGGGGAACGATGTACATTCCCTACCGGAAAGCCTATCTGACCGGAATGAATCCCCTATCGTTCATAACATTTTTCACGATCGGGGAATTGGTGACGATGACGCTCTTAGCCGTCGGCTACCGCGGCGCCATCCCACTCTGGCACGAACTCGTGAGCGCTCGCGATGTACTGTTCTGGCTAATGCTTGGCGGCTTCGTCTGGGTCATCGGAGACCTATTCCAGCAATATGCAACAAAGTATGTCGGCATCAGCCGCGGCATTCCGCTTTCGAACACGAATCAACTTTGGGGACTCCTCTGGGGCGTTCTGGTATTCCATGAATTGCATGGCGGCACTCGCGCTGTTTACGCACTCGTCGCCGGCGGATCAGTTCTGATGGCGCTCGGGGCTGTGGCAATCGCGCTCTCATCCGCTACCGAAGGCGAGCACGCGTCGTCTCAGGAGGCAGCGGAGCGCGAACGCCAGCGCTATAACGTCGAGGGCGAGTACGTCCGCGCAGGACTGGAAGGCCGCGCCTATACAAACACACCCGCTCGAAGAACGCTCGTCGACTGGCTGCTCATCGTCGGCACCACAGCGTTTTTCGCGATCCTTGCCGCCATGGCAAGATTGCCTCACGTCCGTTTCAGTCTCACTTGGACAGCCGTGCTTGGAGCTGCAATGCTGACACTGCTCGCGACCTGCGGCATCATCCTTTGGCGTACCACCAATTTCCGCTGAACGTCGCAGGCTGCCCCGCAATACTGATCGGCTTCACGCCGGAACCCTGATCGACTTCACCGGAACATGCAGTTTTTCACTTATGCGGTGGAGAGATTGATGTGGCGCTTACCTCGAGGCGCGCTTGAAGACGTGCCTTCGCGCGCAGACAAGCGCTACCTGAGTTGACTCGTGGAAGCCCAGTCTGAGGCGGGAAACGGATCCAGATGTAACAATTCGAAACTTGGACGTTACCAACTTCGGACTGCAGCCTGCCCGCTCAGAACGGAACCGTTCGCTCCCCACACGCTCGTTTCGGGTTGGTGATCGGCGCGTTTCCGGTAACGCGATTACTCGGGAGTTGGATCTCGGCCTATCAACATTTCACAGTCAGGAACCTTCTGCCTGTCACCCACTTGAAAGGGCGAATCCGGCGTCACTCGCGCACCGCCGCACTGAACGCTGCGCAGCATGACACCGGCCGGCTTCTTCAGAAGTTTGAATCTGTATCCGCCGGGAAGCACACGCC
>PMHI01000259.1:890-3314 GCA_003156615.1 Acidobacteriaceae bacterium | reverse complement strand
GATCTCCGGAGGCGATTGGCCGCAGTTCGAAAAACAACTGCTCTCCAACCTTCCGCATGACAAAATGCTCGCAAATCTGTCCCTGCTTCCAACCTGCGGAACAAAGTTCTACCGATACGACTCGGCGGTTTGGAAAAAGATCTACTCGGAAGACCTTACCTCGGAAGAGCGAGACAAAATTCTGGGTGCTCTCAAGAAGGCGATCAGCAGCGTAGACTTCAAGATCGATAAATTGTGGGGCGAACAAATCGAAGATCGGGGAAGCCAGATCACATTTTCGGCCTTGGGTCAGGAGGCACCGTTAGAGGAGAAAGACAAATGGGACCCCGATATCAGCAAACGGAAGAAGATCAAAGCGGTTCTCGACGGTCTGGTTCCTGATTTTTCTGTCCGGATCGGAGGCTCGACATCGATCGATATCACCAAACCTGGCATCGATAAAGCCTATGGCATCCGGAAACNNGCCAAAGAAACAGGAGTTGATTGCATTCCGGTTAAGGATCCGAACGAGACGAAGCGAGTGATTCAAACAATCATCGCGTGTCTGGCGGTCAGCGATCAGGCAGCATGAGGTCAGGAAAACATGAGGGGATTTGAGTTGCAGCGTCTAGGAATGGTGATGGAGCCGCAACCGGGCGATCCCCATGAGGCCGAAGGCGTCCTGAATCCGGCGGCCGCTCGTGGCCCGGACGGCGAGCTGTACCTCTTTCCACGACTGGTTTCGCTTGGGAACTACTCGCGCATCGGTATTGCCCGAGTGCGGTTCAATGCAGCGGGAGACCCGGAAGGCGTCGAGCGTCTCGGCATCGCTCTGGAGCCGGAAACCGACTATGAGTGTGGGATCGACGGCCGCGGAGGCTGCGAAGACCCTCGCGTCACGTTCGTCGAACCATTGCAGCGCTACCTCATGACATATACGGCTCGTTCGCCGCGCGGCCCCCGCATCGCTGCGGCTTGCTCGACGGACCTCTTTCGCTGGAAGCGGCTCGGGCTTATTCCCTTTGCTCCGTTTGAGGGATTGGATCTCAGCACCGTTGACGACAAAGATGCCTGCCCATTCCCCGCCGCCATTCCAAATCCCTCCGGGCAACCGGAGTTGGCGCTGCTTCACCGGCCACTGTTTCCTGGGACCGCTCCCGAAGAAAAGGCGCGCGACGCCGCCTCCCACGAGGTGGATCTTGATCGCGAAAGCATCTGGATTTCATACCGTCCGATTTCCCTGGAAGCTTTTCAACCGAGTCTCGTCGACCAGTTTTCTCATCATCGGCTGGCGACTCCGGTATCGCCCTGGGAATGCCTCAAAATCGGCTGCGGCACTCCCCCGATCCTGACTCGTCACGGCTGGTTGGTCGTTTACCACGGCGTTAGCGAAATTGGGCAGCCCAGCAATGGTGTGCATCGTCTGTGTTACGCGGCNNGGAGTGATGGTGCTCTCGAAAGAGCAGCCGCAAGTAATCCGTTATCGTTCGGCGACACCTGTGTTGTCGCCGACTTTGCCGCAGGAACGCGATGGGACTGTAACCAACGTGGTGTTTCCCACCGGCATCGACCGGCGCGAAGACATTGGCTCACCGGACCGCTTCGATGTCTACTACGGGATGGCTGACTACCGAATTGGCGTAGCTCGCCTCGACCTACCTGATTTCTTGCCGCTGGGAGAAGTCGTTGCCCCACTTGCCGGCTCCCGGTAATTAACGCCCGGTTCCCCATGTTAACAATTCACTCAGTGTTTTTTTAGGCAGCCATTCCGGGCTGATCTTACGAAAGGATGTCGGATCCGTATCTATGAGTCCAATCAGCACTTCGGCCACGATCCTGCCACCCACTGGACCAAGACGATGACCGCCTGTACAAGCGTCGGCTTCGCGGAGAATGTAATACCAGAGCGGAGTTTCACGATGCCAGCCCGTGGAAGTGATGCCGACCTGCTCCGCGGTAAGTGGCGTGACTCCGATGTGACGGGCTACGGCCTCGCCAGACGGTAGGCCCACACCTTGTCCGCGTTGCAGATCACGGACAGCAAGTGAATGGTAATCTTCGATCTCGCACTCACCGGTGACGGCTACCGGCAACTGAATGAGTGCGCGCACGAGCTTCCCATCCATTTTCTTGGAGCGCTGCGCAGGTGGCGCACCGGGCGCGTCGAAGAAAAGCGTCCAATCGATCGCGTGCTCGCGCGGTACGACACGAAATCCCAGTAGATCGGGAAAAAGTGGAACGGGATCGGTCTGTGAGTTCAATCGGTAGCGGTGGCGAATCTGAGAGTGGCCGTAGCGATAGGCCGCGTCGGCAAACTCTAGCGGTATAAATCCACTGTGCCCAGGGCGAAACCAGTGCGGGCCTTCTTGAAGCACATGATCTGCAAGCGTCCGCCCGACGAGCGTCGGCAGAAACTCGTTGAGGATGAGCCACTGATAGTGCCAT
>PMHI01000259.1:0-860 GCA_003156615.1 Acidobacteriaceae bacterium | reverse complement strand
CGATGCCCTCTGCGTTTCGTTGAAGGTCTGCTCCGTCTGGCCCGAGGAGGAACTTTGCTGGATCGTCGCGCTGGTAAAGGAATGGATTGCCAGTCGGTCCGTCGCCATAGAGGCTTTCAAGATTAAGCTGCGGGCTGCGCGCATTGTGCAACTCCGCAGTATTGGCACGGCTCTGTAAAGTGGACCGGTCAGCCGTAATGTTGTGAGCCACAAATTGGCCGAAGATGGGCCAACCGGCGGCGGTGTCACCCAGGGAGTCGGGTGTGTCTTCGACGTCGCCGCAATCGCAGAGCCCACCTGCGCGCCCGAGAGCATGCAGGAATTGTTCATCGGGCTCAAAGGACGGTAGCTCGGGGAACATCCGAGCGTAACTAACGGGGTGAAGAGGTGCATCAATTGCCACTTTGGCTCGCGTCGGCGACAGGCAGTGATTTCGAACCGAGGTCGCGGGTTGATTCATGAATTCATNNATCCATTCTAACGTCGCCTTGCGGACTCGTCCCCCGAGTTTTCTCAACCGGAATATAAGATCACTTCGCGGTCCTTTTCGAGGTTAGCGCTATTTCTCTCGCGCAATGAGCCGACGATTCTGATTGCCGTACAGTGAGCAGCGTCGATGATGGTAGCCCGTTGGTTCACTTGACGCCAGTCGTCGCACGACGAGGTCTGCCGTTTCGACGCGCGAATACATCGTGCTGCAAATCTGGGCGGTCGCCCCGCTTCCTCGGATATGACTCAGAAAGCACATTCAGCACTGACGTTGTCCAAAGCCAACCCAAACTCGCAGAGTATGGGGATGCATCGAATCACAAACGCTTCGCTGCTGCGGGCGATACTTCTCTGATCAGTACCGATAAGCC
>PMHI01000714.1:18821-20810 GCA_003156615.1 Acidobacteriaceae bacterium | reverse complement strand
AGTACGAGCGCTTGCCGGTGTTGATCACCGAGGAGACTCTTGGGCATGATGGATTTGGGCCACGGCAGCAATTCCGTGTTCTCCTTGCGGACTGGGACAGTGAACCCGCGGGTTACGCTTTCTTCTTCAATTGCTACTCCACCTTTCGTGGACGCGGGCTATTCCTAGAGGATCTCTTTGTGCGACCACAGTTTCGGGGNNTTTTGGGATCATGCTGAATGTGCTTGGGTGGAATCGACCCGCGATTGAATTCTTTCGGAAACATGGCGCTACATGGTTAGATGATTGGAAGACGGCTTGCCTCGTTGGAGAAGCCCTGCAAGCCCTAGCTGCCGTGCCCGCAGTTCATCCCGAATGGTCGGCTTAACCGGAAACAATCCATGCTGGTTTTTCCGACCGCAGCCTTTACGGCTATGATGTCTCGATATGTCCAATAAAGTCCGCTGGGGAATTCTGAGCACGGCCAAAATCGCAGTAACGAAAGTCATACCGGGAATGCAGAAGGGTGCGTGGAGTGAAGTAACTGCAATTGCTTCACGCGACCGACGCAAGGCCGAAGACGCTGCCCGTACCCTTGGCATTGCCAAGGCCTATGGGTCCTACGAAGAGCTCCTGGCTGACCCGCAGATTGAGGCGATTTACAATCCCCTTCCAAACCAGCTTCATGTCTCGTGGTCAATCAAAGCTGCGGAAGCCGGCAAGCACATCTTATGCGAAAAGCCACTGAGTCTGACGGTGCTCGAAGCCAGAAAGCTCTTGGCAGTGCGGGAGCGCACGGGTGTGAAAATCGGAGAGGCCTTCATGGTGCGCACCCACCCGCAGTGGCTGCGTGCACGCGAGTTGGTCGTCTCAGGCCGAATCGGCCAATTGCGTTCCGCCATGGGTTTCTTCAGTTTTTTCAACGACGACCCATCCAACATCCGCAACATACCCGAATACGGCGGCGGCGCGCTGATGGATATCGGATGCTACCCCATCACTACGTCGCGGTTCATGTTCGGCGAAGAGCCTTCACGTGTATTGGGGTTGGTCGAGAGGGACCCGAAGATGAAGGTTGACCGGCTGACCTCAGCCATCCTCGATTTTCCATCCGGCCAATCAACTTTTACTTGCAGTACACAGCTCGTGCCCTACCAACGAAGCCACTTCTTTGGAACACGGGGCCGCATCGAATTCGAAATCCCGTTTAATGCTCCCAATGACCGGCCGTGCCGCATCTTTGTAGACGATGGGCACCACGCGTTCGGAACCCCTATTGATCCGCAGGTTTTTCCGATCTGCGACCAGTACACGATCCAAAGCGACGTCTTCTCCAGAGCCATCCGCGGAGACGGTGAGGTGCCGGTTTCACTTGAGGATGCAATCAAAAACATGGCCGTGATCGAAGCAATTTTCCGTTCCGGGGAGTCGGGCAAGTGGGAGACGCCAAAAGCGTAGTAGCTTGATCAAAGGTTGCTTGGAGGAGAGCAAAGACGATCTTCTTGAAACCGACTTCTGCACCAGAACAATTTTCCAGGTCACTCGTCACAATCGTTCTGGTCGTGGCCATGGCGGGAAGCGCCCGGTTCCGGCGAGAATCTCGAGCGTGTTCCAATCGAATAACGCTTCCGAAGTCCCGAATGGCTACTCGTAGCGCAGGGCTTCGATCGGATCAAGCCGTGAAGCCTTGATGGCCGGAATCATACCGCTTACGAGTCCCACAAACGTTAAGATAATCGTCGCGATCACCACAATCGTGGGATCAATGATCAGCCGGATATCAGCCGCTTCCGCGTTCTTGGCCATCGCGCTATAAAACGTAATCCGGCCCGCACACAGCGAAACCGCGTAGGCCAGGATGATGCCCAGAATCCCGCCCAGGAAAGTAATGGTCATCGCTTCTGCCAAGAATTGCAGCAGGATGTCGCGACGGCGGGCGCCCAAAGCCTTTTGCACGCCAATCTCTCGCGTCCGCTGGGTCACCGAAACCAGCATGATGTTCATCAGGCC
>PMHI01000714.1:8845-18781 GCA_003156615.1 Acidobacteriaceae bacterium | reverse complement strand
GCCAGGACGGACCGCACCTGTCGCTCAACCTGCTCGAATTCATGGCCTTCGTAGTCCAACCAGATGGCGTCAAGGTAGTGCGTATCCTTCAGCGCGCCGATGGTCGAAAACGGAATATAGACTTGGCGGTTGATGCTGTCGTCGGATTGCTGCATGCGCGGCGCGATGACACCGATTACCTGAAAGGACAGTCCGTCGATGCGGATATACTCTCCGAGGGCATATTCGCCGGAAAAGAGCTTCGTCTTGGCTTCTGACCCGATGACGGCGACTCGGGCGTGCGACAGCTCATCCTGCTGGTCGATGAGGCGGCCTTCAGCCGCGTTCATCGCCCAAATTTTGAAGATATTCGGATAGCTGCCCAGCACCGGCAGAGTGTAAGTGCGCACATCCTTCTGCACGGCGCACTGCTTTTCCGCGTAGGGTGTTATGCGCTTGACCAGGGGCGCGGCACTCACGATGCGATCGATGTCATCCAGCGTAAGACGGATCTGCGTGCCTGACTTTTGGCCGCCCGCCTGCTGCGAAGTGCGACCCGGGAAAAACCCGATGATATGCGTGCCCCAGTTGGCGAAAATGGCTTCAACAGCTCGTCCGAAGCCGGACCCGTAGGCGAGCAGCAGAACCACCGTCGCAATGCCCCACGCCATGCCAAACACGGTCAGGGCCGTGCGCCGCCGATTGTGCAGCATAGCACCGAAGGCCTGCGTCAGAATGTCTGCGAACATACGGCCTACTCCTGTCGCATCGCTTCCACCGGCTGCAGCAAAGCCGCTATACGGGCGGGATAGATGCCAGCCACAATTCCAGCAATTGCCAGCGAGGTTATCGCCACCGCGGCAGAAAGCAAAGACATGGTCGGCGGGTCGAAGCCGGGCGTCGGCGGCGCGGCGTGGAGAATCGCCATCAAGGCGGCCGCTCCCGCCATGCCGATGCCGCCGCTTACTAACGTCAGAAACGCTCCTTCTAAGAAGAATTGCAACATGATGATTCGATTCGTGGCGCCCAGGGCCTTGCGGAGTCCGATCTCGCGCGTGCGATCGGTCACTGCGACCATCATGATGTTGATGATGCCAATCGCACCAAGAGCAAGAGTGACGAGTCCGACTCCACCAAGAAATACATCCATAGCGTCGAAGACTTTGCCAATCATTTCGGCGCTCCTGACGGTATCCCAGTCCTCAAATGCGTCCTCGTTGTGCCAGTCAAAAGAGTGATTGCGGGCGATGATCTGGCGGACCTCTTGCCTCGCCAACAAATGTTCGCCGCGGACACGGGGGCGATAGTTGATGAACGAGACTGCATCCTGCTCTTCTTCGCCCACGAGAGGGAAAAATTCACGCATGACAGAATAGGGCAAGAACACCCGATTATTGGTCGAGTTATCGTCCCCCTGACCCACGCGCTTGACCACGCCGATCACTTCGAAGCTCAAGCCGTTGAGCAGGATTGTGTTTCCCACCGCAGGCCGGCCCGGGAACAAGTTTTTCAACATCTCGTCGCCAATCACGGCGACGAAACGTTTCTGCCCCTCGTCGCCATCGTTGAGCCAGCGCCCGGTGGCCAGCGGCAAATATCGGACGGTATTGTAATGCGGCGATACGCCGCTGACTTCGCCGTTGGTGTTGCTGTACTCACTGACCTCGCGAATATCCAACCGCGAGAGCACGGGGGACGCGGTGCGAACGTGAGGTGCGCCAAGAATGTCCGAATAGTCGCGGTATGTGAGGCGATAGTTCCGCCCCGAACTCATATTGCCGGCAACGGCCGGAGCGCGTCCGGGAAACACGAACATGATGTCTTCGCCGAGCGAATTCAGTGCGCGGCGGTTGCCGGAACGGAATCCCTCGCCTAAACCGATGAGCAGGAGCAGGGACCCTACGCCCCACGCAATGCCAAACATAGTCAGAAACGAGCGCAGTTTATGCGCCCAGAGCGAGGCGAGCATCTGACGCAGAGTTTCGAAGAAAAGCATAGGGCATACTTCGCGCGGTGGCGTAATCCTGCATTCAGCTATAATAAACTTATCCGCGTTGCGCCAACTTCTGCCAGGTTACGTCCCGAGCGCCCAGTCCTTTAAGACTCCACCGGCGTATGAGACTTGGACACGCGAAGCGTCCGGCGCGCCACCGGCTTAGTCCTAGCCGACAATCCGTGAGGTGGATCGGCTCGCAGCTGGTTTCAAGATCGCCGGCTTGGGCTTGCTGGAGCGCCCACCCTGTTGAAGGAGCTTGGTTACCAAGGCCGTCCAGCCGGTCTGATGGCTCGCGCCCAGTCCCTGCCCGGTGTCGCCATGGAAATATTCGTAGAAAAGTATGAGATCGCTCCAGTCTGAATCGGAGTCAAACTTGGGCACGCTCCGGTAAACCGGGCGGCGTCCTTGTTCGTCCCGCAGGAATATTCCCGTCAGCCGCTGCGAGATTTTGCCAGCAACCTCGGAAAGCGTGAGCATTTTGCCAGAGCGCGAAGGAAACTCCACCTTGAAGTCGTCGCCAAAATAATGATGGAACTTCTGCAGAGACTCGATCAACAAATAGTTCACCGGAAACCACACCGGACCGCGCCAATTGGAATTGCCCCCAAAAAGGCCGGTCGTGGATTCGCCGGGTTCATAGTCTACGCCGTGCTCCTTGCCGTCGAATACGACGGTGAACGGATGATCTTGGTGATGACGGGAAAGTGCGCGAATTCCATGGGGTGAGAGAAACTCTTGTTCGTCCAACATGATTCGCAGCATTCGCCGGAGCTGCTGAGCATCCACGATCGAGAGCAGCCTTCTTTCAGCCATTCCGGACGTCTGCATGGACGCTACATTCTCAGTAAGATCCGGGCGGTTGGCGATGAACCACTCCATGCGGCGTTTGAAGTGGGGGAGACGATGCAGCAGTCCCGAATCCAAGGTTTCGACGGCGAATAATGGGATCAACCCAACCATGGAGCGAACCTTTACTGGAGAGTGTCGGCCATCGGGGAACTTCAGCACATCGTAGAAAAACCCGTCTTCCTCGTTCCATAGCCCCATGCCATCGTGGCCGAGGTGGTTCATAGCGTAGGCTATGTAAATGAAGTGCTCCCAAAACTTGCTGGCAACATCCTCGTAAGCTGGGTCTTGCGTGGCCAGTTCCATGGCGATGGCCAGCAAGTTGAGCGTGTACATGGCCATCCAACTGGTCCCGTCGGATTGTTCGATGTGTCCGCCGGTCGGGAGTGGATCGCTTCGATTGAATACTCCGATGTTATCGAGCCCCAGGAAGCCGCCCTGAAAAATGTTCATGCCGTCGGCATCCTTGCGGTTTACCCACCAGGTGAAGTTCAAAAGCAGTTTATGGAACACCCTTTCCAGAAATGCTCTGTCACCATGGCCATTCCGCTTCTTGTCAATCTTGTACACGCGCCACGCTGCCCAGGCGTGCACTGGCGGGTTCACATCTCCCAGCGCCCATTCGTAAGCTGGAAGCTGGCCGTTGGGATGCATGTACCACTCACGGAGCAAGAGCACCAGTTGTTCCTTCGCGAAATCCGGATCGACCAAGGCCAGAGAAACGCAGTGAAACGCCAAGTCCCACGCCGCATACCAGGGATATTCCCACTTGTCCGGCATCGAGATGACGTCGGCGTTGTAGAGATGCAGCCACTCATGGTTTCGCCCCCGAATTCGTTCTCGCGGCGGTGTGGGCTGGCCGGGGTCTCCGTCGAGCCACTTCTTGACCACATAGTGGTAGAACTGTTTGGACCACAACAGCCCGGCGAACCCCTGTCGCATTACGTTCTGTGCGTCGGGCGAGAGAGAACTTGGAATAATCGTGGTATAAAATTCGTCAGCTTCCTGTTTGCGAATATCGAACAGGCCCTCGAAGCCCCAGAAGGCCGCAGCTGGCTGATGCGTGAAATCGAGATTCGTTAGCCGCAGCCGGACACTTACGGAATCTCCTGCGGTAATCTCCACTGCGTAATGAACTGTCGCTTTAGTGCCCTCGGATTTAGCCGAGACCGACTCTCTTGAGCCATGCACAATGTAGTCGTTGATTCCGTCCTTCTTGCACAATCCGCTCTCGGGAGCGTTGAAGAGCCGCCGACGGTTGGTTTCGTTTTCGGTGAACAAGAGTTCCGCAGAACCGTCATAGTAGAGCCAGCGCTTCCCGTATGCAGGATGGTTCAGTTCGATGGCGCCCTGCACTGCCCGCAGGTTAGGACGAGCCTCGGTGTTGTCCCACGACCATGTGTTGCGGAACCAAATGGTCGGGAGCAGACGTAGACGCGCCGACTCCGGTCCGCGATTGGTGACCGTGATATTAATGAGGATGTCTTCGACATCACCTTTCGCGTACTCCACAAACACATCGGAATACCGCTCTTCGTCAAATACTCCGGTGTCCAGCAACTCGTATTCGGAATCGTTCTTGTCGCGGCTACGGTTCTGTTCCACCAATTGCTCATAGGGAAACGTGGCTTGGGGATATTTGTACAGATACTTCATGTAGGAGTGCGTCGGAGTGCTGTCGAGATAGAAGTAATATTCCTTCACATCCTCGCCATGGTTGCCCTGGTTTCCGGTCAAGCCGAAGAGCCGTTCCTTGAGAAAGGGATCGCGTTCGTTCCACATCGCCAAAGCGAAGCAGATCAACTGGCGGCGATCACAGATGCCGGCAATGCCATCTTCATTCCAGCGGTAAGCTCGCGATCTGGAGTGATCGTGCGGAAAGTAGTCCCAGGCATTGCCATCGGAACTGTAGTCTTCGCGTACCGTCCCCCAAGCTCGCTCGCTCAGGTAAGGTCCCCAGCGCTTCCAATGTCGCTTTCGGTTCCGGGCTTCGGAGAGCCTGATCTCCTCATTCGTCATAACACGCGCTAGAGCTTGTTCAGCCCGTCTAAAGCCGCAACTTTATATGCCTCGGCCAGAGTTGGATAATTGAAAACCGTATCGCGGAAGTATTCCAGCGTGCCTCCCATAGTGAGCACAGCCTGGCCGATGTGTACAATCTCGGCCGCCCGGTCGCCAATCACATGTACACCTAAGAGCTTGAGATTGTCGGGATCGAAAAGAAGTTTTAACAAACCTTGATCATCCCCGAGCATTTGGCCTTTGGCCAACTCGGCGTAGCGCGCCAGGCCGACTTCGTAGGGGATTTTCTCCTTCGTGAGTTGCTCTTCAGTGTAACCCACCATCGAGATTTCGGGGATCGTATAGATGCCATAGGGAATGAGAGTTGGAATCATTTTCCCCGGCTTTCCGAACATGTGGCAACTGGCAAGCCGACCCTGCTCCATGGCGGTGCTGGCGAGGGCCGGGAAACCAATAATGTCTCCGGCTGCATAGATATGGTCTATGGCAGTTTGAAAGTTCTCATTGACCAGCAGCTTGCCACGGCCATCTGACCTCAGTCCGACGACTTCAATGTTCAACTGATCGCTGTTAGCCTGCCGCCCGACAGTGTACAGAAGCCCCTGCCCATGAACGTTTTTCCCGCTTTCCAGTTTGGCAGAGACTCGATCCCTCTGCGCGTCGTATCCCACCGAAACCACTTTTTCTCCGAGGCGGAAAACGGTCCCGAGTTGGCGCAACTGAAAGCCAAGGCTCTCTACAATCTCGCGGTCCACGAAGTCGAGCAGGATTGGACGCTGATCAAGCAGCGTGACTTTCACCCCCAGAGCGGCGAACATGGACGCGAATTCGAGCCCGATAATACCCGCTCCGACCACCAACAAGTCTCGCGGGACCTCCTCCAAACAATGGACCTCATCGGAATCGAAGATGCGCTTCCCGTCCATAGGAATATCAGCGCTGTGCGCGGGGCGTGTGCCACAGGCAATCAGGATGTGATGGCCGCGCAGAAGCTGGGATCCTTCCTCGGTTTTGACCTCGAGAGTGTGCGGATCGAGGAAGCGGGCGTCGCCCTCAAACGTCGTGACCTGATTACGGCGAAGCTGCGCCTTGATGACTTCAATCTCTCGCGCCATCACCGCCTGTGCTCGAAAAACCAGATCAGACATTGCTATGCGATCCTTGAGGACATAGCCGCGTCCGTAGAAACTGCGCTGCCGAAAGCCACTCAGGTACAGAACAGCTTCACGCAACGTTTTGCTGGGGATGGTTCCGGTGTGGACACAAACACCGCCGATTGTTCTTTTCCGGTCAATGATGGCAACTTTTTTTCGCAGTTTGGCGGCGCAGATCGCACCTTTCTGTCCCGCCGGGCCGCTTCCGATTACTACCAGGTCGTACTCGTTGACTTCCATAGTTTGCAGGTCCAAGGGAGTTTAAGGGTGCGATCTACTCGTCGCAAACGCTTTAGGAGAAGACTATCGATCCACCCCAACTCGGTTTTGTCATCACTTGAGAAACTATCACTAGGTCTTCGCTAACAAAAGTGAATTGGAGGCTGTTAACAATCTATTCACAGTATTGCGCTGCCATGACTGCCATATGGCAGGAGGCTCTTGCCGATGGCTCGAATCCGCCTGGAATTGCCAGCAATCTCGATGAACTCGGCAGGCGTCGGTTTAGAAGGCTACGAGTCTGTCCGCAATTTAAGGGCTAACTAGGGCAGTAGTGCGCGATTTAACTGCCAGAAAATGAGCTGTGCAGTCGAGAAATCCGCGATTTAAGGGCGGCGCGACATCGGGTTTGGCCGATTCAGTTCTTCCCCAACCATGCCAGAGCTTCATCGCGGGTCTTAAAAACGGGAAATTCGCGGCGGGAGAAACTCTTCAGGTTCTCATAGAACTCCCGAGGAAGGCTCTCGATTCCCACGAGTGCGGATTTCTTGACATAAGGTTTGTCAAATACGGCGGTTTCTTTCATGACCCGCATGGCTTCCCCGTCAAAGGATGCTCCCGTGAAGTCGGAAAGTATCAAAACTGAACTGAGCGGACGGGTAATCACAAATTCGGGAAGTTCTCGGTAGACCTTTTCGACTTCAGCAGCCGAGCAGTGTGACAAATCTACTAGAAGCACCTGCTTTCCGTGATGGGTGATGAACCGAATACGGTCGGCCATGTCTTAGCCTACTTCCTGCAGAAGGGTCTTTCGAGCGACTCTGTCTTTCCTCAGCCGAGGGTTATCGCACCCCAGCGAGAGCACGCTTCTCAACGATGGCATCGTAGAGGCGTTTCTCCACGGTTGACANNCCACGCTCGGTAATGTCTCTCACTTTTCGGCGATGGAAACAGACTTCGTCAGGAGCTTCTAAATAGATCGACAGGTCGAAGTGTTGGCGAAGTTGGGCAAAATGCAAGGCCAGAATGCCCTCCACGATCAAAAACGAGGTGGGGGGGATGTGTTCCTTGCGATCGCTCAGGCGCAAGTGTTCCACAAAGTCATAGATGGGAGCTTCGATGGCATTGCCCGCGGCGTAGTCGCAGATGTGGCTCTCCAGCAGCTTCACGTCGGTTGCATGGGGCGCGTCGTAGTTCAGATTCGCTCGTTCCTCCAGGGGAAGATGGTTCATCTCAACGGCATAGGTTTCCATAGAGATAACGTGCCCTTTGAGACGAGTGGCCACACGCTTGGCCAGCGTGGACTTACCGCTGCCGGACGCTCCGGCCAGCCCAACGGTGAAGATAGCCTGCATACCTTGATTGTAAGCAGAATCTAGGGTGGGGGTTTACACCAAAGGTCATAGTGCTCTGACGATGGCGCACTCTGACCAAATCTCTTGTCCATTCCCTGGATATTGTCTTTGCCGAATGCGATTAGAATGTTCCCTGATACCACCCGCCTCGACAACCTGTGGTTCGGATCCCTCTTACGATTGGCAACCCGTTCCTGAATCCGCGCAGCTAATTGTTCCTTGTGTCCACGTCGTGGTTGGGCGTAGCGTACTTCTGGATATGTCCAGTTATATTTGTTGGACCCTACGCTAGATCCTTCTCACGCCACGGCGGGCTGCTGCCTTCTGTCGGATACCGCGGTCACTCCCCCTTCTCGATGCCTGTGGCGTCTCCTTTGAAAAAGNNTTCGCCATCGGCACGCCGAGGCTGGCACCCTGCGCGAAGGCATCAGGGTTCGCTCCCAGAAAGACGAAGGTCCAGTTGCCTGCCGCCTCCTTGCTTTTGATCAGTTCACGGATGGCTTGCAGCGTCCACTCGCGCGAAGAGTTCTCTTCTCCATCCGTCATGATGACCGCGATGGTCTTATCGAAGCCGTCGGTGCTTGCGGTTTGCACGGTGTTGCCGATGGCGTCCAGCAGGGCGGTGTTCCCGCTGGGGCGATAGCTCGCGTCGTCGAGCTTCGCGACGTTCGCGAGGGGCACTGCTTTGTATCTCATTTCCACGACGGTATCGAACAGTGTCAGCGAGAATCCGTAGTCAACGGCCGGCTCTTTCCCGAGTTCTTCGAGGTAGAGATTGAAGCCGCCGATGACATCCTGGACCTTGGTACTCATAGAGCCCGACTTGTCGAGGATGACGCTGACCAGGACCCGCTGCTGGCCGCCCGATGGAACGGATTGGGAATTGTTTGCGTTCATTGTTTCTTCTCCCGGCTGGCAGCAGCCGGCGACCGGACGTAGGCGGTTTGCCGCGTAAAACCCAGTTGTTCGAGCAGGCGCTCGCTGGGTTCCTTGTGACGATTGTAGACGTTGCTGAGGTATTGCTTGGACAGGTCCAGCTCGGCTGCGAACTGGGTCAGCGTCTTGTCACCCTGGACGCGCTTCATGATGGCGATCAGCTCTTCGATGGTCGTCGCTTTGTATGCCATACTGGGATACATCGTATCCCATTTAGGGATACGGCGTCAAGTGTCCGTGCCGGCCCGGACGCAAGGGCGCTACTGGCTATCCCTAGTATTGGCCTGGTCCTTTTTCCTGCGCGAATGCTCCCGCGATTCAAATCCCATGTGTTAACGCTTGATCGCTTGCTCAATCGTTCGCTGAGCACCGCGGCGAATCTCGTCGCGTCTCGGATCTGTATCAGACCACGAGGATGCCGTCGCCTTGTGAGACTCTAGCAGGGCCAAGGCTTTTTCAGCATATTGGCGGGCGAGATCCTTCTGTCCATCGGCGAGATAAGCGTCGGCAAGGTTGCCGTTCGCGTCGGCAGAGTCGGGGTACGCCAGAAGATTGAGTTGGAAAATCTCAATCGCATTCTTGACGTCTCCGGCGCGCTGATAGTCTTCGCCGATGATGTCCACGGCAACTTCCGGCCACAGTTGCGCCTGTGGATCTTTCTCTCGAGCTTCTACCAGTTGTCGCTTCACCTGGGGAACACTGCCGGAGGTCTGAAGCTGGTCCAGGATCGGCGCCGCTGCCAGACTGTCGGCTGGCGCGTGACCTGGAGTCTTGATTAATGTGGTGAAAAACCATTGGACGATGATCTCGGACAGCTCAGGGTGCACCTGGAACATATCCGTCCCATGGCCACCGTGAGCGGAAACCTTTGCTGCATCGGAAGTCTCGTACCAGAGCCACGGCGCATCCTCGGCAGCCGCATAGTGGACCAGTTTCTTGCTGGGGCAGGATGCCGTAACGTAAAGCAGTTTCATCGCGTCTTGCGTTGGCGGATATTCGTCTTCGTCGGAGAACACGAACAGCTCGGGCAATTGCCGTTCCTGATGTAGGAATTGAAGACCATCGCGACCAGTCTCACCCGACATCAAGACCAGCGACTTTATGTCATTAGGATGCCGGCGTGCCGCCTCCACAGAATAGGTAACGCCCAGCCAGCCTGCTCCACCGAGTCCTATTTCCCGGTAGTCGACTCCGGGCTGCGACCTCAAGAACTCCAGCGCGGTATCAACATCTTCGGGCATGCGCTTGAAATCACCGTGCGAGCCTCCGCTTTCGCCGAACCCACGCATGTCCAGAGTGAGGGTGTTGAAGCCAGCTAGCGCAAACTGCGCTGCCACCCCGTCCCACGATTTACGGTCGCGATTGCTCTGGTGCAGCAGCAACACTCCGGGTCCCGGCTTTGCCGCTGCGAAGTAAGTGGCCTTCAGTG
>PMHI01000714.1:7100-8757 GCA_003156615.1 Acidobacteriaceae bacterium | reverse complement strand
CCCGAACTCCGCCAAGTGCAAGCGCGTCGATTTGCTGCCCTCCGGAGACTGCAAAACGTTTTCAAGGCTCAACGTCGCCGCAGCTTTGTGACCCAATGCAAACGAATCCTTCAGGAATTGGATGATCTCGGCTTTCGTCTTTACATTTTCCGGGCCATTCCCGTCCTTCAGGCCTTCGGGACGCTTATCGCTCGTCAGGGGCGACCAGATGAAGTAGTTGGAGGTCGCAACATGCTTCAGTTGCGCGGCAAAAGTGCGCACACCTTTGAAGTCGCCGCCAGCAATATTCAAGCTCTCGGGAGAGAAGTTGTATTTGCCTTCCGGTACCGCGTCGGCGACATCCAGAATCTGCTTTTCGACATTGCTGATCTCGCGATCAATCACTGACGCAATCGTTGGCACCGGCTGCCTTTGTGGCGTGGCAGCAGGGGCGACAATCATTGTGCTTTGCCCCAGCGCGCTGTTGCCCAGAGTAAGCAGCGCAGCGAAGAAGAGTGAGCTAAAGTTTTTCATCCCGATGTCTCCTACAATTCGCGCCTCAATGAGACGCAAGGTCATTTCGAACCACCTGGCCGTCTTTCCTTGCGAAGTGCAGCCGCTCCAATTCGTGAATGCCGCAATAGGATCCCCGAAAACCGCCGCGAATATTGGCGAATGCTTCAGGTTCGACACGATCCGCGTTTGTTTTAACTTTTATTTCTTCCACTACTACGTTATACGTTCATTCTACTACATACTACGGTGCTTGTGCATTAGATGCGGCAGGAGCCGCTCGGTGAGCAAGGATTGTGCAGTGGTCAGTGTTTTATGACGAAACAGCAGGCGGTGTGTGCGATGGTTCCAAAGACGCCGCCCGCGATAACGGCCACGAATAGCGACGTTAGCAGAAGGCTTGCTGCTCGATGTGTGGCGGGTGGCGCCCCGGCAAGGCACGCCAAACGCTGGCTCAGATGCGAGGAAGCGCTTGCTCGTAGAAACATCGTTTCTTTGGGGACTGCGAGCTTGGCGAGCGCTCGAACCAGTGCTTGTCCGTGCGCATGCTGGATGACCGATTCATCACAGGACAGTTCACGATACAGTGCCATCCGCATTCCCGCGAGCCAGATGAGCGGATGGAACCACAANNTTACAGATATGCCGTCTGCCACGAAGCTGGATGCCACATCACGACGGTCGGCAGAGATCTGAATTTGGCGATGCTCTCTCCGCAACCGCGAGATCAATCGCGCTAGCATTGTAAATGCGCCAGTTATCCATATCACGGCAATTGCGACGGCCGTCCGACCTTGGGTCATCTCCCACACCGGCCCACCAATGGCACCCAGCGGTGCGGCCCACACCAAGTGCGGCGCCAAGAGCTTATCGATTGCCGCGCCTGCCGGCACGACGAAATTCAATGCCGTAACAACCCAGATCCAATATTTCGTGGTTGCGCTCGCGCCCGGGATGGCGGTCAGCACGCAAGCTGCAGAGCCCACAAGCGATGCGTACAGCAGGTGGACGCTGAAGTAATACATCGCGCGGGCGATATGCTCATGCACGGTTACCTCCGCGTGTTGCCATTCTTATCACCACGAGCCGCAGCTTGCAGCGTCTTAAGGTCCCGCAACGTCAGGGACCCGTTCTCGATCAGATTGGAGACGAGAAGACGTGGCGA
>PMHI01000714.1:5000-7072 GCA_003156615.1 Acidobacteriaceae bacterium | reverse complement strand
AGCGTTTGCACGGTTGTGTAAGCAACCCGTTCGTCCTCTGGGAGACTTTCCAAAACTTCACGCACCGACGCGGTCCCAAGTTTCCAGTACTGCTCGAGGATCCGGGTTTCGGCTTTGGAGAGATGCCGCTCTTTCATGATCTCCTACCTATTCCGGCCATGCTACTACAAGTACCGGCACTATAGCTATCCGGGCCAACGCTCCGCCTCGAAGCATACTGCAGAAAGTCGAGAATCTCGAATGCGGAGATCAGGATAAGCCGCAACCAGTTGCAGGATATTATTCTGGGAGACCATAATGTTGAGATTACGGGGTTTTTCGTCAACCTTGCCTATCGCTAGGAGGTTTTTCAGGTCCATATGGCAACTTGGGAAATACCTTTCCTGAGGACAAAGTGACATCCCCAACTTTCTCGACATAAAACTCCGGCAAGTTGAACGCATGTTGCACCGGGAGGACGGCAGTAGGGGGAGCTTGGTTAGCCGGACAATTTCCGCCCGCGCCTCTTCACGGGTGGGATGTTGGCTCAGTATTGTGGTTCCTGCCAAACCATCGCCCCCGTGCGAATCCCAGACATAATGTCCTCCATCATGCTCGAGGGATTTACGCACCTCCCATCTTTTGTTCGGTCGCTCATTGCAAAAACAAAAAAGCCGCGCGGTGGCGGCTCTGTTGAATGAAACAAACCTCAGTCGCCCCAACTACCGGCGCACGGTATGGGGGATGAATGCATCAGCCGTCAGCCTGAAGCGGGCGCAGAGGTTTTGCACTTGCTCGATAGTGAGGTTCCTCTGCCCATTCAAGAACATTGAAACCGCACTCTCGGAACCGAACTCCGGAATCAAATCCCGTTGCAGGAGTTCTCCCTTTTCGATGAGATACCGGACCACAGAAACCGGATCAGCCTCGGGGATGGAGTGGTGCTCATCCTCGTAGCGTTCGATGAGCATGGTGAGGAGTTCAATGGCCTCCATTTCCGAGTGTGAAGGCTTTTCCTTCGCGGTGAGTTTGAAAAGGGCGTCGGTATAGGTGTGGAGTTCCTCGTCATTGTGAATGACGTGAGGCGCTCCTCTGGCGATCATTTTGGCTGGGTCTTTCATTTCCGTTTCCCATACTTTCTATCCCATTTTGCGGGATTGTCATATTGCTTGTGCGTCAAGAAAGACCGAATGTAAACATGCCCCTTGGCCTGCTTTCCTTCTATCGTCTTTACGTAGTGAACGACCGTGATGAGCCTATACCGATTGTGCCGGATGTTGAAGATCACATAATCGCCCACAGGATCAGCATCCCTGAAGATGCGTCTCACGTCCTCAAATTTGCGCCAGTGCGCCCCCTTGACGATGGCCTGCCAGGCTTGGATTTCGTCTGCCGCGTCCTTGTAGGTTTCTGCCACCTCCTTCAAGGGCTGCTTGGTGATGATGTGCACTTGCTAATTAATACTTCACAACACGTGAAGCTATCAAAGGGTTCGTTCAGGTGTGGTGTGTACACAGCCTGTGCACAAAAGTAGTTTTCGAGCCTCGTGGCCGCCTTTCCAAGTTTATTGAGGTTTTCTCTCGATAGGGGCTATGACCCATTATCCATTGAGGGTAAGAGGCCAACGGAGCCTTTTCCCGATGGTTATTGGGGTTATGAATTCCCTCGACGCGGCTATTCTGTAATGTGACTGAAAGGCCCGATATACCCTCCAAGACCCGGCTTCGCAAGGGTCTGCTCCGATCATTTGTTCGATGGCTCGTGATCGGTGTGGTGCTTGTTTGGTCGCTTGCCGCGCTGATCCTCCTGGCCAGCCGGTGGATCGACCCACCGACAACCGCGGTGCACATGCAGCGCCGGTTGCAAGCCTGGATTCACCACACTCCCTATCACGAACGCTACAACTTCATTCCGCTCAGCCAAATCTCGCCCGATCTCCAGCATGCCGTAGTCGCCGCGGAAGACGCACGCTTCTATCAGCACCATGGGTTCGATTGGGACCAGATCCAAATCGCTGCCGAAGGCAATTTGGAGGGCGGTCGCACTCGCGGCGCTTCCACCATTACGCAGCAACTTGTAAAGAACCTATTTTT
>PMHI01000714.1:287-4966 GCA_003156615.1 Acidobacteriaceae bacterium | reverse complement strand
ACTACGACGGAACCGCGGCTCGGAGTGTCGGCCGGGAACAGGCGGCGCGGCTCGCTGCGATTCTGCCGGCTCCCCTGAAGCGGCGTCCCGAGCGCATGAATAGATACAGCGCGCTCATCCTCGAGCGGATGCGCCAAGTGGGTTGGTAATCGCGAGAAACGTGCCAATGCAGCGCCTATGATTTCTCTAGCGTAGGGCCCTGCCGGATGGATGTCGTTTGCTCCAAGCACGCGGTAGCGTCCGCCGCGCGAGCGGCTTACTTGAAACGGGCTTGTCGTCACATGGACGTATAGTCAGCTTATCGGAAACTTGCCTGCTCATCCTCCCGCTGGGAGACCAATTGACTGAAAAGCTGACTTTCCGGGATGGAGGGCCGCGGGATCGTCCCGTTCGCCAACCTCGAATGTGGCCTTTGTCTTCGTGGGTTCGAAGACGGCGATCGCCAGGCAGAGCAACCCTATAATGATCGCGAATGGCGCAAAGACCATTCCGCCCCAGCAGTCCAATCTATCGGTATTCGCGGTCGGGTGATGTACTGAACTCCCCTATCTTGCCGTCGCGAGCTAGGCTGAAGTAGATCAGGCGGGTGTCGCCGCCGGGCTTGCTCAACCGGTAGACAGAGAGCAGGGCGCCACTCTCCGAATCGCGCTGTACCAGAGTGAGCGTTCCGCCAGGCCAGATCGTGGAGAGGAACTTCTGGATGTTTTTCATGCGTGCCGGCGGCATCTGTGCGGTGAGCGTTGGGGAGGTCTGGTCTCGAATATCCTCGCCCGCGGCGAGACGGTCGAGTAGCTTTCGCAGAACAGGAACGAGCGCCGGCTGTGTGTCTTCGATGGCAGCGAGCTTCTTCGGCATCAGCGGAGCATATGCGAGGCCGGCGATGACACTGGCAAAGAGACCCGGCCTAGCGTGGCCGGCGTCGAGGTTTGTGAGGACGACGACGCTGAGCGAGTCATCCGGGTAGCGGGAGATGTCGCACGTGAATCCCTGCCAGGCGCCACCGTGCGCAATGAGCTTATGCCCATTCTGTAGGCCGATGGTCCAGGCGAAGCCGTACCCGGCAGGGTTCAGTTTGCCGTCATTGAGCGGATAGACGGTCCAGATGCGGTCGAGGCTGGATTGCATCAGAAGACGAGTCGTGTAGAGGGCTTCGTCCCACTTGGCGAGGTCGAGGACGTTGAAGTAGAGGGTGCCGTCGGCAGTGGAATTGAAGGTAGGCGAGACCCACTCCTGATTTTTGAGCTGCCCATCGTGGATTTCATAGCCGGAGGCGCGGTTGGGGATGATGTCGGTCTCGCTGATAAGCCGGGTGGCAGACATGCCAAGCGGTTTGAAGATGCGCTGGCCGAGAAAGTCGGCGTAAGGCATGCCGGTGATGCGGTGGATCAGGATGCCGAGCAGGACGTAGTTAGTGTTGCGATAGTTCCACTTGTCCCCCGGCGGGTTCTCGACGGGAAGCGCTTCGATCTTCGTAACGAGCTCGTCTTCGGTGTAATCGAGTCGCATGTTGAAGGGTCCACCGGGCTTGGTGTACTCGGGGCTCTCGTATTCGGAGAGGCCGGAAGTGTGGGAGAGCAGGTTCTTGAGAAGAATGGGCTTCCAGGTAGCGGGAGCGTCGGGGAAGTACTTGGTGACACTGTCGTCGATCGAGAGCTTGCGCTCTTCGACCAGCATCATAATAGCCGCGGAGACGAACTGCTTGCCGACGGAGCCGGACTGAAAGATGGTCTCTGATTTAACGGGCACGTTCAGTTCGATGTTCGCGAGTCCGTACCCCTTTACCAGGAGGATCGTCCCCCGGCTGTATACGCCGACGGCAACGCCCGGGATATGTTCGTGCTGCATCTCTCCCGTGACGAAGGTGTCGATGGAAGCGAGTTGATCCGCGGTGAGCGCGGTGCGCGGTGCTTGCCCGAGCGCGGATAGGGAGGAGCAGATCAAGAGGGTTGTAAAGACGAGGCGCATTGGTGCTCCAGGTAATGAATTTAGTTCTATCCGAAAGAAGCAGAGACGAGGACAGATTCTGAAAGGAAACGGTAGGAGCGAATCTCAGTTGCCAGTTTAGGCGATTCAGGCAGTCTCGCACGGCCTCTTACAGCGCAAGCGCGTCTCATTACTTGTGTGGGCCCCTGAAGTTCGACCAGGCAATTTATGTCTATCTATACAGTTAAACTGTACAGATAGACTGCATATCTGGTATGCTCACACCATGAGCAACAGGTTGCCCGTCCCCGAGTCCAAAACCGCGTCAGATCTCGCTGCACAAATTCGGACCGTCCTGAGCAGGCTGAAGCGTCGGCTGCGTGAACAGGGAGAGCGAGGAGATCTGACACCATCTCAGATCTCGGTTCTCCTTCGTCTTGAAAAGGATGGTGCTGCCACGGTGTCGGGCCTGGCTCGCGCAGAGGGGATGCGGCCTCAATCAATGAGCTCCATCGTCACCTCTCTGCAGGATGCTGGCTTAGTAGGCAGTTCCTCCGACCCGAACGATGGCCGCCAGACTCTGATGTCGCTCAGCAAGAAATGCGAGAAGTTGCTTCGGGAGAGCCGCGCCGCGAGGCAGGATTGGCTCACCACCACAATCCTCGAAAAGCTCTCCGCCCAGGAGCAGCAAAAGCTATCGGCGGCCCTCGAGCTTCTTAGCCGACTTACCGAAGATGGGCCTCTTTCGTGATGCCATGCCCATTACTGAACCGCTTCCGAGGAGAAGAGCCGAATGCCAGTCACAACAATCGACACTAAAACAGCACTGATCGTCGTCGATCTTCAGAGGGGCATCGTCAACTCGCCCTTTATCCACCCGATCAGCGGTGTCATCGAGCGCTCCTGCGCGTTGATCGATGCCTTCCGGCAGCATGGCCTCCCAGTTGTGCTCGTTAATGTGGCAGGTGGTGCTCCCGGGCGCACGGAACAGCCGCGACGTCATGCGACGTTGCCCGAGGGATTCACCGACTTACTCCCGGAACTGAACAAGCAACCTGGCGACATCGTGGTGACCAAGCAGACATGGGGCGCATTTCCGAGCACGGATCTTGAAAGCCAACTGAAAGCGAAAGGCGTCACGCAGGTTGTCCTTGTTGGCGTGGCTACCGGAACCGGTGTGGAAGCCACCGCACGTCAGGCGTATGAGCATGGCTTCAATGTCACGCTTGCCCTCGACGCCATGACCGACGTGCGCCCCGAATCGCATGCGTACAGCCTCTCCCACGTTTTTCCTCGTCTCGGAGAAACCGGTACGACCCAAGAAATTATCGATCTGCTGGCGAAAAGGAGCTCTAACCAATGAACTGGCTTCATCTCGTTTCGTACTTCTTCGGTGGCATTTTTCTGGCAAACGCCGTTCCGCATTTTGTCAGCGGCACGATGGGACGGTCCTTCCAGAGCCCCTTAGCAAAGCCCCCAGGACAAGGGCTCTCTTCCTCGACCGTCAACGTTCTATGGGGATTTTTCAACGCGGTCATCGGCTACATGCTGGTGCTGCGTGTCGGACACTTCGACGTGCGATCGACGAGCAATGTCCTCGTGCTTGCGGTGGGTGCGTTGCTTATCAGCCTTAATCTTGCCCGGCATTTCGGCCGGTTTCATGGTGGCAACACGCCGGAGGGTTGATGAAGAACCCTATGGCGANNGCTTCAACTACCGGATGTGGGCAGGCGGGGCGATCGTATCCAATGTGGGAACTTGGATGCAGCGCATCGCCCAGGATTGGCTCGTGCTCACGCAGCTAACGAACCACGATGCCTCCGCCGTTGGTATCGTCATGAGCTTGCAGTTTGCTCCGCAGCTGCTTCTGTTGCCGTGGACAGGCCTCGCGGCGGATCGCTTCAACCAGCGCAAACTCCTGATGCTTACGCAGGCGACGATGGGCGTACTTGCGCTGATCCTGGGAGTGCTTACGATCGAAGGCGTCACCCGGCTCTGGCACGTGTATGTGTTTGCATTTCTGTTTGGTTCTGCTGCGGCGCTCGATGCCCCGGTACGGCAGACCTTTGTAGCGGAGCTCGTAGGTGACGAGCATCTTGCGAATGCAGTAGCGCTCAACTCCACATCCTTCAATGCCGCTCGGATGATCGGCCCCGCGTTAGCCGGCCTGCTTATCGCGAAGGTCGGTACTGGTTGGGCGTTCCTGATCAACGGAATATCGTTCGCCGGCGTGCTGATTTCCATGTCTTTATTCCGTGTCTCAGAGGTACAACCGAGCGTTAGGGCCAAGCGCGCGCCAGGTGGATTCATGGAAGGCTTCCGCTATGTTTGGGGGCGAGCAGACCTCAGAGCCATCNNACGTTCGGATTGAACTTCCCGATCTTCACCTCAACGATGGCCGTCAAGGTATTTCACACTGACGCGAAAGGATTCGGGCTACTTTCCTCCATCATGGCGGTTGGTACGATTTCGGGAGCTTTGCTCGCCGCTGGCCGGGACAAACCACAATTCGGATTCTTATTCATCGGCGCTGCTGTTTTCGGTATCGGGTGCACACTCGCTGCGCTGTCTCCCGGCTATTGGTGGTTTGCCGGCTCTTTGGTGTTGATTGGTGTCGCCGCTTTGACGTTCACAAACACCACCAACAGCATGATGCAGCTCTCTGCCGAACCTGCAATGCGTGGGCGAGTCATGGCACTTCGCCTGGCTGTTGCACTCGGCGGTACACCGATCGGCGCACCCATCGTCGGCTGGGT
>PMHI01000714.1:0-250 GCA_003156615.1 Acidobacteriaceae bacterium | reverse complement strand
ACGTCCAATTTGAAGCGAAGTGGAGAGGCTGCCTGAGGTCAGATCAGTACCGCGAAACCGGGTGCATCAGATCGAGAGTTCCATGTAGCCGGTATTCACTCAGAAAGGGTCTATCGATGCGCGCAATCGGAGGGCCGACGCTCCTACGGTTCGTAATTGAGAGGTTACCTACTGTTCGAATCAGATGGTTTCTGCGCAGGCCTAAACTTGACGCCCATAAAGTGCTTTGGAACGCCATTTTCAGCGGGGG
>PMHI01000622.1:249-2559 GCA_003156615.1 Acidobacteriaceae bacterium | reverse complement strand
TAAATGCTCGAACTGCGGAGCCAAAGTGGCGCGCATTCCTTCGCTGGCATACACCAGCGGGTTGATGAGCACAGCCTTTTGCAGGATCGGGAAGGGTTTCAGAGCGCTCCATGGGTAGTAAGTGCAACCAAAAAAAATCATGGGCGTAATCACCATACCGAACATCAGCCCAATATGCTGCTGATTGATGCTGCACCCTAAGGCCAGTCCTCCGCATGCGGAAAAAATCGCTACCAGCACAATGATCGCAGCGAAGGTCAACGGCGCGTGAATACTAATCTCAACTCCGGGACGAAGCACCAGCCACGCTAGCGGGATCACGATCAGGCCGGCGACCAGCGCTTGCAGTATTCCGGCGATGACTTTCTCGATCGCGATCCAAGCTACGCCGATCGGGGCGAGCAGGCGGTCTTCGATTTCGCGGGTCCACTGAAACTCAGCGATGAGCGGCATGGCTACCGCCCAAATTCCAGTGAAGACCATGCTGATCGCGATAATGCCCGGGAGCAGAAGGCTTTTATACGCGGCCGGCATATAACCGCTGCCCACCATCACGCGGCCGAAAATGAAAACAAAAAGCAACGGCTGCAGGAAGGTCTGCAGAAAAAGTTGAAGCGCGTTACGCCGGGCCACGTGAGCGTCGCGCGCCAGCATCGCGCCGAAGGTCTTCCAGTTCAATCGCGCAGGCTCCTTCCGGTATGGTGCAGGAACAGATTTTCTAAACTCGGCTCAGAAATGTGAACGTCCGACAATTCCGCGCCTGTATTTGCCGCCAAGGTGGCAATTTCGGGAATGAGAGAACCGCCGCGGTCCGCATAGACGTCGGCGCCCGTGCCGTCCACGGCGCGCACCTCGCGGACTCCAGCCAGCGATTGTAAACGTTCGAGCAGATCCGCAGTCTGATTCCCGAAACGAAGGCGCAGCAGGAAGCCTCCGGGGATCGTTGCCTTCAACTCGACCGGTGTACCCAGGGCAATCACATGGCCGTGATCAATGATGGCCAAGCGCTGGCACAGCGCGTCGGCTTCGTCCATGTTATGGGTAGTCAGCAGGACGGTTTTTCCCGCCTGGTGGTATTCGCGAATGATCTCCCACAACAGAATCCGGGTTTGAGGATCAAGCCCGGCGCTCGGCTCGTCGAGAAATAGAACCTGCGGATCGTGCATCATGGCGCGGGCAATCGAGAGCCGCTGCATCATGCCTCCGGAAAATCCGCGCACCATCTGGTTTCGGCGCTCGGTGAGCTTGAACTTCTCAAGCAACGTGTCGGCGCGCTCATTTCGTTGCCTTGATCCAATTCCGAAGTAGGCAGCGTGAAAAATGAGAATCTCGCGTGCCGTCAAAGAAAAATCTAAATTGGGACGCTGCGGCACAACCCCGATCAAGTGCTTGACCCGGGCCGGTTCCTTCCACACGTCGTGCTCGCCAATCCAGGCCTGGCCGGAGGTTGGCCGAACCCGGGTGGTAAGGACTCCGACCGTGGTGGATTTGCCCGCGCCGTTTGGGCCAAGAAGGCCGAAAATCTCTCCGGGAACAACGTCGAGCGAAAGCCCGTCGAGGGCCGGGATCTGGGCCTTTGGCTGCTTACCGCCTTTGGCATCGGCACGCGCAATAAAACCACCAGCCGCGCCTAACGGCGGAGACGAGCTATATACTTTGCGCAGATCGCAAGTGCGAACGCCAACGGCCATTCAGAAAAGTCCCCAACCGATCAACAGTCTGAAGTTCTCCGGAGTATATCTCAGGAAATGGCTCGGATCGAATCCCGGTCGAGCCGGGGCGCCCGCAAAGGGAAAGTTCCCTCTTATCGGGAGCTCGAGGCAGTTCTTCGCCAGGAGCAGTCGCTGGTGAAGAGGTGGGCCTTGCCGATTGGGACTACCGAGATTCGCTCTTACAGGAGCTTCGGACGCTTTGCCTATTGCTGTTGCTGCTCTTCGGCCAACTGCGATTGTTGGGTTTCCTCAAGAAACTGGGACCACTCTTCGTCGGCCGCAAACTCCTCGTCGGGCGGGAGCACCGCTTCCGACGGCGTGACCCGAACTCGAACCTGCAGTTGCGTGTCCGCTTTTCCCTTCATCACGCCCATGGTGGGTGGAACGTCGGCATAATCGCGTCCGATCGCGGTGCGAATGTGCTGAGCGCCTGCGAGCTGATCGATCGTTGGATCAAGACCTACCCAGCCAACGTCTGGCAAAAGGGCTTCCACCCAAGCGTGCGTCGCGCCATCCGCCGAGGAGCGCGCATCTCCGCTGTTGTGGTAAAGATATCCGCTGACATAGCGGCAAGGAATTCTGGCATTTCGAGCCAGTG
>PMHI01000622.1:0-177 GCA_003156615.1 Acidobacteriaceae bacterium | reverse complement strand
TCGGCATCAGCATATCCCAGTAATCGTTTTCCTCGACGAGCTGTTCCAAATCTCCCCAGCTGTCGTACTCCATGACTTCTGGAACCGCTGGCAAGTCCTCAATATTTACGAGAGCATCGGATATGATCGTGAGCTGGCCATGGCGGGAGGGCAAATCGAAGTGGTGCACAAGATTGC
>PMHI01000400.1 GCA_003156615.1 Acidobacteriaceae bacterium | reverse complement strand
TCCGTTGACCACCACGCGATGGGCAAAGACCGGCACGGCAAGTGGCTTGAAGTCTTCCGGAATGCAGAAGCTGCGGCCGTCGAGGAACGCCATGGCCTGGGCAGCGCGATAGAGCGCTTGCGCCCCGCGCGGCGAAACGCCCAGCGACAGATACTCCGACTCCCGCGTCCGGCGCACGATTTCNNGAGCTTGACGACTTCCTGCATCTCGAGCATGTCAGCGGCGCTAAGCACGGGTCGCAGATCCTGCAAGTGCCCTGCGCCGGCTTCTGAGCGCAGAATCTCGCGCTCGGCCGCCGCCTCGGGATAGCCCATGCGCACCCGCATCAGAAAGCGATCGAGTTGGGACTCCGGCAGAGGATAGGTACCGTGATGCTCCACCGGATTCTGCGTGGCGATCACCAGAAACGGCTGCGGTAGATCGTAAGAGTGCGCGTCCACCGTGACCTGGCCTTCGTTCATGGCCTCCAGCAGCGCGGACTGCGTCTTTGGCGTGGTGCGGTTAATCTCGTCGGCCAGCAGCACGTTGGTGAAGACCGGACCGCGCTTGAACTCAAACTCCTGCTCGAGAGCGGAGTACACCGAGATCCCCAGCACGTCGGAAGGCAGCATGTCGCTGGTGAACTGCACGCGCTGGAATGTGCAATCGATAGCGCGGGCGAGCGCCTGTCCCAGCGTGGTCTTGCCCACTCCCGGCACGCCTTCAATCAGAAGGTGTCCGCGGGCGAAAATGCTGACCAGCGCGAGCCGCACCACATCGTCCTTGCCGCGAATCACGCGGCGCAACGCTCGTTCCAGTTCGGCGGCCTTGTGGGATACGGCGATAACGGTCTCAGGAGACATTGGCTGGATTCTACTATCTGGCACACCTGCGGCGGAGTTACCGATGTCATGGGGCTTTTGGCTTGTTAGTCTTGAGCTCTTAGCTCGATCCAGTTCTTCCATGCAGCCAGATCAGCAACCCGTGAGAACGCTGGTACGCCGAGAACTTGCGCAAACAAGGAAGCACTTCCACGTCAAAGAGTCTTAGGCTAAAAGCTTCCTATTGCATAAACTCGGCCGGGCGTCCCGTGAGCCGCTCGATGCGCTTGGCAATCGGAGGATGGGTCGAAAACAAGCTCGCGAAGTTCATGCCGAGCAGCGGCTGGATAATAAACAGATGCGCCGTCGAGGGCGTGGCCTGCATAGGCACCCGTCGCGAGTAGGCATCAAGCTTCTGCAAAGCGCTAGCCAGGGCGTAGGGATTGCCGGTGTAGTGCGCACCGGTTGCATCGGCTTGATACTCGCGCGAGCGCGATACCGCAAGCTGTATCAGGCTAGCGGCGATCGGCGCCACGATCAGCATGAACAGCGCCGAAAGGCCTCCGCCGCGGCGGTCGCGGTCGCCGCCTCCAAAGATCATGGCAAAGCGTCCCATGCTGGCCAGCATGGTAATCGCGCCCGCAATGGTCGCCGCCACCGAACTGATCAGGATGTCGCGATTATTCACGTGCCCCAGTTCGTGTGCCAGCACGCCTTCGAGCTCTTCGTCCGTGAGCAGACCGAGGATGCCGTGAGTTACGGCCACTGAGGCGTGCTTCGGGTTGCGTCCCGTGGCAAAGGCGTTCGGCGACTCCGTCGGGATCACATAAATCTTCGGCATGGGCAGCCCAATCTTCTGGGTCAGCCGCTCGACGATCTCATAAGCGCGCGGCAGTTGCTCGCGCGTCACCGGCTGCGCGCGGTACATGGCCAGCGCGATCTTGTCGGAGAAGAAGTAGGAGACGAAGTTCATCACGGCGGCAAAGGCGAGCGCCAGCATCATCCCGTTCTGGCCGCCAAAGTATTGGCCAATGAACATCAGCAGCAGCGTAAGTGCGGTCAGCAGGAACGCAGTTTTGAATGCATTTCCCATAATTAAGTTTGACTCGAACTAACCTATTGGATGTTGCGCCGTGCGGGGAGATGCAGTCGGTCCCTTTCGCGAAAACGCTCGTGACGGAGATGTACCCCTTTGTCCCTTCCCCTCGCTCTGTTGGAATCATGATGAGCGCGAAAACGCCTAACAATCTCGGAGAATCAAGGATTGCTTTCCAGTAAACGATTGAAAACAAAACAGTTATGCTTCCGCTCTGTGAGCCATCCATCCCACATCATGACCCGATCGACAAACCGAATACCTGTGGGCGTGGGACAATGGACTCGTGCGTCAGAACGATCAAGATTGGAGACGCCATCCCACAAATGTCCCACGCATTGCGAACACCATCCTCTCGACAACTTGGCCGATGGATTGGATTGTTTCCCGGCTTCGCTATGGTCATCGCTACGGTCATCGGCCTGTCGGCGTCGCTGTGTGGTCAAACCCTGCGCACGGCTCCTGGCGCCGAAGTAGTTTCCCTGACTCCAACGCCCGGCTCTTTTACGGAACCGGCGGTCTCGGTCAATCCCAATAATCCGCAGCAGGTGGTCGCGGTTTTTCAGGACAACGCGCATGCCTCCTATTCTCAGGATGCAGGACGCACCTGGCACGCGGCCGAAGGCGTGGCATCCGAGAATTACCGCGTGTCTGGCGATGTGTCCACGACCTACGACAACCTGGGCCATGCCTTCATCTGTTACATCGCTTTCGACAAGCTGGGGACGTTCAACTACTGGGGACATAACGCATCGCGCAACGGCGTGTTCGTGCGGCGCTCGCTCGACGGCGGCAAGACCTGGGAGAAACAGGTGGCCGTCAGCGAGTACCCGAGCGAACCCGGAATTCCGTTCGAAGACAAGCCCTCCATCGTGTCGGACGCTACTTCGGACTCTCACACGTCGGACACTCACACGTCGGGAACGAACAAGAGCCGCTATGCCGGAAATCTCTACGTGGGTTGGACCCGATGGACGCTGACCGGATCGGAAATAGTGCTGTCGCGTTCGAGCGATGATGGACAAACCTGGTCGAAACCGATCGAAATCGAACGGCATCCCGGCCTGCCGCGCGACGACAACGGGGCTGCGGAAGGATTCGCGGGGGCGGTGGGACGGGATGGCCGTCTGTATGCGGTTTGGAGCCAGGACAACGATATCTTGCTCGCTACTTCAAGGGACGGCGGGAAAACAGTCTCCCGTGCTCGTGCAATCATTCACACCGCTCCCATCATGTTTGCCGTGGATACGCTGGAGCGGGCAAACGGGTTTCCGCAGATTGCCATCGATCCGCGAAGCCGCCGGCTCTATGTGACCTGGAGCGATTACCGTAACGGTGACCTGGATGTTTTCTGTTCGACCTCCACTGACGGAGGGAAAAAATGGAGCGAGCCAGCGCGGGTGAACAACGATCCTATCCACGATGGTGCAGACCAGTTTTTTCAATGGCTCGCGGTCGATCCGATTGATGGCGCGGCCAATGTTGTTTTTTACGACCGGCGGGGCGACCCCAGGAATCGCACACAGACCGTTACCTTGGCACGCTCAACCGATGGCGGACGCGGCTTCGAGAATTACGCTTGGACTGCCGATCCGTTCGAAGCGGGCGGAGTTTTCCTGGGCGACTACTCGGGGATTGCCGCATCCGGCGGCCGCGTCTATGGGGTTTGGACCGAGAAGCCGGCAACTGCTCCTGAAGCTGGAAATAAGCCGGAGACCAAGCCTGAGGCCGTGCCGCCCAAGCCGCGTGGCACAGTGGTTAAGGTGGGGATCGCTGATTTCGGGACGACCGCGAGCGTAAGCTCGCCGTGACAGTGGCGAGCTGTTTCGGTTGTTCCGGCGCTTGACGTTGCCCATGCGCGGCACGGCTGCGCCGGTCGGGATGACAAATCCGTAACGGAGCACGGCAACTATGAAACGCTCTAAAGGTGAGCAGTTCAAGGCCGAATACTAGATTTACGCCCTTTGGGCTTCGCGCTTCAGCGCGCGATCGAGGGTTTGATCGAGGGCGGATTTGGCCTTCTCGTATTCCGCTGGCGAGATTTGGCCTTGCCGGCGTTCGACCTCGAGCTGGAAGAGTTCTTCTTTCAGTGCATCGAGCAGCATGGAGTTGGGACGGGCCGCGGGAGTCGGCCGGACGGCGGGCGTTGCGAGAGCCGGGGCGGGCCCGTACTCGTCCTCGTCGAAATGCACGGCGGCCGGCATGGTGGAAGCAGTCTTTTGGCGCACCNNCTCCGAGGATCTGCCAGCGGTATTTCTGCAAAGGGTCGGGAGCATCGATGGGCGGGCCGAGTCCGCCACCGGGGCGGTTATTGGCCTTGTCGCCGGCATCGCTATTGGGGGCGTTGCCTTCCTGGGGAACTTGGAGCACGCCTTCGCCGGTGACCTTGAAGCTAAGGTTCTGGCCGGGCGTGGTATTGGAAGCCACCTGCACAATTGCGTCGGGCTCGTTTGGGTAATTGATCAGCTTGAAGCCGGTGGAAGCAGCGGCGGTGAACTGCATCGTCTTGGGCAGCATGACGACGAAGTGCTCCAAGGCATACACCGACTTGGGATTAAGATTCGCGCTTCCGGTGTAGGGAAGCTGGTAGGCCACCTCGAAGCGCGTCAGCCCCGGCCGCAACGGGAAGATGAAGGAATAGCGGTCCTTCTCGCCTTCGGGCACAGGAGCCGATTTCAGCGGGTTGCCATTTTCGGTGGTGGCGGTGGCTGAATCTGGAATGACCTCGGCTCCGTCGGGAATGTAGAACTCAAGGTTGCGGTCGTTCATCTGGGTGCGCGGGGGCTTGGAAGTATTCTGCACGCCGAACTCACGCACCACCACGAGTTGTCCCTGCTCGACCTGAAGGCGCACGATGTCGGCGACCACTTCGATACCTTCTATCTTTTTCCCGACGTCATANNTTGGTGCGGCCGACTTCGTTCATACCCTGGCCGAGCTGGAGCAGGACGACCTCATCTCCGGCACCGGGCTTGCCAGTGGTTGCGTTCTTGACTGTACCGGTGAGAGTTTGAGCGGCGGCAAAGGAGGTGAGTAGAAGGATCGCGAGTGCAATTAAGTTGCTCGCGCCGTACTTATTGCGTGCTGCACTTCGCGGGGCACGCGGCGCGGTCGCTCGCTCGGGTTCTTCGTTCGGGCAGAGAGTGCGCCCTCTCCGAATGACAATCGCGTCGCGCTCGATGGCAGGAAATGAAAGTCTCAAAATCTGCGTTCCTTTCAGGTTCTTGTTTTCCCGGATGCCGGCACGGGATGTTCCAGGCGGGCAATCTCGGCCAGGATGGTAGCTGCCTCGTCTTCGAGGGAAGACTTCAGTGACTGATAGTCTACATCGGGCACCTTGCCCGCTCTGTATTCGAAGTTGAGATCGCGCAGGTTTTCGTAGACGGCATCTTTGCGTTCGCGCAGATAGCCGGCGCGGGTTTTCTCCGGACCAAGAAAGAGTCTTCCGGGCAGATAGAAGACATAAAAGAGAGAGGCGGCCAGCATCAGGCCGCAGAGGAGCAAGATCATAGGTCAGTCTCCTTGCGGGCCTGGTCGCGGAACTGCTCGAGTTCGGCGCCGCGGACCGGGCGCAGCCCATCGGCGAGGGCGGGTGCGGGACGATTCTTCCAGGCGAGAATCACCAGAACAACCATTCCGAAGCCGAAGAACAGCGCTGCGAACGGGATGATATATGCCGCTCGGTCGAAACCCTTGGCTGTAGGAGCCGCGAGAACCGTTGGTCCGTATTTCTGCACGAAGCTTTGCTCGACCAGGCTGTCACTGTCTCCGCGTGAGACCGCTGCCATGAGTTCGTTGCGCATGCCGTCGGAATCCGGGCAGCCGATGTGGTTGCATTCCAGAAGAATCTGGTTACAGCCGCAAATGCACATCATCTGGTGTCCGATTTCGTTGAAGCGTGTGGCGGGATCGCCGGCGCCGACGAGCGCGAAGACAGCGGCGCACAGCAGGATGGTTTGCGCGGCCTTTCGACGGNNAGCATCAGTCTCCCGTGACCGGCGCAGTTTCCAGCCTTGCGGGCGCAGGAACACGGATCGGTGCAGGTGCATTTGGAATCAGGGCCACGACGGTTCCAATCAGCATGATCCAGACGCCCATCCAGATCCACATCACCAAGGCATTCAGGTGCGCTTTGATGATGGGGTGGCCGTTATCCTGGTTCAGTCCCTCAAACACCAGGTAGAGATCCTCGTT
>PMHI01000068.1:1324-4351 GCA_003156615.1 Acidobacteriaceae bacterium | reverse complement strand
TAGATATCGGCTTCAAGTCAATCGATCTAGCCCGCGTCGTGGCCCTTGCCGAGATACGATTGGGCGTCGATCCGTTTGAAACGCGGCCCATCACCGACATCCGCACCGTCGGTGATCTCTGTCGCGTGTTTGAGGATGCCTTGGCGGGACGACCCGCGAGGGCATCCGCTGCCGAGAGCGCGTCCCGCCCAACTGGGCCCGATCGTGGCGCGGCCAGTCGCAGACGCGCCGCGCGGCAGGACGCCGAGGAGGCATAATGCGCGACGACCGCGATATGACTCCGAGCGCCATCGCGATTGTCGGCATGGCAGGTCGGTTTCCCGGTGCACCGACCCTCGATCGCTTCTGGCAGAACGTCGCGACCGGCACAGAATCCATTACAGTGCTATCGCGCGATCAACTACGGGCAGCCGGGGTGTCGGAAAACCTGATCGACCATCCGGACTACGTGGCGGCCGCACCCTTGCTCGAGGGCTTCGATCTCTTTGACGCCGAGCTCTTTCAGTACGGGCCGCAGGAGGCCGCCATTATCGACCCGCAGCAGCGTGTGTTTCTGGAAATCGCGCGCGAGGCGCTGGAGGTCTCTGGCCATCTGGCAAATCTCGAGGGGCGGTCAATCGGGGTCTTCGGTGGCTCGGGCGGTCTTATGTCGAGCTATCTTTTGTCGGACCTGCACTTCAACCGGAGACTCACGGGTCCGACGGCCAGTGCGGGTCACATCGGCAATGACAAGGACTTCCTCTGTACCCGCGTATCTTACAAGCTCGACCTACGTGGACCTAGTGTCACAATCCAGACTGCCTGTTCGACCTCGCTGGTCGCGGTGCACATGGCGTGCCAGAGTCTGCTAGCAGGAGAGTGCGACATCGCTCTGGCTGGCGGCGTGACCATCCGGGTGCCACAGTACGCGGGTTATTTGCACCAGAAGGACGGCATTCTTTCGCCTGACGGCCATTGCCGCCCGTTCGATGCCAATGCTCGGGGTACGCTCTTCGGCAGCGGGGCAGGCGTAGTTGTTTTGCGCCCGCTCGGCGAGGCCCTGTCTGACGGCGATAACATCCGGGCCGTAATTCTCGGCTCGGCGATCTCCAATGACGGTGCGCGGAAGACGAGTTTCTGGGCGACGCGAGCCGAAGGGCAAATCGCCGCCATCCGTGGGGCGCTGGCGGTAGCGGAGGTTGACTCCGCCACGATCGGCCTTGTAGAGGCACACGGCACTGGAACGCTGATGGGCGACCCGGTCGAGATAATGGCGCTCGACAGAGCCTATCGCGCTGAGAGCGTCCGGGCCGGGCGCTGCGCCGTCGGCTCGGTTAAGGCTAATATCGGTCATCTTGAGGCTGCCGCCGGAATCGCTGGGCTCATCAAGGCCGTGTTGGCGTTAGAGCACAGGGAAATCCCGCCTGCGGCCAACTTCGACACGGCCAATCCTAAGATTGATTTCAGCTCCACTCCCTTCGAGATCTTGCGCGAGCGCCGGTCGTGGGAAGGCCCGACTCGCCGCGCTGCCGTGAACTCGCTCGGCGTTGGGGGAACCAACGTCCATGTCATCCTCGAAGAAAGCCCGTTCCAGGCCGCGAGGCCCCAAGCTCCCGAGCGGCCGGAACTGCTGGTCCTGACCGCTCGAACCCGAGAACGTCTGGGGGCGCTGGCCCGAAGCGTACGTGATCATGTCGCGGACGACAGGGAAGAGAACCTGAGGGATATTTGCCACACCGCGCTCCGGGCCCGACCGGCAGAGCCGCACCGAATCGCCCTAACTGCAAAGTCCGAGAAGCAGGCCGCGGATACGCTGGATGCGTATCTGGGAGGGTGGCCCGCCAAAGGTCTGATCGAGGGCGTTGCCGATCACGACGGTGGACTGCGGGTCGCCTTTCTTTTCGCGGGTCAAGGTACCCAGTATACGGGCATGTGCCACGGCCTCTACCAGTCAGAACCCAGCTTTCGAGCGGAGCTCGAACGCTGTGGCGAGATCCTCCAGTCGCATCTCGACCGCCCCTTAATGTCGCTTCTTTATGGCCCGCCAGAGGAGACGCTCCTGCACAGAACTGCCTATGCGCAGCCCGCGATCTTCGCCTTGGAATGGTCGCTCGCGCAGCTCTGGATGTCTTGGGGGGTCCGACCCCAAGCTCTGCTAGGCCATAGCGTGGGCGAATATGTCGCTGCCTGCCTCGCAGGAGTCTTCGACTTGGAGGATGGCCTTGCCTTCGTGGCTGCACGCGGGCGAATTATGGACGCGCTGCCCAGCGGCACTGTGATGGCCGCGGTGATGACCGATAAAACGAGCATCGAAGAGGCGATCGTCGGCAGTGGGCGGAGGGTTGCTATCGCGGCGGAAAACGCTCCGCGAACGGTCGTCATCGCGGGCACGTCCGAGGATGTCTCAGCACTTACCGACCGGTTGTCGGCGCAGGGTGTCGCCTCTGTTCCGCTCGTGGTCTCACATGCGTTTCACTCGCACCTAATGGACCCGATCCTTGATGCGTTCGAGACGGTAGCAGGCAGGGTTGCGATGCGGGAGCCGTCGATCCCTCTGATCTCGAACGTGACGGGCATGCTCTGCCGTCCAGGCGAGATCGCCTCCCCGGGCTACTGGGTCCGCCAGCTCCGCAGCACAGTCCAATTCCGACGCGGGGTCGAGGCTCTTCGAGCCCAGGGCATCGACTGCTTGTTGGAGATTGGGCCGCAATCGACACTGCTCGGCTTGGCTCGCCAGTGCCTCGGCGGTCGAGCAATGACCTATCTGCCGAGTCTGGATCCTTCGTTGCAGGATCGTGAGGCGATGCTGGTGAGCGCGGGACGACTGTTCGCGCAGGGCGCTAACATTGACCTTCTTCGGATCTACCCGAACGGGCAGCATCGTATCGTCCCGTTGCCACCGACACCGCTGCAGCGAAAGCGCTATTGGATCGAGTCGGCCGCTACAAAGGCGCCAGACACCATAACAGCCGAATCACCGCTGGGCACGCGCTTGTCGCTGCCTCTGTCCGACGAGGTCCGTTTCGAATGGCGGATTCAAGGCGAGCA
>PMHI01000068.1:0-1293 GCA_003156615.1 Acidobacteriaceae bacterium | reverse complement strand
CGACGGGTGCAGAGCCGCTCTTCCAGCTTGTCCTAGTCCCATCCGATGGCGCCCGCTGCGACTTTCGGTTCGTTGTTTGCCCGGCCGGTGCCGACTCGACAAAAGCAGAGCACTCTTGGACGGTCTGCTGCGAAGGCCGAATCGAACCTTTAGTGGAGCCAGAAGACTCCTCGAATAAACCGGCCGCATTCGGTTACGCGCAGCGTTCGGGGTCCGACTACTACGCAGAACTAGCGACCCTGGGCTACGATCTCGGCCCCGGCTTTCGGTGGATCGATGGGGTGTTCGATGGTGCTGGCCACGGTGGTAGGTTACAAACTCCGCCGACCACAGGGAGCTATGAGGACATGCACCCCGGGCTGATCGATAGTTGCTACCAACTCGCGTTGGTGCCGAAGATCCTCGAGATGCGCCGAGCACCAGGATCGATACTCGTGCCATTCGAGATCAGCGAAATAAGGGTACGGGCCTTACCCCATAGCCGGGGGCCGTTCATCTGCCGCGTGGAGGAACAGGCAACCGGTCAGGAGGCGATGGCCGCCGATCTAGATGTTTGGGCCGGCGACCCGCCGACAACGGGTCCGTTTCTCTCGATCGGTCGATTGGTCGCACGCCCAGCGTCGCGCGAGCGGCTGCACGGCGCGCCAATGGGTACACCCGTCTTCGAGGTGGCTTGGCAGGATGCAGCCCCGCTGACCCCAAGTGCCTCGATTTCAGGCGGGCACTGGCTAGTCCTGACACCGAATGATGGCTCGGGGCGGCGGCTGGCGGACGCCCTCTCTAAGCACGGCGCGACGACCAGCCTTGTCTTTGCGGGATCTGAGTTCAAGGCGATGGGCAATCAATGCTTCGTCGTGAACCCCGGACGGCCGGACCATTTCGATGCTGTCTTAGATGCACTGGCAACCGATGTGTCATGCCGGACCCCGAATGACAGGCGCCGTCCTCGTCTCGCCGGGATCGTTCATCTTTGGGGACTCAGTCTCAATAACGCGCTGGCCCCCGAGCATGTCATATCTCTTGGCGCTGGCGCGATGATCGCGGTCGTGCAGATGCTGTTGCGTCGCACAGAGGTCGCCGGAGCGCGGCTGGTCAGCGTCACCCGCAATGTTTGGGGACAGCACGGCGCCGTGGCCGATAATTCCGCCATGCAGGCGCCTCAGTGGGGCCTGGCCCGGGTCATTGCTCTCGAACATCCCGAATTCCGCTGCCTTGCCATCGATGTGGCTGACGAGGCGCTTGCATCCATGAGTGCGCTCGCCCGCGAAATCGTGGCTGATGACAGAGAGACCG
>PMHI01000033.1 GCA_003156615.1 Acidobacteriaceae bacterium | reverse complement strand
CGGTGGTGAGCAGCCAGGACCACACTCCGTACTTCGTGTTCAGGTAGTTTTCGCGTTCAACGGGTTGAGCGATCGCTGTAGGCATACTCATTGCACCTGACTTCCGTTGGGTTTCGCCTTCGGTGTGGCCGCATTGGCGCTGGCTTTCGCAGGCTCACCCGGCTGAGCTTGGGAAATCGACTTGATATAGGCGACCAGGGCATTTACCTGCTCTTCGCTGACCAAGCCCTGAAACGTCGGCATGAGGGGCTGGAATCCCTTAACCCGTCTTGCGCCTGGGTCGAGGATGCACTCGCGGAGGTAGTTCTCATCGGCGGTGACGGTGCGGCCATCTTCAAGTTGAACCGGCTTGCCGAAAACTCCCTGCAGATTGGGACCGCGTCCCTGCGCATCGGAGCGATGACAGGTGGAGCAGCCGAGTTCGGCGAAAATCTTCTCTCCCGTAGCGGAGAGCGGACCGGTCGAACCGCCGTTCATCCAGGCTTCGTACTGAGCCGGCTCCAGGACCACGATTGAGCCGACCATGCCGGAGTGCTNNGCTTGGTGGCGCGGAACCATTCCACGGTGTAGCGGCCGGGCAGCACGTCCTGCTTGAGGCGAAACGCGGGCACGTAAAAACTGTGAATCACGTCCTGCGAAGTCATAATCAGTCTGACGTCGCGTCCGACCGGGACATGCAGTTCGTTGATCTCGCGCTGGCCTTCGGCGTGCTCCAGCTTCCACATCCATTGCTTAGCGACGACATACACTTCGGTCGCGTCGGCGGGCGGTGTGCGCTCTTTGAAGTACACCACCGCGCCCCAGGCGAAGATGACCATGAAGATGAGGAAGGGGATTACGCTCCATGTAATTTCGAGAGCATGAGAGCCTTCGATCTGCTCGGCTGGAACGCCGGCGCGATAACGGAAGCGGGCGGCGAAGTAGATGAGGCAGATGAAGATGAGCAGGGCCATCATCCCCGTGACGATGAGCAGAAAAATATAGAGAGCATCCACGTTACGCGCCATCGTGGAGGCTTGCTCCGGCCATAATGGAAAATTATTGAGCATATCCGTCGTTGGTCGTTGGTCCTTGGTGGTTAGCCATTTCGCGTCGAGTCTTACGGTGTCCTCCCACCACCTGGTAATGCCCGGCGGGGCACAGAGAGCTCCAGCCGCCACAGGATGAAAAGAAAAATGCCCATGATAAGAATCGTCGCAGCGGCGGCGAGACGCAGAATGTTGGCTACCATGGCGCCATACTTCCCGGTCTCGGGATTGTAGTGATAGCAATAGAGCAGCACCGCATCGACTGCATTGCCGATTCTGCCTTGCGAAGCCTCGACCAGCCCCATGCGCAAATCCTTGGGCGGAAAGTCTACGCCGTAGAAGTAGCGCGAGATGCGGCCTTGCGGCGTGAGCACCATGATGGCTGTGGCATGGGCATACTGATTACTTTTGGGGTCGTACTGATACTGGAAGCCGACAGCTTTGGTGAGCGCGTTGATCGAGTCGGGCTGGCCGGTGAGGAAATGCCAGCCCGCAGCGGCATTGGCGCGGCCGTAGCGACCGACGTAGTCCTTCTTCTTAGCAGCGGCCATCTCGGGAGTCTCGCGCGGATCGAAACTCACGGTGATCAGCTCGAATTCGTTGCCTACGTCGAACTTCACCAGGCGCATGGCGCTGGCGAGTCCGGCCAGAGCCTCGCCGCAAAGCATGGTGCAGTTGTAATACACCAAGTTGAGGATCAGGGGCTTGTGGCCGTAGTAATCCCCCAGCTTCACGATTTTGCCGGTGTCGTCGCGGAAGGTGAGGTCGGGCGGCACCTGCGCGTTCAGGTGTTGCTCGATGCCGACGTTCTCTAGCCTCGGAGGCCGGGAGTTGGCCGGAGGAGACATGATGCCGTTGTTCATTTGTCCCCAGGCGGAAGCTGCCAGCAGCACCAATACCAGCAGCGCGCGCGCGGTCAAAATCGAATTGGGGTGTTTCGTTCTCACTGCTTCACCTGGTTGCCGGATCGCCTGTTTCGTTCCTGCTTGAGCCCGAATTCTGGGGCACCTCGACGGCACGGCTGGAAGCCCTGCCCTTCTCGCTGGCTGCGCTTGGCGGACGCACTGGAAGGCCTCGCTCGACGATCAATTCCATGGCGCGTTCGATGGGGATGCGCACGGTGCCGGCTTTTTCATCGACCCAGCCGTAGCTGTACAGCGTTTTTTCTTCTTCTGTAAGGATTCCGTTGAGTTGGCCCCGCTCGTCTTCTTCGAGCCTCGGGCGGGGAAACGTGGTTTGCGGATATCCGGGAGCGATGTGGCTCGTGTCGGTTGGAACATGGGTGACCAGCGGATTCACGGGAGGCTGCTCGGCTTTATAGCGACGGTCGAGATGGGTATACAGCCCTCGGAGCCCGATGAGACAGATGGCAGTTACGACAACGATAGCCAGCAGGAAATAGAGAATGCCGGATACTTCGAGATCCTGGCGCTCGAAATCGCCGTTCCCGGCTGTGTTCTCGTGTTTGGTCTCGTCGGTCATGTCCAGTTATACCTGCGTTTCATGTGCCGGCTCGAGAACCTCGTGGGCATCGGTGTCATAGGCCGGCAGAAGCGGCAGCGAAGCCAGGTTGCGGAAGAAATACCAAAGCCAGATTCCGCCGATGGCGATAGGAACAACGATATCGGCCAGGGTCACGGTGAGATTCGTCGAGAAATTT
>PMHI01000417.1 GCA_003156615.1 Acidobacteriaceae bacterium | reverse complement strand
GAGCAGGCGTTGTGCGATTCGGCTTCCCATGTTGCCCAGTCCAATGAATCCGAGTTTCACCTGATCTGCCGTAAGACTTTTCATATATTTCTCTCCTTTAGTTAGAACTGCTAATCAGCTTTCCGCAGCACTCTGGCCTGTCCGGTAGTTCTTTTTTCTCCCATCCGCCGCCAAGTGCCTGAATCAATAACACCGCACTTGCCATGCGCCGCCCAAGAATATTGACGGCTGTAACCTCGTCTCCGAGCGCGGCATTCTGAGCGGTAATCACTTCGAGATAACTAGTGACGCCACCGTCATAACGAGTGTTCGAGAGGGCAAGCGACTGTTGCGCAGCTTGCACCGCAGTCGCCTGAACTCCAGCCTCTTGCTCCAGAACTCGCAAGCTGGCNNGGCCGAGAGGACGGTCTGCCGATAGAACGCGACGGAAGAATCGTAGCCAGCCTTTGCTTCATCGTTTAGTGCACGCCTCCGACCGACATCAAAGATGGTGATCGCGGCAGATGCCCCGGCAGACCAGAGAGCGCTAGGCCCCTGGAATAACGTGGTGATGCTCCCGCTCTCCAATCCGCCAGCAGCCATTATGTTTACCAAAGGATAATAAGCAGTCTTCGCGAGCCCAACCTGAGCATTCGCAGAAGCCACTTGGCGCTCGGCTTGGGCGACGTCGGGACGCCGTTCCAGTAATTGTGAGGGTAATGTGACAGGAATTAGGGGCGGCGGGGCAGTAAGCGGCAACGGCGGCAGAGTGAAATCCGCCGGAGGCTTGCCAATCAACACCGCAACGGCATGCTCGTACTGGGCCCGCGCAACTCCAACGTCGACCATTTGCGCGCGTGTGGTCTCCAGTATCGTCCGCGCCTGTTCCACTTCTACTTCAGAGGCAAGTCCTCCCTCGTAGAGGTCCTCATTCAATTGATATGCTTGTTCGTATTGCACTACGGTGTCTTTCAGCAGCTTTTCTTCGGCATCCAGACTGCGTGCCGCGAAGTAATCTACTGCGAGCAAAGCGTGCATGCTCAAGTTGATTACCGCCAAATCGGCGGCGCTAGCCTGCGCCTGTTCCCGGTAGGATTCCACATTGCGGCTCACCCGGCCCCAGGCATTTGTCTGGTAAGACAAATTAGCCGGCACCGCATAATCATTAAAGGTAATTCCATCATTGATCGTTGGAGGTGGAAGATTGTTGGAATACCGTTCTCGCGTAGCCGAAGGAGATAAGGTGACTGTAGGATAGTAATCGGCGCGCGCGTACCGCAAGGCGGCTCGTGATTGTTGATAGTTCGCTATCGCCTGCTTGAGGTTCTGGTTGGAGACATTGATTTGCTCCTCTAAGGAGTTGAGCTGCGGATCCTGAAATATCTCCCACCAACTTCCCCCCAGATTCTGTTCGCTGGGTTGCGCGGTCTTCCAGTTTCCGAGTTCCTTGTACGCTGGCGGCGTTGGAACTGCGGGAGCGCCTTTATATTTGGGCCCCACCGCGCAACCGGCAAAGGGAAGCACACACGTGATAAGAAAAGGGACTCCATCGTGTACGCGATTTCTTCATAGCCAAGTGCGCCGCTCGTGAAGCCATCATTTTGAATCTCCCGGCAGCGACGCGTTCACGATTTCGACTTCCTCTCCGGAGACGAGCGAATCGGGCGGGTTCAGAACTATCTGGTCATTGGCGTTCAGTCCGGCAACAATCTCAATCTCGCTCCCAAAATCATGGCCGGGAGTAACGTCCATGACCGTCACTTTTCCATTCTGCACAACCCCAACTTGCAGCTTCTCTGAGCGAAAAATCAGGGTGTTGACTGGAATCAAGAAAGTGGACTTTTGCGCCGGGATTTTCAGGTGCACTTCGGCGTACGATCCGGAGAAGAGAGTCCCGGAAGGATTTGCAACATCCACCTCCACCAGCAAGGTACGGGTGGTTGCGTTGATCGCATCGGCCGTTCGTACTAACTTACCGGGAAATTGTTTGTCGGGGAATTCCGCCAGAACGAGGTCCGCCTGGGTCTGACCCACCTTCACTCCTTGCGAGTATTCCTCTGGCACATTCACGTACACGCGCAAGGTGCTTGCCTGAACCATGTCGAATAAATCAGTTCTGGGCGCCGTGTTACTTCCGGAATTGATGAGGTCGCCGATGTCTGTGTTACGCGCAACAATCACCCCATCAAACGGAGCGTACACTTTTTCGAAAGATACAAGGGCGGCGTAATGGCGCACATTCGCCTGATCCGCGTCCACAATCGCCTTATTTGCGGAGTAGGTACCGACGGCATTATCCACGGCTTGCTGGGGGACGGCATGTTTCGTCAGCAGTGACTGATAGCGGTCTCTCGTGATCTGAGCCAATGCGAGATTGGCTTCCGCCGTTGCGAGCGTGCTGCGTGCCTGCGCCAATTGCTCATCAACCTCTGGGGTCTGAATGGTCGCGAGCAGTTCGCCCGCTTTCACGTGCGCCCCAATGTCGAAATACCATTTCTGCAGATAGCCGTCGGTTCGGGCGTAAATCGGTGAGGAGATGAACGGCTGTATGTTTCCAGGCAGAATAATTTCCTGGGCTGGCGCGGTTCGTTTCGGTAGGACAACAGAAACTGAGGGTACTGCTGTCTGCGCCGTCAGCGCGCGCAAAGTCGTTTCCGCCTTGAGCCGAGACCTGATTCCGACGATCACAACCGCGGCCACCACGANNTACGAAGGAGATCAGCCAGCCGCGGGTAGTCCTGGGGCTCTCATTGTTATTATCCGGGTGGTCGGTCGCTGCTCGGGAAGTTTCGGTAGGCTCGTTGCTTCTCATATCGTTCATAACTCACTCTTGTGATAACTATCCGATTGTCTTCTCTGGTAACCCTTCCTGCTTCACCGCACTCACTTGACGAGATCCATGCAGCACGCTGAAGAATGTCGGAACGAAGAGCAGTGTTGAAACCGTGGCAAAGAGCAAACCGCCGATTACAGCCCGCCCCAGAGGAGCATTTTGTTCGCCGCCGTCGCCTAACCCCAACGCCATCGGCACCATA
>PMHI01000788.1 GCA_003156615.1 Acidobacteriaceae bacterium | reverse complement strand
ATTGCTTCTCCTGTCGCTTGGCGTCTTGCCAGAGAGATTCGAGTTCCTCCATGGAACTCCTTTCGAGAGTGGCGCCGTTTTCGTGCAGCCGCTGCTCCATCCATTGAAAGCGGCGGCGGAACTTGCGATTGGTCTTGCGCAGCGCGGATTCTGGATCGAGCGCAAGGTAGCGGGCGATGTTAACCAGCACGAAGAAAAGATCGCCGACTTCTTCTTCCAGCCGCTCGCGCAGATCCTCGGGAATGATCGGGCGTCCGGAACCTGCGACGCCGCGGCCTGCAGGGCGCGGACCAGGGGCGGGAAATTCCTGCAAATGCTGGCGAAGTTCGCGAGTCTCCTCGGCGAGTTTCTCGAACAGACCTTCCATTTCAGGCCAGTCGAAACCCATCTGCGCCGCGCGCGAGCTGAGCTTGTGGGCCTCGAGCAATGACGGCATGGACGAAGAGATTCCAGCCAGAATCGACGGCAAAGGGGTCGTAGCTGTCCCAGCGGGGTTGGCGTCGCTTGCGTCCTTCGTGCCCAACCTCTTCTTTCGTTCCTCGACTTTCAGCGCCTCCCAGTTGCGTTTTACCTCCGCCGCGGTATCCGCTTTCCTATCGCCGAATACATGAGGATGCCGGTCAACCAGCTTGCGCACGAGCCGGTCGAGCACGTCATCAATCGAAAAAGATCCCTGCTCCTTGGCCATTTCCGAGTAGAACAGCACCTGCAGCAGCAAGTCGCCAAGTTCGCCGGGGAGTTCGTCCCAGTCGCGATTGTCGATGGCCTCGAGGACTTCATAGGTTTCTTCGAGCGTATACGGTTTTATGGAATCGAAGGTCTGCTCGCGATCCCAAGGGCAGCCTCCGGGAGCACGTAGGCGCCCCATGATGGCGACTGCGCGTTCGAAACGTTCGCCGGTCGTGGACATTGGCAACCACTCTAAATGAGCCGTCACAGAACGGGCAATGTGCGCTTTCGCACCAGGCCGGCATGTTCTATACTCGCGTTTCGGAGCGGTCGAGCCGACGCACTACGACCCTTTGGCCAGCTATTTTGCGGTACCAAGGTTACCTTTCTCCGGCCGCGGGACGCGGTGCACACTCTAAAGGTCGCAGGTTGGCGGGCCCGGCTCATCGCTCGATGATTACCTTATAAAAGTTATGTATCTATTTGATAAGACATGGGCTTAGCAGCAAGCCCACGCGCACCCCTGACCGACCAGCACTTTCAAGTGGTGGTGATCGGCGGGGGCATCAATGGCGTCGCCGTGGCGCGGCAATGCGCTCGCGCGGGCAAGCACACGCTGCTGGTCGAGCAGAACGATTTCGCCTCAGGAGTAACCAGCCGTTCTACGCGCATCATCCACGGCGGATTGCGCTACCTGGAGCATGGCGAATTGGGTCTGGTACGGGAATCACTGCGCGAGCGGGAACAATTGCTGCGGGAACGGTCGCACCTGGTGCATCCCATGCACTTTCTGCTGCTTCTCAACGAGAGCAGCCAGCGCAGCGCGTTGAAAGTGCGTGCCGGTTTGTGGCTCTACCAGCGCATGGCCGGAAAACCACCGGCGAAAGACTCTACCGAAATGGAGTTGAAACGGTTGGAGCGGGCGCTCGACTCTGGGCGCCACTGGTCGTTCTTCGACTACGAAGACGCGCAGTGCGAATTTCCCGAGCGGCTGGTCGCGGAATGGTTGATGGAGGCCGTGGATGCTGGGGCGATCGTCCGCAATCACATGGAGGCGCTCGCAGTGGACGTGGCCCATGGCCGCGTCCGAGGCGTGCTGCTGCGCGACCAGATCACGGAGCGGGACGCGCGCGTGGACGCGGGCTGGGTAATCAACTGCAGCGGGCCGTGGGCTGACCGGGTGTGCCAACGATCTTCCATTCGCATGGCCAAGCCGATGCTGGGCGGGGTGCGGGGCTCGCACATTGTCCTGCCGCGGTTTCCGGGTTGGCCGAGTGCGGCGGTTTACACGGAGGCGGCGGACGGCCGTCCTATTTTTGTTCTTCCGTGGAACGACCAGATCCTGGTGGGCACGACCGAAGTTGCCGACAAGGGCGACCCTGGGAAAACTGTTCCCTCGGAGGACGAGACCACTTACCTGCTGCGCTCGCTGGCGCAATTATTTCCCAAGGCCAAAATATCGGCGCAAAGTGTGAAGCACGCTTTTGCGGGAATCCGGCCCTTGCCTTATTCTCCGGATCATCGTCCGTCGGCGGTTACGCGGCGGCACCTTGTGCACGACCACGCGGATGACGGCGCGGCTCACATGCTTTCCGTGATCGGCGGAAAGTTGACGACTGCAGCATCGCTGGCACGGGATGTTGCGCGAAAGATTGGGTTGAGCGCCGAGGACCCGAATACGCTGGCGATGGGACCCGGGGCAGCGCTCGATCCCCTGTTGGACGACGCGGTGCTGAAGATTGCGCGGATGGGAGGGGTGAGCGAGGAAACAGCCAGCGGGATGGTGGAATGGCACGGCAGACGCGCCGCCGACATCGCCCGCACGGCTATGGTCAGCGCGGAGTTGCGGGCGCCGATTTGTCCGCATACCTCACACGTCATTGCCGAGGTAGTGGAAGCGTATCGCAGAGAGTGCGCCGTAACCTTGGGTGACGTGCTGTTACGCCGGGTGCCCGTGGCACTGGGCGCGTGCTGGTCGGAGTCATGCAGCCGCGAAGCCGCGCTGCGCATCGGTGCTGTGCTGGGCTGGAATGAGCGCGTCCTGGGAGCACAGTTGGAAGCCTTTGAAATGGAGCGGTCTGCCTTTCTGCAGCCCGTGGCGCGGTCGGCAGCGCTCGAAGCCGCGGCGGATTGAGCTTTGAAAAGTCAACTTTCTTCGCCCCAGATCTGCACGGATTCACCAGGATAAAAACCCAAAGGTCAAGAAGTTAAGATCACGATCGCATCCGTGAAGATCGGTGCGAATCCTTGGCTGGGTTTTCTTACAGTCCGGACTCAATCCGCCGACCCAGGGTGAGAGCAAGCCTTTTGGGATGGTCAGAGATAATGCCCTCCACTTCCCACTTCGAAAAGCGTTTCATGTCCGCGGGGTCGTTCACTGTCCACACGAATATCTTCTTGCCCGCTGATTTGATCTCCGCGGTGAGATCCTGTCGCACCAGCCTGAAGTGCGGAATCACATACTCGACTGGCAACTGAAGCCAGCGGCTCAATTGGGTCCGCGTCTCACAGATCAGACCAAGTGGAATGGTTGCGTCCAACCCGTGGATGGTCTGCAACACTTCGGGGAGAAACGACGAAACCACGAAGCCGCGGGCCGGGGCAAGTTTCCGCAGCAAATCCGCCGCGATTGTCTCCAAGCCGGAGACCTTAAGTTCGACATCGAGGAAGGCGGTGCTCTGGTAGCGAGCCAAGACTTCGCACAATGAGGGCAGGGCTAATGGTTTCGTCGGGGACCGTGCAATCTCAAGCCTGCGGATTTTTGCATTGTGACAGACGACGGCCTGCCCATCGGCCGTGAGTCGCACGTCGAACTCGAAACCGTCGCAACCGGAAGCCAGCGCCAGATCGAACGAGGCCAGAGTGTTTTCCGGAATGGACTTCCCGACACGCGCGCCACGGTGACCGAGAAGCAGCGGAATCTCCATCGCGTTCGATTCTATCGGGCCTGGGAACAGCGGCTGGTAGGTTTTTTCTGACCACTGAACCCTGCTCACTGGCCAATGCTGTTAATCCAGATCGAAATCGCGGATGGGCTTGCCGGTGTCAGGAGATTCCTTGGCCTTCTTTACCGCCTCCTGAAACTTCTTTTCCAGCAGCTCGGACGCATGTTTTTGCGCTTCGACCGATTGGCGGAAGATCGATTCGCGGCGGCTGTCCTGTTCCTTCATGGCGCGGGCCGCATCCTCCATATCGTTGAACATCCGGGGCTTCACCGCGGCGGTGTGGGCGATTACAGCGGCCGTCGCCGTATCCACCTTCAGCAGCGCGCTGCAGCAGGGACAAGTGACTTCGATTGTGGCAGGTCTCTTCGCCATTGTGCGCATGATACCGCAAAAGTGGACTGAAACGCGCGTCGGATTCAAACTGGCCAGGTTCAGAACGTAGTCCCGTTCAGCGGTAAAGTTTGATCGGGAAGATGTGGAACACGCCCAACAACTCCCAGCCCAGCAAAAAGACCGAAAGCAGGACTACGAGCACCGCCATCAATTCTCCGAAGGTGAGACCACGGCGGTTAGGCTCGAAGCGCCTCGCGGCAAGGCTCAGGATATTCAGCGTGGCGAACCCGAAGACGACGGCCCAAAGAATGTTGTAAACGTCGCTCCGGCGGTTGAAAGTGCGCACCAATAGCATGAGGCTCGCTGCGAGCACAGACTGAGCGCGCAACAGGTTGTGCAGCGAGAGTGCAGCGCGCGTGGTGCGTGCGAGGCCCGAGATCAGGGTTGCAGTAGACAGAGCCATAGATTGCGCCGAACCCACAAAAGGACACTTAAGGTTCGTCCGAGTGACTAGGATATTACAATTTTTTCGCTGCCTGGGTCACGCGAGTCACTGCGAGGGCATCAGCGGTGTCAACCTGCCCGCTTCCACCGACACCTTCAGTAAGATGGACCCATGGCAGAACGGCGCGCCGTTTTTTTTGATGTCGGGAACACTCTTCTTTTTCCCAACCGGGCGAAGATGCTGGCGCCCGTCTCAAGCGATCGCCACCCCACGCTCGAGCAATGGCAGGCCCTGGAGCGCAGAACGAAGCAAAAGTTCGACCAGGGCATGCAGAGCGGTAGAGTCGATCACGGCTTCTGGTGGACATTTCACACTTACCTGTTGGAGGATCTCGGGGAAGATATGGGGGGCCGCAACGCGCTGGTGGAGAATACCCGGAACTCGGCGAACTGGGACCAGATTCTGCGGGGAACGCGCGACGCCCTGCTTCGAATCGGCCAGAACTTCCGCATAGCGGTGATCTCCAATGCCGATGGCGGGATCGGGCGGGTGCTTTCCCGCTGCGGCATTGCCGACTGCTTCGAAAGCGTCACGGACTCAGGAATCGTTGGAGTCGAGAAACCCCATCCGAAAATTTTTGCGGCAGCGCTCGAAGCGATGCAGGTACGCCCGGACGAAAGCCTGTACGTGGGAGATGTGTACTCCGTGGACTATGTAGGAGCGCGCAACGCGGGAATGCAGGCGGTCTTGTTCGATGTGGCCGGGGCTTACCGCGACCGCAAACTGCCGCGCGTGGAGTCGATGGAGCAGCTTGAAACCTCGCTCAAGCGATAGGAAACGTCGAGTGCGGGGCTGAACCGGATGGCGCTCTCCTTACAGGTCCAGGATCTGGTGGTCCTGGCAATCGGTGCGCATGGTCTCATGAAGACGTCCCAGCAGTTCCGTTCCGTGGCGAGCGACGAAATATATGCCAGCCACACCGCGCTCCTGCAATGCGTTCTCGGGATAGAGCATTTGGCTGAGGGCTTCGGCGTGACGGCGAACCACTTCGCTGCGGCGTAACTCGGCGGCCATGGCGCGTTCGCGAAGGCGGTCGAGTTGATAGTGCACTTTCGAAGCGCCGGTCTGGCTGGCTTCGACCAGCGTGGGATCGAGCTTGGCCAGCGCTTCCTTTAGAGCAGAGAAAGATTCTTCCACAGATTGATTCGCTCGTTCGAAGGCCGCCTGCAAATCTGCGGGCAGAGTACGCGAGGCAAGCGTCTGGCGAAGCACCTCAGGTCCGTCGAATGCGTTCCGCACCGCGATGCCGTACTGGTTCAGCCAGCGCTGCACCTTGGGCTCGACCAGGGTTGCCGAGAAACGAGGCACGATGGGTGTCACGCGGCGCAGGATGGCATCATAGACCGCGCCTGCCTGCGCAAAATATGCCGCCTCAGCAGCGCCACCCGTGTAGGCCAGCGTGGGCAGAAGGTAGTCCTGCACCACCGGGCGCAACAGAACGTTGGGACTGAAGTTTTCGGGCGCGGAATCGATACGATCCAGCAATTCGGCGGACGAAAGCTTCTCAGCTCCGGGTTCGCTGCCGATAGCGAATTCCGAAGCCTTATTCGATCCCTCTCTGCGGTAGATCGGCGTGCGCGCGCCCTCGCGCATCGCGAAAAGCAGTACCGACGAGGCCGTTACCTTCACTTGCTGGGAATAACCAGCTTTCTCGAGGGCCTGACCTCGGGCGAGCAAGGCGGCATCCAGTTCTTCCGCGCGTTCAATGGCAGCTCGCTCGACGGGCGCCGCAACGCGATGCAGTTCGGCATCGGAAGCGTCCAGAAGTATCACACCCCATTCAGCGAAGAGACGCGCATAGAAACGTGCGAAGGCCGTGCCCAGTGTTTCCCCCGGACGATACGACTCGCGTAGGAATTGCGACGCCTCAGAATCTCCCAACAGAGATACGGCCTCCTCGACGACCGGCAGGATCTCTTCGCCCAAGCGCACCTGGCTTACCGGCGCGCCCGCAACCCCGTGGCTGGAAGTCGTAAGCGTGCGCAGGAGACCGTCGGGGCCGGGCAACGAAACGTGATTCACCTCGGCGAGATCGTGGTCGGATGTGGCCAACCAGAAGACGGGCACCGAGTCGACGCCGGCCGCGGTGGCCTCTTCGGCCAGTTTCACCGCGGTGAGAGCCTTGTAGATGGCAAACATCGGTCCGCCGAACAGGCCGACTTGCTGCCCCGTAACGATGGCCGCCGCGCCTTGGCGCAGACGAGTGATGTTGGCGAAGGTCTGCGGCGAGCAGCCGCAGGCTTGGTTCTGCCGCTGAAGAATTACGCCCACGCGCTCCCGGCGAGATGAATCGTACTGCAACGCGGAACCTTCCGCCTTCGACCACTCGCTGAAGTGCGGAGAATACGGGTAGAAAGGCTGGACGGCGGGAGAGTATGCGAGGAAATCGGCGAACAGGCGAGTGGTATGCGGGATCTGGGCGAAGGGCAGACACTGCGCTTTCACTGCGGGCCCTCCTGCCATCGCTGGTGCATACAGTCTTTGACGGCTAAGATCATCGCAAGTCAACGCCCTTTATTCTACAGGTATGGCGTCGTAGTAGAGATGCCGCAAACAGGCGCAAGATGCAAGATAATGGTGCCAGTCCGGGAAGGAATGAACGATGGGCATTGTCGATTCTCCGTTGCAAATCGTAACGCCGATTACGCTGGAGGGTTCCGTTGTGCGACTGAAACCGATTCAGCGCGAACACACTGGGACATTCTGGGAGGTTGCCGAGAATGCGCTCGACGATATTTTCGAATGGTTTCCTTACCGCCTGAAGACCCGCGAGGACTTTCAACTTATGGTTGAGAAGGCCTTTGACGAGCAGAGGCGCGGCGAGTCGGTCGTGTTTGCAACCATTGAGCGTGGTTCTGGGCGGGTCATCGGCAGCACCCGATTTATGAATATCGACCGCGTCAATCGCCGCGTGGAGATTGGTTTCACCTGGATCGTGCCGGCCTGGCATCGCACTGCGGTCAACACGGAAGCAAAATACCTGATGCTCCGGCACGCATTCGAGGCCTGGAAATGTATGCGGGTCGAGCTGAAAACAGATGCCCTCAATCAAAGATCGCGCAACGCCATCCTTCGCCTCGGCGCGAAAGAAGAGGGCACTCTGCGCAGGCACCTGATCACATGGAGGGGGCGCGTGCGCGACACGGTTTACTTCAGCATTCTGGATTCGGAGTGGCCGGAGGTGAAATCGAGGCTCGAGGCGATGCTTGGGGGAAAATATCCATTCTAGAGCTTCAGCGGACAGCGATGCCGGTACGCTTTCCATCCCAGTCGCCTTCCCTCGCCCCTAGGCGGTCGAGGAGAGTAGTGAACCTTTCCCATTCGAAACACATCAAACAATTGACTTCGATTGGGTTCGCACCTAGTCTGGAGTCAGTTCTTTGTATGGCCAATCCCACCAGTGGGGGCGTCACGGCTTCGACGGAGATGCTTGCGGCCAAGAGGCATGCCGGGGTGCACACACCCGTAATCGTGGGCAAAATGATAATTGCCAATCAACCAATGGCATACGCAGCCTAATTAATTAGGCAGCCGCTTTCCAC
>PMHI01000120.1 GCA_003156615.1 Acidobacteriaceae bacterium | reverse complement strand
AGAGCTTCTGGGCATTCTTCCAGAGTTGCGCGATGCCCCAGCCCCAGGGAACCCCGACAAATAGCCAGGCCAATACGACTAGCACCACCGGCGTTTTCTTGATTTGGTTTTCCATTCCTTGCTCCCTTTGACTGGACAATTAAGTGGTTGCCGTCTGCCTGTTTACGTCCCCAGCTTTATTCCAGTGTCGCGCATGCACCGGCCGCACCGCGGCATTGGCGATGAACCCGACAATCAGCAATCCAACCATGACATAAAGAACGGTGGAGTAGGCGTCCGCCAGCGGGACACCGCGATTCTTCTCATACTCGCGGATGTAATTGGTCAATACCGGCCCAAAGACTCCGGCCATCGACCAGGCAGTAAGCAAACGCCCGTGAATGGCGCCAACCTCGAGCGTCCCAAACAAATCGCGCAGGTAGGCTGGAATGGTGGCAAAGCCACCGCCATACATGGTGAGAATCACGGCGCAAGTGCTCACGAAGAGCGGAATGCTGTTCAGACCGCTGACGCCGGTGCGCGGCAAAAGGTAGTAGAGGATCGCGCCCAGGACAAAGAACGCATAGTAAGTGTTCTTGCGGCCGATGTAGTCAGAGATGGAAGACCAGACAAAGCGCCCACCCATGTTGAACAAGCTGAGCAGCGCCACAAAGCCGCCCGCCGCCACAGCGGTAATTCTGCCTTTGAACAATTCCTGGATCATAGGCGAAGCTTGCTCGATGATCGCGATGCCGGCGGTCACGTTCATGCACAACACAATCCAAAGCAGCCAGAACTGCGGCGTTGCAAAGGCGGCATTAACCTCCAGGTGCTGGTCGGTAACCATGGCCTTCGGCTTGACCGGAGCCACCCAGCCTTCGGGCTTCCATCCTTCCTGCGGTACGCGCACGGTAAAGACACCGAACATCATCCCGACAAAATAGATAACCCCCATCACATGAGAGTCTGCGCCACTCCCAGGTTGCGATCGGTGCGGAAGTATGCCATGAGGTTAGTGGCCAGCGGCGAACCAATGAGCGCGCCCCCGCCAAACCCCATGATCGCCATTCCCGTTGCCATGCCCGGGCGGTCGGGGAACCACTTGATCAGAGTCGAAACCGGAGAAACATATCCGAGGCCGAGACCAATGCCGCCAATCACGCCGTAGCCAAGGTAAATGAGCCAAAGTTGATGGAGTTGCACACCGAGAGCGGAAACAATGAAACCGCTGGCGAAACAAACCGCCGAGGTGAACATGGCCTTGCGCGGCCCAGCCCTCTCCAGCCATTTGCCAAACACTGCTGCCGAAAGACCAAGAACAACAATTGCTACGCTAAAGATCCAGCCCAGGCTCGTGAACTTCCAATCTAGCGGGTTCGGACTGTCTACGCCAGGAAGAGGCTTGAGTCCGCCTCCCGAGGTGGAAACCTGCACCAGATAGTTCAGCGGCTTCTTGAAAACGCTGAAGGCATAGACCTGGCCGATGGCCAAGTGGATGGAAAGTGCCGCCGGCGGCACCAGCCAACGGCTGAATCCCGGATTGGCAACGGAGTGGCTGCGGTCGAGGAAAGAGAATGCGCCCATAGCTCAACCTCAATTTGAATTCCGCATGCAGAGGCGAATCAAATCAGCCCGGCTGCAAGTTTCCGGGCTGCTCTCTGGGGCAATGTGACAAGCGGTTATCCAAGAAACACTAGTTCCGCGGGCAAAGGTTATCATTTCGCGAAACGACACATCAACCGGAGTGTCGCCACACTTTCGCAACCCGGTTGTCGGGATTGGGGTGTGTCAAACACGATTATCGACTAACTCCTCGGGCATTCGCCACGAGGCGTGCTCCGGTTCTCCACGGCACGAGTCCCCGAAATATCTCCGAGAGGCGATCAATCTGCCGGAAAAATTGCGAAGGGCTAAAACAGGGCAGTCAGGGTGCCGGCGATCGGGGCGCCGTCGAGAAGGGCCCAACCCTAATAAATCACAGTGCAGCAGAATTGGAGCGCCCCCCTTGGGAACATTCTAAACTGCTGAAAAAAAGACCTTTAAAGTGGTGGCGGCGGTTGGACTCGAACCAACGACCTACGGATTATGAGTTCTGATCCGTCGACTGCAGACAAAGAAGATAAACAACTTAGCTCGGCAGAATTCGGCAAAACCATGCAAGGTCCGCAACTCCCGCGCAACAAACTTGAGGGCAGTGATTAAGACGATGATCCACCGGACGGCAGTTGCAAGTTTAGGCCAACACAAACGGACCTACTCGATTGCTCGATTTGCCGTCACTCGAAATGTACGGGGATAGAAACCAATTTTGTTACGTGGCACAGTCCGGCTGAGATTGCCAAGGAATGTCGCTTGGAAGAACGGAGACCGCGTGTTGTTTCGCAAGCTGAAACTGAATCGACGTTGGCCTTCAATCTCACAATCGTTTTGGCTAGCGATAGTTCCAGAGAAAACCACTGGCCGTTGCACACAATACTGAGGGCACACTTTTTCCATCCGCCGTCTTCCCGTGACCGTGGTGCAAACGGTTGAACCGCTGCCATTCGGCAGAGCAGAGGGCCCAGATATGCTGGCGGGACCTGGTCCAGATCTCCTAATAGAGTTTCGCCAGTTCTTGGATAGTCAGTTCTGTTGAACGGGGTACCTGATTGTTGGTAGGTGCACGCCCAGACGGGTCAGGTTTGGTTTGGGTTTTGAGAAACGCTGCTTCGCAGCGGCTGAAGGGTGACACGTCACCCCAGAATGGGTGCTGCAGGGCGCTGGAGCGTGCCTCAGGTGAACTTGCAGAAAGCAAAGCAGATTGGCGATTCGCGGCGCTCTCTGGCGCTGGCGCGGCGCTGTACAGCACTGGAAAAGTTACCGCACGTTAACTTCTTGATTCTGCTATATGCCAGGCGATTCGCTTGACGATGCCGAGCCAGCCTCGATGGCCCACCAAACAAGGAGTGATTAGGGCCGAATTAGTCTACTTTGGATTTCTATTCAGCTCTTGAGAGCTGGTAAAGATTCACCACCAGGCTGATGGGTGGTCACGCCAGGTGCGGCCTGGAAAGGCAGAAGTTCTTGCCAATCTGATGATCCAGTTCCAGTGAGCTAGAAGACATTTCAGCAATGCTGTGTGAAAGGTCGCTGGGTTCTGAATCTGCGGCAAAATCCCCGCCCAGTCGCGAAGAAGGCGACAAGGACACGCACCCGCTGAACTGACAAATAAGGGGAGGGGGTGGGGGCAGCCCGTGTTTCCCTGCGTTCTGTGCGAACGAATTCCCGGTCGAGCCCGGCTGGGATTGACCCGCAACCCCGAGGACAGATCATCGCCCCTCACCTGTGCTGGAGCTGGTCAAGGCTGCGCTCCATCTGTGAGCGCACCGCCTCGTCATGCTCCGCCGCAATTGCGCCTTGAAGATATGGAATCGCCGACGGGTTTGCCAGTGTCCTGAGTGTGTAGCTCGCCTGGATGCGTACCCCTGCGGATTCGTCGGTTAGACACCTGGCGGTAGCCTCGAGAATCTCGTCCGACTCTTCCTTCGACGGGCCTCGATACTGCGGCAGAAGCGAAAGAACTTGATCTCTAGAATCAGGGTCGGTGATCAGCAGGTCCAAGGCGGCCCTGAAGCAAGCCTTGTTTCCACGAGGCAGCATATATATCATCGCGCGTGCCCGAAAGTAGCCCGGCAGCTCCGGGTCCTTACAGTCAGCCGTGAGTTCCGCTACGCCTTCCTCCTGTCCGAGCTGTACGAGTGCGATAGCGATATTTATCCGCGTCTCAGGTACCTTCTCGGCCGTAAGAGCCTCTTCAATTGCCGGGATAGCCTCCATTTCCTTTTCTTCCGCGAAGCGTAAGGCCGCGAGATACCTGACCCGCTCGTCAGGGCTATGTAGCGCCTTTAATAGGCCCGCTCGGGTGAGTTCTACATGGCGCTGTTTGAGTTGTTCAGTCAGCGAGCCCAGCGGCCCACCCGTGACGACCTTCGGAGGGTTGTCCTGGCTGACTGCCCCGACGACCACGGCGCAAACTAAACACAAAGCCGATCTGATTCTTCCGATGGGCATGGCTGTTCACTCCTAAGCGCAAAGCTAGTTCACGGTGGCTGTCACGTTTGTTACGGGGGTGCCGCTAATCGTACCCGTGCTGAAGGTGTATGTGATGGTGTAGTTCCCAATTATCGTTCCCCCGCACGAGTATTGCTGATTACATTGAATTGAACATTGTTTTCCCGAAGATCCCAGAAGGCTGGAGGCGCTAGCCACGACGTGCTCATCCCACATGGTATTCGGCGTAGCTGGGAACGGAGTGCCGTCGCTCGCGGTTCCGGCTGTGCCAACAACCAACGAGGCCGTATTGAGATTCCCTTTGGTGGCGCACACAGTCGGAAAACCTTGCGGACAGGTGGTCGCTCCACTGGAAAGGGTCTCGGTTACTACAAGACCGGTCGGCGCTGCTGGGTTAAACTGTATCCCCACGACGGCGCCGAGACCGGTCTTGTAGGTAGCAAGTACTTTCGCCAAGGACTCCGCGGTTGTAGAGCCGACGCTGCTGGAGCTGGGACACACATTGATCGTGCCACTGGGTTGCTGCTGAGTTAGCGGGCAGCTTGGGTAATACTCCTTGGGACCCCAATACATCTCCACGCTTTGCGCGTAATGAGGTGTGGTGCCGGTGGCAACTCCGTTAATCTGATGCCCGCTAGCGGTGGCGATGGCGGTGTTGCCCGTCCACCAGGTAGGAAAGTCGCCCGTTATATTCTCCGTCCCTCCGCCACAGGAGTCTCCCGCCTCTACTTCCTGGTCCTCGTAGCCGTTGACGGCGACTGCTAGCGGGTTAAACTCCATAAACACGTCCTCGTACCCACAGCAGATGGCGCAGCCGTAGGCAGCGTGGCCGTAGGTTTTGTCCAGCGTCACTTTGCCCTCATACAAACCGCCGGCGGCTCTATCGGAGAGATCGCGAATGCGATAGGTGCCCGAGGCTAGGTCGGGCGGCAAGATGTGGCCATCCTTGTCTGGAACCTGATCGTGGATCAGNNGGTACTGGCCGCTGCCCTGATTGTAGAGGATAGTCAATTGCGCCCGCGCTGGTTTGTCGCCCCCATTGCCAACCGTGACCAGAGAATTGTGCGTACTGTCCACCTCCCATTTTCCCGCTTCCCCACCAGCGCACGCGGACACGCCATATAGGGTGAAGTGTCACAAGTGTCACGGGTAGAGGCCAGAAACGCAAATTCGGAGCACATGCTTTCAGAGCGGCCAGAACGCGAATGGTTAGACCTAAAAGCGTTGAGGCAATATGCCTGCCTCTCAGAACGCACGATTCGGGATTGGATCCACCGGCCGGTTGACCCGCTACCAGCCGTCCGAGTAGGGTCTAAAATCCTGGTTCGGCGCAGCGTGTTCGATCGCTGGCTGGAAGCTCACCAGGTGAGGAATTTTGACCTAGGTTGTATTGTGGATGAATTAGTCGCCGGAGTGAAGGAGTTGGACTGATGGGTGTGAAGGTTCGCAAGAAAGGCGCCAAGTGGTATGTGCTCGTGGACTACCAGGGGCGTCGTAAGTCGAAATGCGTCGGAAGCCGAGAAGCGGCTGAGCATGTTCGGCGACTGGTTGAGGCGAAGATTGCACTCGGCGACCTCAGCATTCTCGAAGCAGCTGACAACAAAAGGCCGACTTTCAACGCTTATGCGGACGGCTGGCTGAAAGACTACGCCCGTATCGAGTGTAAGACTTCGACCGCTGACGGCTATGAGGGGGTTCTCGAGCAGTATTTGCGACCGAGGTTCGGCAAAAAGCTACTCCATGAAATCAGGCGCGACGATGTCAAATCTTTGATCAACCAACTGCTCGGCTTAGAGCTTTCGCGCAATACCATACGCAACGCGCTGTGCGTCGCCCGAGGAATGTTCAATTACGCGATCGAGGAAGGACTCATTGAATCGAACCCGGCGGCCCGGTTGGGTCGATTCACGCGTTTGGCAAAGACAACTGAGACTAAAGGCATTGCTCTGACGGCGAAGGAGGTTCAGCAGTTCCTGGAGGCCGCTAAGGAGATTTGCCCCTACTACCATGCGCTCTTCCTCACTGCAGTGCGGGCGGGTCTGCGCCGCGGAGAACTCGTAGCCTTGCAATGGGGCGATCTGCAACTCGGTGGAGATGAGGACTCCGACTGCTTCATCCTGGTGCAGCACAACTACGTGCGGCGCGAACACACAACTACGAAGAGCAAGAAATCCCGGCGGGTGGATCTGTCTCGCGAACTCCGCAGGGTACTGGTCGAGCTTCGAGACAAACGTCTGTTGGAGGCTTACCTCAAGGGGAAGAACGACATCTCCGATGAGCTTGTCTTCCAGACTCCCCAGGGGACGATTCTCGATCCTGACAACCTCTACCATCGAGTTTTCCTGCCGGTGCTGGCCAAGGCAGGCATCCGCAAGATCCGCCTACACGATCTACGCCACACCTTCGGGTCGCTGCTCCTGCAAAACGGCGCCTCGATCGTCTACGTGAAAGAGCAGATGGGGCACAGCTCCATTCAGGTCACAGTGGACATTTACGGCCACCTGATTCCCGGCGCCAATCTGTCCTTCGTAGATCGACTCGACGAAGTCCCCCCGGAGCCAGCAGAAACAACTCCGCAGCAATCCGCACGTCCCGCGCAACCGGAGAAAATGGAGCTTCCGCCAGATCTCGTGCAAGTTGTTGAAGAGATTGGTGGCGGCGGTTGGACTCGAACCAACGACCTACGGATTATGAGACCGTCGCTCTAGCCACCTGAGCTACGCCGCC
>PMHI01000414.1:7671-9355 GCA_003156615.1 Acidobacteriaceae bacterium | reverse complement strand
CAATGCGCTTCAGCTTGATCGCTGCCGTCATGCCCATGGAAACGTAGTCTTCCTTGTTGCCCGAGGTTGTAATTGAATCCACCGACGCAGGATGCGCCAGCACTTTGTTCTCGCTGACCAGCGCCGCCGCCGTGACCTGCGGCAGCATGAAACCTGAATTCAGTCCCGCGCCCTGCGCCAAGAACGGCGGCAAACCCTCGCTGAGAGCGGGGTTCACCAGTCGCTCGATCCGTCGCTCGCTGATGCCAGCCAGCGCGCTCAGGGCAATGCCGAGAAAATCTAAAGCAAAGGCGAGCGGCTCGCCGTGAAAGTTTCCTCCTGAAATCACATCGCCCTTGAAATTCCTGGCGTCGGTGATGAATACCAGCGGATTATCCACGGCGGAGTTCGCCTCGGTCTCAAACACCTGGCGGCAGTGCGCCAGCGTGTCGCGAACCGCGCCGTGCACCTGCGGGATGCAGCGCAGGGAGTAAGCATCCTGCACCCGGTCGCAGTCGCGGTGCGATTCGCGAATCTGGCTGCCTTCGAGCATCTTGCGCAGATTCGCCGCCGTCCTCATCTGTCCGATGTGCGGGCGCGCTTTGTGAATGCGCTCGTCGAAGGCCGTATCGGTGCCCTTCAGCGCGTCGCAGCAAAGCCCGCCCAACACGTCGGCGGAATCCACCAGTATCTCGGCGCCCAGTAGCGCCAGCGTGCCCACGGCCAGCATGCCTTGCGTCCCGTTGATCAGCGAAATGGATTCCTTCGCTTCGAGCACCAGCGGCTTGACCTGCGCCCGTTCGAGCGCGTCGCCACTGGGGATGAGGGCGCCCGATNNGCCAGATCGCCGCTTGCGCCCACACTGCCCTGCGACGGCACGAAGGGCGTGACCCCGCGGTTCAGCATTTCGCACAGCGTGTCGATCACGATCGCGCGCACGCCCGAATAGCCCTTGGCCAGGGAATTGGCCCGCAAAAGCATCATGGCGCGCGTTTCCGCCACGGAAAGCGGTTCGCCGACTCCTGCGGCGTGCGAACGCACCAGGTTGACTTGCAGCTCGCGAATCTGATCGCCGGCGATGGGCACATCGCTGAGCTTCCCCACGCCGGTGGTGATGGCATAGGCCACTTTGTTGCTCGCGACGATCTCGTCGACCAGCGTGCGAGCCCGATCCACGGCCTCGCGAGCGTGGGCCGACAAGAGCACCGGACGTCGTTGGTGGAGAGGAGCGACTTCGCGCACCGCTTCCAGCGTGAGATCGTTACCGTTGATGTGAAGTGCGTTCAAGAGTTTTTCCCGTCCCGTTTTCCAATGGCTGCACGGAATGCTTTCAAATACCTTTCCGGCAGTACCGCAATCTTCATATCCCGATCGGTGACGATGTGCGTGGTCTCGCCTTCCGCCAGCAGCACGCCATCTGCCGCACGCCGCAATTCATAACCAAACTGGACCAGCGAGTCGCGCACGCTCAACAGTTTGGTGCGCACCAGCACCTCTTCGTCATAGCGCACCGGTGCGCGATAGCGGCATTTGGCCTCGGCCACGGCGATGAAGCGGTGGTCCCGGTCCTCCATGTCGCGATAGGAAAAGCCCATCTGCCTCAACAATTCGACGCGGCCCACTTCGAACCAGATGAAATGGTTGGCATGGTAAACCACACCCATTTGATCGGTCTCGGCGTAACGCACCCGCAGGCGAGTTTCAT
>PMHI01000414.1:0-7636 GCA_003156615.1 Acidobacteriaceae bacterium | reverse complement strand
TGGTGGTTCAGCAGTTGCTTGGTCGCGCGCAACGAAGCTGGACTGTTCTCGAGCAGCAGCGCCGCCAATTCCCGGGCCCGCGCCAGCAGGTTTTCAGGCTCGACGATTTCCTTGATCAACCCCATTCGCGCCGCTTCCTCCGCATCGATAATTCTTCCGGTCAACAAGAGATCGCGCGCCTGTTTCTCTCCCACCTGNNGTGTAGCCAAACTTGGCTTCCGGCACGGCCAGAGTAAAATCGCACAGCAAAGCCAGTCCGGTGCCTCCAGCGATCGCCGGACCGTTCACCGCCGCAATCGTGACCTTGGGAAACTCGTATAGCGATCGGAACAGGCGGACCATCGTCTGCGAATCTTCGAGGTTCTGCTCGGGCGAACGGCCAATCAACACTTTCAAATTGTCTAGGTCCATCCCTGAGGAAAAGGCCTTGCCTGCGCCCGTCAGGATGAGCACAATCGCGTCGGAACTCTCCACCTCCTTCAGCCCGCGCAGCAGATCGTCAATCAACTCGAAGCTGATGGCGTTGCGCTTCTCCGGACGATTCAGCGTTATGGTTGCGACACCGGACTCATATGCGACTTGGATTGTCTTGTAGGTCATATCTAGAAACGGCTAATCGTCGTTGACGGAATTCGTATACCGAGCCGCCATTTCGGTCGTCGCGCGCAGCAACGCATCGAGCGGCTTGAGCGGAGGCAACTCCGCGCCACACTGCTTCAAGGCCTCAATCTCTTTCTCGGTTGCGATGTTGCCGACGAGACTATCTTGCGCGAACGGACATCCCCCCAGTCCGCCGATGGCCGAGTCAAAGCGTCGGCAACCGGCATTGTAGGCGGCAACAATCTTCGCCGCAGCCTGCTCGGGACGGCTGTGCAGGTGTACCCCGATCTCGAGATAATCGTACTTCGCCATCACCGCGCCTACCAGTTCGCTGACCTGTTCTGGAGTTGCCATGCCAACGGTGTCGGCCAGGGAAATCATGCGCAGGTTGTCGACTTCCATCAGCGAGATGGCTTCCACCACTTCCTCGACGTTCCACAGATCGCCATAGGGATTGCCAAATGCCATCGAGAGATAGACCACCACGTCGAGTGCGGCATCGTCGGCTCTTTTCTGGATCTTCTCCAGTTCGTCGAGCGCCTCTTCGGCGGACTGATTCTGATTCTTGCGCAAAAAAGTCTCCGAGATCGAATAAGGAAATCCCAGAGTGTTCACTGCCTCGGTCTCGATGGCCCGCTGCGCGCCCTTTTCGTTGACCACGATGCCAATGATCTCCACGTCCTCGGGAGGATCAAGTTCCTTCAATACTTCTTCCGAATCCGCCATCTGCGGCACGGCTTTCGGCGACACGAAGGAGACCGCATCGATGTGCTTGAATCCCGCGCTGATCAATGCCTCCAGGTAGGCCCGCTTGATGTCAGACGGAATCTGTCCCTTCAGCCCCTGCCAGGCATCGCGCGGACATTCGATAAGCTTTACGGAATTGGACAATTCATTCACCACGGAGGCACGGAGATTAGAAATTCAGGATTCGTCCAACCCGCTTGCCGGTTAGTTTTAAGTATGACAAGAGTTGAGCTTTTCGTGAACTGGCGGAATGTGTTCGATACACTTGAGTTCGCCGTGGTGAATCACGTTTGTAGCACTCCCACCTTGAACTCCGGCACGTCCGGATTCAGTGCCGCCGCTTCCAAAGCTTGCGTAATGGCGTCGCGCGTCTCAACGGGGTCGATGATCTTGTCGATCCACAGCCGGGCTGCACCGTAGCGTGGGTCGGTCTGCTCGTCATAAGTGCGCTTCACCGATTCATACAGCTCTTTCTTGTCTTCGTCGCTGAGCTTCGTGCCGCCGCGTTCCAGTTGCTTCACTTTGACCTCAACCAGGGTTGCTGCCGCCGAATCGCCGCTCATCACCGCGTAGCGCGCCGTCGGCCAGGCAAAAACGAATCGCGGATCGAACGCTTTCCCGCACATCGCATAGTGTCCGGCGCCGAACGATCCGCCTACAATCACGGTAATCTTCGGCACCACTGAATTCGAAACCGCGTTCACCATCTTCGCGCCCGCTTTGATGATGCCGCTCCACTCGGCGTCGCGGCCCACCATGAAACCGTTTACGTCGTGAAAGAAAATCAGCGGAATCAGATCCTGGTTACAGTCCATGATGAAGCGCGCGGCCTTCTCGGCCGATTCCGTGTAGATCACTCCGCCAAACTCCATTCGCTTGTGGCCCTCATGGTCGGTTTGCTGAACGTGCAGCTTCTGGTTGGCGACAATTCCCACGGCGAAGCCGCCGATGCGCCCGTAGCCGCAGATCAGCGTCTTGCCGTATTCNNGCCAGCGTCGGCTCGACCGGCTTCCTGCGGTCCCAAGGAGATTGGCGCCGGTATCCCCACTTCTCCACGATGGATCGAATGCGCGCCAGGCAGGCCGCATCATCCGGCTCGCGAAAATCCACCGTCCCGCTGATGCCCGCGTGCATGGCCGCCCCGCCCAAATCTTCCGCCGAAACTTTCTGTCCAATTGCCGCCTGTACCAGCGCCGGCCCGGCCAGGAACAAGCCGCTGCCGTCGGTCATCAGGACGTGATCGCACATCACCGGCAGGTATCCGCCACCGGCCACGCACATACCCATGATGGCCGCAATCTGGGGAATGCCCAGGGCTGACATGACGGCGTTGTTGCGGAAGACGCGGCCGAAGTCGTCGGTGTCGGGAAAGACATCTTCCTGCAACGGCAGAAACACACCCGCCGAATCCACCAAATAGACTGTGGGAATGCGGTTCTCGATGGCAATGTTCTGGGCGCGAATCACCTTCTTCGAGGTCATGGGGAAAAATGCTCCCGCCTTCACCGTGGCATCGTTCGCGATGATCATCACCATGCGCGTTTGAACTCGCGCCAGACCCGTAATCACCCCCGCAGCCGGCGCGCCGCCCCACTCTTCGTACATCCCATGAGCTGCGTAAATCCCCAGTTCGAAGAACGTTCCAGGATCGACCAGCAGGTCAATGCGCTCCCGCGCCGTGAGGCGTCCCTTGCCATGCTGGTTTTCCATGGCCTTGGCGCCGCCGCCTTCGCTGATCTTCTCGCTTTCGTTGCGCACCTGAGACATGAGATCGGCCAGAAAGCGCATGTTGGCTTCGAATCGCGCCGAGGTGGGGTCGACCTTGGTCGTCAGGAGGTTGGTAGCCTGGGACGAAGGAACGGTGGGAGCTTCGCTGCGGTCAGCCATGAGTCTGAATGAAGAGATCGGACTGTTTTTACGGTATACCACTCCCGCACGGACGCGCAACGCATGGCAAATATACGCCAAAGGGACGGGGGCACGGAGAAGACGGGAAGGACAAACGAGCGACCGAGAGCCAATCACTTCGACGGGCCGGGCCGAACTCCTTGGGCCGGACTCCTTGGGCCGGACTCCTAAAGACCGCCGGAAGCAGGTGGGCCCCCCAACCACGAGTGCCGGTCTATGCATCACTTCGGATTCGTTTTAGTGAGGGCAGTGATGCATATACAGTCGCCTGTACAAAGTCGCATGTATAAATGTCCAGTTGGAACACGTCTCACAAATGTTCCGGTCGGACCATTAGAGCGTTTTGTTGCCAAAGCCCGAAGCCGGATCTCCAGACCTAACCCCGCCTCTCCATCCACTCCGCCAGCCGGCAGCCGTCTTCCTCCAGCAGAAAGCTTCCCACCTCAATACATTCTCCAAAGATGCGATGCGATTCCTCATCGCGCGCCGCGCGTGAAATCCATTGCTTGCCCACCTGGTACTGCGATGCGGTGAACCATTTTTGCGGCAATACTTCCACGAGCCCGGCCTGCAGATAGAGAACAAAGAGCGCGAATGCCGGATCATCCTTCGACATCGCCGGGTAGCTGGTGGGCACGATCAACTCGTCGACCGTNNCGGGCGTAGATGCGATCGGAAGATTGCTTGAACCATCCCGCAATTTCCGCCAGGTCGAACCCCTGGAGCTGATCCAGATCGAAGCAAACGAGACGAATGTTACGCCCCTCCGGACACCAGATCCCAAGAGAATGTGGCGACACAAGAAACGGCCGGCAATACGTGTTCAGTGCCAGCCGTGGCTTTTCCGATTCCTGCTCGAGCGCCAGCGAGACCACATATGCCACCGCCCCCTGCTCGCCGTGATGAGTCCAAACAAAGCGCTGCTGGGAGAGAGACCGGAATGCCGGGAAGGTCTTCCAATACCAAGGCGCAGGGCCGACGGTGCGTTCAAGTTGTTGGCGGATACTGGCTGAATTCGGGGGCATGCGGAAAAATTGAGCGATCGGGCAATTGGGTCATTGAGCAGTTGAAAACCCTGGGCTTTTCCATAACAAAACTACCCGATTGCCCAATGACTCAATGCTCTTGCTGTCTCAGCTGGGCACTCCTGCGCCCTTCACATTCGCGCGGATGAACTTCACGATATCATCCATGGCAGTGCCCGGCTGGAAGATCGCGGCCACGCCGAGTTTCTTGAGAGCGTCGATGTCCTGATCGGGAATGATCCCGCCCAACAGCACGAGAACGTCATCCATCTTGTTCTGTTTGAGCAGATCCATGACGCGCGGCACGATCGCGTTATGTGCGCCGGAAAGAATCGACAGCCCGATCACCTGCACATCTTCCTGAAGGGCCGCGCTGACGATCATCTCCGGAGTCTGCCGCAACCCTGTATAAATCACTTCCATACCGGCATCGCGCAAAGCGCGGGCAATCACCTTGGCGCCGCGGTCGTGCCCGTCGAGCCCAGGCTTCGCCACCAACACGCGAATCTTGCGATCAGCCATCCCCATTCATTTAAACACAGGCGCCCACGCGGGCGCACAGAGGCTGCATTTCGAGAGTCTTCTGCGCTAAAGAGTCTTGGTGTCCATGCTCTTCCACAAATACCAGCACGCCACGCTGCGATAAGGTTCCCAGCTCTTTGCGATCTTCTCCATCTGCTCCGGACTGGGCAGCTTGATCTTCCGCTTGCGGCCTTTTTTTGCCGCTCCAGATTTTTTCTCTTTCCGTGCCCGCTGCCCATCGAGATAGTGTTTGAACATCGCCAGGCGCACGCCTAAATCGCCCGTCGGCAGCACGTTCTCGCGCTTCAGCGTGAACATCAGAAACATCTGCGCGGTCCATACCCCGATGCCCTTCACCTGGGTGAGATGCTCGACTACTTCTACATCCGGCAACTGCGGCAGGCGCGGGAAATCCAGCAGCCCGTTCGACGTTTTTGCCGCCAGGTCCCTCAAGTATGCCGATTTCTGCTTCGACAATCCCGCGCCGCGCATCTGCTCATCGGTCAGCTTGAGGATGCCCTCCGGCGTGAGCGGCTCGCCTGCCAGCGTGGCCAAACGTTTGAAGATGGTTTCTGCTGCCTTGCCGTGCAGTTGCTGGTAGACGATCGCCTCCGCCAGGCTGTGAAACTCCGGCGACCCGAACTGCATGCGGCACGGCCCAATGCGCTCGATGATCGCCCGCATGACGGGGTCCGACTTCTTGAGGTGGTTGACCGCTTTTCGCATATTANNTTGGGCCACGAATCGGCGACTCGCTGGAAAAATCAACGAGTTGGCTTTTTGGCGTTTCCCGGATGCAAGCGGACCCAGCTCCGAAACTTCAGCGCCAGAGCTCTTCCCGTTTTGATCTGCTTGGTGCGCGCCAATACTGCCCGCTACGTGATGCTCACTTCCGTGTAGGTCCCATACACCTCCCGCAGGGCCTCGCAAATCTCGCCCACGGTGGCATAGGCTCGCACCGCGTCCACGATGTAGGGCATCGTGTTTGCCGAGGAAACATTTCCTTTCGTGCCCGCCTTCGGTTCCTCGCCGGCAGCCCTCTTCAGGGCATCGAGCGTGCGCCGTACTTCGTCGTTCGATCGCCGCGCGCGCAAGGCTTTCAGCTTGGCCGACTGCTGCCGGGCGACGGTCTCGTCAATGTAGAGGATATGCGGCGATTCTTCGTCGATCACGAACTCGTTCACGCCTACAGTGATCTTCTCTTTCGCCTCGGAGGCGCGCTGGAACTGGTAGGAGGCCTCGGCGATCTCCTTCTGCGGAAAGCCGCGCTCGATGGCTTTCACCATGCCTCCCATCGCATCCATCTTGCCAAAGTAGTCGAACGCACCCTTTTCCATTTCGAGCGTCAGGCTCTCCAGGAAGTACGATCCGCCCAACGGATCCACCGTCTGCGTCACTCCAGATTCATAAGCGATGATCTGCTGCGTGCGCAGCGCAATGCGGGCGGCCTCTTCCGTGGGCAGCGCCAGCGCCTCGTCATAGGAGTCGCAGTGCAGCGACTGGGTACCCCCGAGCACCGCGGCCAGAGCCTGCAGGGCCACGCGCGCAATGTTGTTCATGGGCTGCTGCGCGGGTAGAGAGACTCCCGCCGTTTGGGTGTGAAAACGCATCAGCCAGGTGCGCTGGTTCTTCGCCCCGAACCGCTCTTGCATGACTTGACCCCAAATTTTGCGGGCGGCGCGATATTTGGCGATCTCCTCGAAGAAGTCGTTGTGCGCGTTGAAAAAGAAACTGAGCCGAGGACCGAAATCATCCACATCGAGTCCGCGCCGCTGCGCCCACTCGACGTACTCGATGCCGTCGTACAAAGTGAACGCCAGTTCCTGCAGAGCTGTCGAACCGGCCTCGCGAATGTGATATCCGCTGATCGAAATCGTGTTGAAGCGCGGCGTGAACTTCGATCCGAACTCGAAGGTGTCGATCACCAGCCGCATCGACGGCGCCGGCGGATAGATATATTCCTTCTGCGCGATGTATTCCTTGAGGATGTCGTTCTGAACCGTGCCGGAAATCTTGTTCCAGTCTGCGCCCTGCTTCTCCGCCACCACCAGATACATCGCCCACAGTACCGATGCGGGCGAGTTAATGGTCATCGAGACAGTCGTTTTCTCGAGATCGATGCCGCCAAAGAGAATTTCCATGTCTTCGAGGGAGTCGATCGCCACGCCACACTTGCCCACTTCGCCTTCGCTGGCCGCGTGATCGGAGTCGTAGCCCATCAGCGTGGGCAAGTCGAATGCCACAGAAAGTCCGCCGCCGCCGTGCTCGAGCAAGTATTTGTAGCGCTGATTGGTCTCCTCGGGCGAGGCGAAGCCGGAGAACTGCCGCATGGTGTAGAGCTTGCCGCGATATCCGGTGGCGTGAATGCCGCGGGTGAATGGAGGCGTCCCGGGGTAGCCAAGATACTTGGCTTCGCTCCAGTCCTCGGGGAGATCGGCCTGCGTGTAGAGGCGGCGAATGGGGACGCCGGAAATCGTGGTGAAGCGGGCGTGCCCGTGTTCGTCGAGATTCACGCCAGTAGGAGCGCCAATCGGTCGCTCGGGAGATTTTTCGAGCGTGGGCGCAAGGGTTTTTTCGGCCCAGTCTTTCTCTGCGGCGGGGGGGTGGCGGTTTCTGAAAACGTCGACGATGGGACTTTCAGCAACTTGCGGCTTGGACGGCTTCTTTTCCGGCATGAGCACCCCAGAGTTCTCTTGTGATGATAGGGAAGGGCGCGCCAGCGGGCAAGGCGGCATCTCCATCCCGGACGACCGGTCGGTCAATACCCATCGGGTGCAACCGGCGTGGTCGCACGGCCGCCTTGCGAAGTTACGGCTTTGTTTCCGCCAGCCTAA
>PMHI01000029.1:2563-3790 GCA_003156615.1 Acidobacteriaceae bacterium | reverse complement strand
TTCATTCGCTCCGGACTTTGTGGCATAGTTCACATACGAGCCTGGGGCATCTCCAAAATGTCCCGAGTAGCCATTACTCACCACAGTGGCTTCCTGAATTTGGTTCTGACCCAGAAGCATACCCGTAGCGCCAGTAAAATTAAGATGACCTGAGTTGTCGTTCATGCCATTCAAGGTGAAGAGATTTGAGGTCCCCGGCATGCCCAAGATTGAAAAGTTCCCGCCCCCGCCTCCAGTGCGCGCATTATCGGTGTTCATGATTGCGCCGGGAGCGGTCTGGGCGATGTAGGTGAGGTCGTTACCGGGATTGGGTAGTTCCGAGACCTGAGTCTGGCTCATGGTAATCGAAACGTCGCCGTTGTCTGCCTGAACGAGCGGAGCCTCTGCGGTCACAGAGAGTTGCATGTTTGCTCTTGCAATCTCCAGCGTGATGTTGACGGTAACTGGTGTCCCTAACAATACGGTCACACTGCGGCTCTCCTTGCGAAAGCCGTCGTGCACTATGGTCAGCGTGTATTGGCTGGGAGAAAGAAAGAAGAAGCGGTATACGCCATCGCGGTCTGTTTTGGTTGATTGTGTCGTGCCCTTGTTGATGTCCCTGATCTCGACATCCGCATTCGGCAGAACTGCAAGGCTCCGATCAGTAACGACGCCGGTCACTCCGCCCGAAGTGGTTGTTTGCGCATTCAGCCTATTTAGAAAGAAGGTAATGAGGAAGATTCCAACAAGAAGCGATACCGCTATTGGACGCAAACTCATCGAACCGCCCCTAGGATTCGATTAGACAAGGCGTGAGCGATACGCGAACCACAGGNNCGAATCTTCCATTGGTCGGGCAGCCAATCGGATAACTCGCTCATTTTTGCCTGAGGCAGGTTCATCAGCAGCTGCGTGAGATACAGCTGAGGATCTACCTCGTGCCGGCGGCAGGTGCTGGTTAAGCTGGCCAGAATCGCCGCCGTTCGCCCTCCGCGTGGGTTGCCAACGAATAAAGAGTTCTTGCGGTTCAGCACGATGCGCTTCATCTCGCGTTCGGAAATATTGTTGTCTATCGGTACCGCGCCGTCGCTACAAAAGATGTTCAGCTCAGCCCATTGATTCAGGGCGTAGTTGATGGCTTCCGCCATGGGATGCTTGGGCAATAGCTGCTCTTTCCACCCCAGAAGCTTCTCCCGCAGTTTGGCTAACACCGGGGCGGATTTGTCTCGGCGCAACTCCAGACGCTGC
>PMHI01000029.1:0-2554 GCA_003156615.1 Acidobacteriaceae bacterium | reverse complement strand
CCGTCGGCCAACAAAACATGCTGGTAATCTCTCAAGAAATATTTCGGTCCGTCGCGTCCTCGGCTCAACGTGAAATCGAAAATGTTATACGCATGGGATTGGTCTCCGACATACACCCACATGCGCGCCGATCTCGTCTTGCCCAGGCTGAGCATCGGCATGATCGTGTCATCGGTGGCCACCACATGCGACTGCCGTACTCGCTCGGCCATTAACTCATACAGCGGCTCCACCAGATCGGCTACGTCTCCACACCAGATCGACTGTGTCGCCCGCGAGATCTCAAAACCCTGGCGTTCGAAGATGTCTTCCAGCCGGTATAAAGGGAGGTAGTCTGAAAATTTGCTCGTGACGATATACGCCAACAGGCCCGGCCCCGCCATGCCTTTTTCAATCGCCGCTTCTGCCTTGGCGGCTACTTCCATCTGGGGCTTCTCGCCTTGGCTCTCGCATCCCAAGCAAACGTACTTCTTGCGTACGTGGTGCAGACGCTCAAAGCGCCCGGGAATGTATTCGATCTGCCAGCTCTCCTCCGCTCCGATCTCTCTGCGCTCCACGCCACAGCCGGGGCACTGTCGTTGCTCCGCACTCAGTTCGTAAACTTGGGTTGTGACCGGAAGATTTTCGAAGTTGGCCAGGTTCCGTCGTCCCGGGCGCCGCTTCACCCGCCGCAGCTCGTACTCAGGCTCGCCCTTGGGGGGTACATCTTCGGGGTGGATCGATTTGTTCTGCAGCTGCTCGCCGAACTCCAGCAGCGCCTGCGCCAGATCTTGGCTCGTTTCTAGCCGATCGGCTCGCGGTCCGTAATACCACTTCTTATAGCGTTGCAGTTCCAGTTGCAGCCGCAGGTTTTCCAGGTAGAGTTCTTCTGCGCGTTTCCTTTGCCGCAGCGTTTCGCCTTGCAGATCATTCGCTCGCTTACTCTCCCGCTCTCGTTCCAGAATCAGCGAACGGACCATTGCTTCCAGCGCTTCGCGGTCTTGAGGTAGGTCGTTCAACTTCGCACTCATAACGTGCGCTTACTATAACCATAAGTCCTGTGAGTTTCTCAGCTTAGTATTTCTTTTTTATTTTCCGAGCTGATTCTTGCGTAGCGTGGTACGCGCTTCAACTTCGAAACATCAATGCCATCGAGAACCATCGCGAACTCACTGGCCCGCAACTCCAACGAGCGCGTCCCTTCTTTCACCCGCGGCCACTTAAACACGCCAGCCTCGAGGCGCTTGTACCACAGAACAAATCCGTCATGCTCCCACAACAAAATCTTCAGTCGATCTCCTCGTCGCGAGCGAAATAAAAAAAGGTGACCACTGAGAGGATCCTGCCCGATCACCGCCCGTACTCGCTCCGCCAACCGGTCAAATCCGCAACGCATATCCGTCGCCTCTGCCGCCAGCCAGATACGCGCCCCTTGTGCATGATCCAGCGTGTGCAAACTGGGCAGCCCTAGCATGACTCCACCACGGCCAACAAGGCCCGCAAGTGACGCGCCTCAAAGCTGNNTGCACTTGCGGCTCCGCGCCCGTCGGCGCCAGTTGCACTTCTACAAACGGCGCCCTCTCTGCTTCCCGCAGTCGTCTCTTCCAGTAAATAAATTGGCTTCCAGCAAGTTCCCGATCTCGGCAAAACGCAGCTGCACTCTGCCCGCTTTGCTCCTGCTCGGAAACCAGCTCCCGCCACTTCGCCCAGGCCTGCTCTCCACGCTGATTCATTTGCCAAGCTTGACGCGATCGGCGCTCGCAGACAAGATGTGGTTCAGATATCGCTCACGACAAGGCTCCCAGGTTAGTCAGGGAGACATAATACTCTTAATCGTCCCGGAATTCCCTCTCGACTTTGAAGACGTGTAGTGTCAGTCTGATTTCGATCCTTTAGTCGACTGCAGTAGTCATGCGGCACAATTCGGCCGATGCACTTTGAAATCGTCTCCTTCGTCGCCTGTCTCGGCAAGACGCGCGCTTCTGCACGGATGCGTGTTGTGCGCCCGCAGCGTCGGCGGCGTGTAACTATGCCCAGCACAACACCACGGCAACTTCGGAAGGGCGACGGTAGATGTCGCTAGGACGTGCTCGTTCCGATGCTGTCGCCCGAAAGCTTGTTCGGGGCGCATCACAGTGACTTGTGCAGCATGGCTATTGCGTCCAAAAGCACCCGAACTGTTGAATAGTAGAAGCCAACACAAAACTCGCTTGCAGCGATTGATCTGAAGGGATTCGATGCCTCGAACAAGTACGCGTGACCTGACCGACGCGCAATGGGAGACCCTGGACAAACTCTTTCCGGAACCGCCGCGCCGGAAAGACCGACGCGGACGGCCCGGGAGCTTTGCTCCAGCGAAAAAGGGGGATCGAAAGTCGGAAAAACCAAGCGTAGCAAGGGAACGAAGATTACATGCAAGGTCCTGTTTAGCGGCGAGCGGCAGCAACGGCCCCTATCGCGTTCACTTCCAAGGTCGGTGGTTTCCGGCTCGAATGGGGTTTGGGCGTAACTGTGATCTGCACGTTATGGTCGAGTAAAAGCAAAAAGCCAACAAGCCGCTCGATGGAGAAATCAG
>PMHI01000303.1 GCA_003156615.1 Acidobacteriaceae bacterium | reverse complement strand
TAGGGAGGGGAGGATCTCAATGCGGGTCCGTCACTACCCAGAACCCCGGTGTCGCTAAGGTTAAAGTGAAGATCGGTTGCGTCAGAGCGCCACCGGTCCCCACGTCGAGAGGTCCCAACTGTGTAACCACGTCGCCAGTGCTCTCATTAGTGTAGCTGCTGTAGACAAACAGAAAGGCGCCGCTTTGGTCGAATTGGCCCCAGGAACCCTCCGCCACGCCGCTGAATGGCGAATTGGTATCCGCCGTAAGCGTTCCGGTGCTCGAAATCGCGTAGCCTTCGACGGGATTAAACGCGCTGGCAGTATCGTTAAAGCTGAAGGAATACAGCAGGTTTCCATTGCTGTTGGACTGCACCGCGATGCTAAACGGCGAGTATTGGGTGACGAACGGCGATCCCGTTACCGGCGCGATTGCTCCCGCATTCGTCCCCGATTGCGAAATGCTGAACACGTACAGATGATCGTCATCAACGCCGCTTTTCACCACTGAGTTTCCGCTGGTCCCGATCAGGTATTGACCCGTGGGTTCTCCGTTCAGCTGCCACATCGAATAGTTGGCGCCAACGAACGGACTGCCCACCACCGGCGTGAGCGTGCCGAGCGAGGTGCCGCTGCCAATCACGTAGGCTGCGATCGCAGCGCCGGTGTGCGTGTTGAAGTTACCGTCGATCGCGTAAAGGTATTTCCCCAGTCCGTCTGTGGCCAGGTTCATGGGCCCGAATGGAACCAGAAACGGAGAGCCGGTAACCAGGGTCAAGACTCCGCCGCTGCCGATCGTATACACGTAGATCTCATTCTGGAGTGTGTCCGAGATGAATAACAGCGTGCCCGCGGGGTTAGTAATCATGTTAGCCTGGCCGACTCCTAATCCATAAGCACTCAGGAATGGCGCCGTGTAGGGACTGCCGCTGATCGCCGTCAAACCTCCGGTCGTCGGGTCGATCGACCACGCGTAAAGCGCCCCTACGCTTCCGAACCCGGCATAAAGGAATTGCTCTTGCGCGACGACCATGCCCACGCCGCCATCGTTTGGGGGAACCACGGGCGCAGTGTAGCCTGAAGTGGCCGCGAACGTCCCGGCGGTCGTATTCAATGTATAGCCATCGATCGTCCCTGCGTCGTCCACGGCAAAGGCAAAAGCCGAAGCCTTGCTGCCCCCGCCACTACCACCGAAAGGACCGGTGCCCCCGGTCCCTGTGGAGGAGGTGCAGGGCAGAGCTCCGAATCCGCCACATGAGTAGTCTCGGCAATTGACCAGGAACATTGTTGCCAACACCGTCAGCAAGCTGAGTAGCACCCGAGTTCGTATCGTCATGGACTGCCTCCACCTGAGTCTTATTGCTTGCGAACGTCCTGTGCGAACGTTCAGAAACGATCGCGAATTCGCGCCTCGCCCACTCCTGTTCACTTCGAGGGCGTGAAGAACGTTTTATCCAACCGCGATAGTAGGTGGAAGGGTAACGTGGTGACAACGTTACGAATGTCACTGGCCTTTAAGTGAACAAACACTAATCAACTGCCCAGGCACTCGTCATTTGTTAGGGCCGCCCTACCGCCGCCCGTAGATTACTTAGTATCAGGTCCAGCTGCCCTTGTCGATGACGGAGCTGCTTTTCGGAAAATGATTCGCCGGCATTAGGTCCACAATGGCACTCTGAACATTGCTCGAAGGGCCGTGGAACGCGGTGATTCTCAGTATCGATATCTACTATCTGTTCGCATGCGAGATATACTCAGACACATACTCACACTTAGTGCGAACATGAATATTCTGCGCAGCGACCAATCCCAATGTGACTATTGGTCCTGTCCGTTCGATTGCATGGTAACCACACATTTGTCTTGCGTCGATTATTAGAAGCTGACAAGATTCGGAATTGAATTCAGCGGGGAATCTTGTCAGGAGGAATTTTCCACGTGCAACGAACAATTATTCTGGCCGCACTTCTGGTCGCCCTATCGCTCATCTCAATGGGATGCGGCACTTCAGACAGCGTGAAGTCGATCACGCTCTCGCCAACCGGTTCCAACTTTCAAGGCGTGGATACAACGATTCAGCTAAGCGTCAGCGCAAACTACAACAGCGGCAAAGCAATCGACGTCACCAATCAGTCCAGCTACGCAGTTACGTCGGTGTGCTGCGACCTAAGCGGGAACCCACTGCCGACCCCCGCCGCGCCGACCAGCGGGCAGCCTGGTACCTTATGGGTCAACGGAACGGGCGTGATGACGGATGCGGTGCCCGTCTGCACTTGGACTCTGACTTCGGCGCCCAACGCAACCCCCGTCACCTACCAACTGACCGGGTACTATCAGGTGGTGGCAACCTACGGTAGCATGTCGTCGCAGCCGGTCTCCGTCTCCGTAGCTTCGGAAGGCGGCAACGGTCCCGGAGGCGCCTGCGGTCCATCGGCACAATAATTCCCCGGAGATACCGGCGGTCCTTGTAGTTGCTGTTCTCTCCAGTTCGTGACTGCTCCCCCTGCAGTCTCACTGTCAATCCGCTAGCGTGGTCATGGCCTACTGAAGCGGCGCGACTGCTCCCGTACAGCAATACCCTTTTCCACCTCTTTCAACATCAAGCCTCAGACGATCGGGCCTGCGCCGCGATGCGGCCGAATTGATGGCACCGTCTCATAAGTCGTTTGCGAAGGGCACGGCGAACCGCCGCCCAGAGTCAATGAAGACGCAGTCTTTTTCCCTTGAGGCCGGTCACAAGTTCATGAGACGGGGAGCGGGCCTTGAAGTCATCTTGGCCGATCCACCGAACGGCAACCAAACCGGTCTTGGGTAGAACTCCGGGAAGGTCACAACGCGCAGGTTTGGCTGGTTACCCGAGCGGAAGCCGCCGGTGGTCCGTGCGCGGTGGTCAGTTGGTAACTGGCAACTGGGAACCGGCAACTGAGAACTGGTTCGGCCCGTTCTACTTGTTTCCGCTATTCGGAGTGAAGTGCATCTCGAAGGAATAAAACGGCAGGTCGATCGGAACCGTATAGTCCGCCGCAATGTAAAGAGCCGACATCCCCGGCGTATTGATGCGCTGCACGGTCAGCTGCTTCGGCTGGATCGGCAGGTTCTGGTCCTTCACCTTCCGCATCACGTCGCTGCGGACGTCGTCTTCCGTCTTTTGGAAATTCCCCGAATCCATCAGCGAAACATTCCTGAGGTCGTCCTCAAAACTGTAATTGGCCATCATGGGGGGAGCCACTTCAAAGCAGCCCACCACCACGAAGAGGATCGCGAGAAATCCGCTAAGTGCCTTAATGGTTCCCATAAGTCTCGAAACCGCGCCGCCTCGCCAGGGCGCAGATTTCAGGCCTTGGCTCGCAGCGCTCCTTGAAAATATTCAACTATCGCAGCGATCGTAACATCGGATACTGCCCGAGTCGAGCGTAGAACCACTTCGACAGTACCTTCGGTAACCTTCTTTCCCACCGTGATTCTAAAGGGGATACCGACCAAATCGGCATCCTTGAACTTCACCCCCGGCCGCTCGTCCCGGTCGTCGAGGATCACTTCAAATCCAGCCGCTTCGAGCCGCGTTCCGATGTCAACCGCCGCGTTCAGCAAACTCGCGTCCTTCACATTCGTAGGAGTAACCACAATTTCGAACGGCGCAATCGCCGGCGGCAGCCAGAATCCATTCTCGTCGTTACCCTGCTCTATCGCCGCCGTCAGAATGCGTTCAATCCCGATGCCATAACTGCCCATGATCGGCGTAACTTCCTTGCCATTCTTATCCAGCACCCGCGCTCCCATGGACTCCGAATACCGGTACCCGAGCTTGAAGATGTGCCCAACCTCAACGGCGGTATCGATGCGCAACGCCTTCTCGCAATTCGGACAACCTTCGCCGGCGGTAACCGCACGCAGGTCCACAAACACCGTGGGATGAAAGTCCTTCCCCGGCGTCAGATTCTTCAGGTGATAGTTCTCTTTGTTGGCGCCGGCAATCAGGTTCGCGCGCCCTTCGAGAGCCTTATCGACAAGAAGCACCGGACGGTCCGCATCCTTCTTTAAGTCCTTCGCCCACTCAATCCCCACGGGCCCCAGGTATCCCGCCGGAGACCTGAACAGCGCCGTGATCTCACCTTCCTCCATGGGCCGCGTCGCAACCGTTACCGTGGAGTTGAGTTTCGCTTCGTTCAACTGATGATCGCCGCGCAGCAGCACCACAATCGCCCGCGACTTTACTTTGCCGGTCTTTCCATCCCTTTCGTCCGCCATCAAGGCCAGCGTCTTGATCTTGTTTTTCGGCGACACTCCCAGAAACCGCGCCACATCTTCGATGGTCTTCTGACCCGGAGTATGGACCTCGAGCGGCGTGCCATCGCCCTCCGCAGCAAGATCATCCACCAGTTGAAGCNNGCCGGCGTTCTCACCATGAACTCGTGCGACTCTTTTCCCCCCATCGCTCCCGAATCGGCCTCCACCACCATGTATTTCAATCCGCAGCGATCGAAGATTCGGCAATAGGTGTCGTAATGCTTCTTGTAGGAAACATCGAGACCTGCCGCGTCGATGTCGAACGAGTACGCGTCTTTCATCATGAACTGCCGCACCCGCAGCAGTCCGGACTTCGGCCGCGGCTCGTCGCGAAACTTGGGAGCGATCTGGTACCAAATCTGCGGCAACTGTCGGTAGCTTCGCAGTTCCTTCAGCGCAATCGAGGTCATCACTTCTTCCTCGGTCATGCCCAGGCACATATCGGCGCCCTTGCGATCTTTCAGGCGAAACAGGTTGTCGCCCATCAAAGCCCAGCGCCCGCTCGCCTCCCAGACTTCCCGCGGATGCAGCGCCGGCAGAAGAAACTCCTGCCCGATCCGGTCCATCTCCTCGCGCACGATGCCCACGATCTTGTTGAACGACCGGTTGCCCAGAAAAAGGTACGAGTAAATCCCCGCCGCCAACTGCCGAATGTATCCAGCCCGCACCAGAAATTTGTGGCTGGCCACTTCCGCGTCCGCCGGCGCCTCGCGCAATGTAGGAATAAACAGTTCTGACCAATGATGCATAGGGTTTGAGTACGGCGTACCGAGTTGCGAGTAGCGGGTGCAAGACACCCGCTGATCCCGCAGTGGATTGGCTATTGTAGCAGCGAGTTTCTTCGACGAACTTTCAGCCTCCGGCTCGAACGATCCTGCGATGGCAAAGGCTCGCTACCACAACAGCATCATGCTCAGGCCCGAACCAGAGGGCGGCTCGACCGCGCTCGCTGCCCTGCCGGGCTGCGCCACCTACGGGCGCACGGTCGACGAAGCTCGGGACATGGCCAGAGACGCCATCACCGGCCATATTGCCAGCCTGGGTAAGCCCAACGATCCTGTTCCAACCGACGACAACCCGCGGGTTGCCTCCCTGGATTTCGAGTATTCGCGCCAAGAAATCACCTGACCCGTGCCATCAAACTGGCAAAGCTAACCGCCGTCACTCTCATGTCATGGTTGAGGGAAGCGGGATTCGCCCACGAAGAGCGGATCGACTTCTTGGCAGGCAGATGAGTTCCGGCGTTGTGATGGACCGGGCTCGGCTCGGTACTCGCAACTCGGTACTAAGAAGTAAGCTGCCGCAGAATCTCTTTCCCCAGCTTCTGCGTCTCGCCGAAGAACTTCTGATACTCGACGAACAGCCGGTTCAACTCCAGGGACCTGTCCACCGAGAGCCGCTTGCGCAGAATCATGTCGCGCACGTGCACCGGGTTCGGCAGGATCGCGTCTTCCGTCAATTCTTCCAGCGCCATATTGGGATCGTAATGATACATCCACGTATTGTAGCGCCGCTCTCCCGGCAACTGTCGCTACACCATCTCGGTCCCCCACAGATCGTGCAGGTGCACAATCCCTTCCAGCCGGCCGCTTTCAGTGACCACCATCAGCGAAGTGATCTTCTTCTCTTCCATCAGAGCCAGCGCAGTCGCGGCAAACTCTCCAGCCGCAATCGTCCGTGGATTCTTCGTCATGCATTCACCAGCCGTCAGATCCAGCACGTCTTTTCCGCGCTTCTCGAGCAGCCGCCGCAAATCGCCGTCGCTGATCACGCCCACCAGTCTCTCGCCCTCCACCACCGCCGTCACGCCCAGCTTCTTGCGCGACATTTCATAAATCACATCCGGCATCTTCGTGGGCGGGGTCACACAGGGCAGCGCTTCGCCTGAGTGCATCAGGGATTCCACCCGCGCCAGCCGCTTGCCCAGCTTCCCTCCCGGATGCAGGTTGGCAAAATCTTCTTCTTTAAATCCGCGCTTCTCGCTGAGCGTAACCGCTAGCGCATCGCCCAGCGCCAGCATCGTCGTAGTCGAAGCCGTAGGAGCCAGCCCCAGCGAGCAAGCCTCCTCCGCGATCGAACAATCAAGCGCCACATCCGCGGCCGCCGCCAGAGTGGATGCCTCTCTGGTCGAAGCTTGTGTGGAGCGGACACTCCCTTCGACAAGCTCAGCGCTAGACTTGTCCGCGGCTTGTGACTTTTCTTTTCCACCTCCTGCTTTGACCTCAGCCAAGCGAGGCTCCAGCCTCTGGGCGCCAGAAATTTCATCCCCCGTCATCGCAATCAGCGGCACCCGCAGCCGCTTGATCGTCGCCAGCAGCGCCAGAATCTCCTCCGTCTCCCCCGACGTTGAAAGCGCCAGCACCACATCGCCGCGCACCACCATCCCCAAATCCCCGTGCANNATCAGCCCGCTCTTCCCCATCCCCGTGACCACGACGCGTCCCGCGCAGGAAAACAGCAAGTCCACGGCCCGCTGAAACGCGGCCGCCATCGGCCCGCCAATGCGATCGGCCAGCGCGCGTAGCGCCTCCGCCTCAATGCGCACCACGTTCTCGCCAATGTTTTTCATGAAAACGCGATCCTACCAGAGGTTTGGCGTCCGCCTCGCGCGGCAGGCCCATTTCGAGCGGCCGGCGATTTCCGTCGCACTATCACGCCGATCGCTCAATTGCCTAGAAATGATCCTCACTGCCCCGGGGCAGCAGGGGTTTCTGACCCAGCACCGCCAATCCCTTGGCCTGGATGATCCGGTCCCAGGGCCCCGCCTGCCAGTTGTCCCGCGCCATCGCCGGATGTTGCCATGGAGGCAGTGACACCATTAGATTTCTCGCCATCGAATGCACGTAGGGTTCATACATCGCCCGCAACCTGGTCAGCTTCTGTCGCGCTTCGTCAGTACTACGCAATTTCAATCCCGCCGCCGCCAGCGTCTCTCGCACTGCGTCGAACCCGGCGTCCGGGAGCCGTTCCGCCGCCTGCGAATCGTAACGCGCATTCACCACCTGCGCCAGATCCACGGCCGCATGCCGAGCCATGGCGAAAGTCAGCTTCGCCTGCCCGGGCTGAATCCCTTCGATGCCGACCAGCAAAAGCGAGGTGACGTCCAGCATCGTCATCAGCGCTCCCAGCCACGACTGGTTGCTATGCTGCGAACGAAAAAAGCTCAACACCGGATAAGAAATACCGCTCTCCAGCAATTCCCCCGCCCAGCGTTCCCAGTCGCGCAGAACTGTATCGAGAACCTTTTGATCGATCATCGGATTCTCCGAGGCCCCCGCCAGCCGCACCAGCAGTTCCACCGCCGTCGGTGGCGATCCCGCGCGGGCGTCGAGCATGGAGATCTGAATCTCTCGCCGCGAAAACGAAGCGTACACCACCGGCAGGTATCCGATGACCACCCCAAGAAACGCGAAGCCCATCCCGGCTTCGATCACCGAAAGTGCGCGCGCCAGACTCGACGTGGGCACAATGTCGCCGTAGCCCAGGGTGAAGAACGTCTCCCCGCTGTGATAGATGATCCGGCCAAACGTGAGCGGCTCTTTGCCCAGTTGTTCGTGCCCGCCAATGCCGTATTGCAACAGGCCGAAGCCGAAAATCAGACTCACGGCCCAAAACTCCATCAGCAAAATCAGTGACAGCGGTCCGAAGTATCCCAGAAAACTTTGCTGCCGCGAAGGAGTCCGGATGCGGCCGGCAATCTTCTTCCACGGAATCCAGGTGCGCCGGTAGAACCATGCCGTCAGCCGGAAGTGCCGCGTCACCCGCCGCGGCAGCACCACCGTCTCAAACGCGTCCAGAAGCACCACACAGATGATGACGATGCCGAAGATAGCCGCGGGAATGCTGCCGTGAGGGCTCATGCCGGATTCTCAGATTGCAATCTTGATGCGGAAGGAAGGGTAACAGATTCCATGCCCGGCTTCCGAGCCCGAGGCAACTCGCTTGCGATTTTCCGGACGCCGGAAAGCCGGACGCCGCATTCTCTCACTGCGGTTTGGATTGCGCCGGTGGAGTTTGCGGCGGCGCAGTCGCCGGAGTCGTGCCCGGCGTTGTCGCCGGCTTCTTCGCTACAGGCTTCTTTTTCGCCGCCGGCTTCTTCGGCGGCTCGTTGTCATCCACCACAATTTTCTTCGGAGGTTCGGCCGGAATCGCCGCCTGCGCCGTCTTCAAGTCCGTACGCAAACGCACAATCTCCTGCTCCTTCGAGGCGGCCAGGGTCTGCATGCGTTCCGCCAATGCTTTCAGGTTCTTGTCGAGACCATCCAGATCGTTCGAGAGAGCCTGCAAATCGTCCTTGGCTCCAAATGCGCCGGTTGATTCGACTACACTGCCGAGCACGTAGTCGAGGGTGTCGAGGTTGCGATAGAGCCTGAAGGTGACGGAGAGGTCTTCCGGCGCATTGCGCAATTGCTCAATGATCCCCGGCAACGCATTCTGCAGATTGCGCTGGAGAGAATCCACGTTGCCCAGCGCCTGCTTCTTCGAGCCGGCGTCGGTCTTCCAGTGTTCAATTCGCAGTTTCGTGAGGTCAGCCGCTGTGCTCTTCGATGTGGCCTCCAGTTGCGCCAGCAACTCGTTCAGTTGCGTCATCGACGTATAAGAAACCGCCGCGCCCTGCGGTGGCGGCGCCGCGGAAGCAACGCTTCCCTGCGTCGAACGACCCGTGGCCGCCGCAGCCAGCGCCGCGGCACTCTGCCCAAAGGGAATCGCAATCCAGAGCAGCGTAGACAGCACGAAAGAACAGGAGAAAAGTCTAGGGTTCATTGAGTCTGGAGTCGGTGGCGTCGTGCGTGCAACAGAATATCGACAAGCCGAGGATACTACAATCCGACGCATTCTTTCCGTGGGTTCTTCGAGGTGCCTTTTTATCGAACTCATTGACACCGCCCGCCCACACAACATTCTCGCCCAGATAATCGCGTTCCGTCTGCCAGTTAGCGGATAGACCCCACCTAGGACGATAATAGTTCAAGACCATCAAAACCGACGCATCCAATTAGACGCATGACCCGCACAACCACAGCATCAACAAATCCCCGTCGCACGTTACTGTTCATGGCCATCGCCCTGTTTGGGTTCAGTCTCGCTCTGCACTCCCCCGCCCAGGACCTGGCTCGTCGTCTCATCCTTAAAGACGGGTCCTACCAAATGGTTACCGAGTATGAAGTCAAAGGCGACCGCGTACGCTACAAAAGTGCCGAGCGCAACGAATGGGAAGAACTTCCCTCCTCCCTAGTGGATTGGCCGGCCACCGAAAAGTACGAGAAAGACCGCGCCACCTCCCCCATCCCCGAGGCCGCTGCCCTGGACAAGGAGAAAGACAAGGAGACGGAAGCCCAAGCGTCCCAGCTCCCACAAGTCGCCCCCGGACTGCGCCTCCCGGAAGATTCCGGCATCTTCCTGCTCGACAACTTTCAGGGCCAGCCGCAACTCGTCGAAATGCAGCAAACCGAGGGTGACCTCAACCGCAACACCAAGGCCAACATCTTTAGCGGCATTCCCATGGCTGGCGCCAAGCCGACCGTGGAACTCGAGGGCGAACACGCATCCGTGCACGTTCACGTCGCCGTGCCTTCTATCTATATCAATGTCGACGAGCAAGACCCCAGGCTGCCGCCGAAGGGCGAAACCGCATCCCCCCAACTGTCCCAGCCCAGCCTCGACGCTCCACGCGCCGAGGCGCAACGCCCCCAGGAGAAACCCGCGCAAGCAATCGTCCCTTTTGATCGCTTCCACATCGTGCGCGTAAAAGTAAAAGGTGGCAAGCGCATCGTGAGTGCCCTCAAGCGCAACGCCGCCGGCAAGCTCAGCCAGGACCAGGATTTCGTAAACGCCACCATCGACCGCATAAGCGGCGGATGGTACAAGCTGACCCCCACCCACAATCTTGAACCCGGCGAATACGCCCTGATTGAAATCCAGGGGAACGAAGGCATGAACCTCTACCTCTGGGACTTCGGCGTAAACCCCAATGCTCCCGCCAACGCAAACCCCTGGAAGCCGGAAGTGAAAGATCCGGAAGTGAAAGATAAGGACGCGGCCGAGCCGCAGAAGCCCAAGGAGAACTTGTAATTTCTTGATGGGGTAATTTGGAAAACGTAAGGAAAATCGGCAGTTACTTCGCAGGTTCTAAATCGCTAATTACACGACTACAGTATTATTCAATTTCACCCTTCATCACTCCCCGCTGCGCAATCCCGATATTGTCCCGGGTCGAGTTCTTCACCAGATACATCATCTCGTCGGCCTGCCGGATGATGTCGCGCGCGTCGCGGGCATCGTTGGGATAGGTCGCCAGTCCGATGGAAGCTCTCACATTCAAATTCAGACCCTCTTCGCGGCAGAAACTGCTGGCGCGGAGCGCATCGCGCAGCCGTTTGGCGACCACCAGCGCGGAATCCTTGCCGGTCTGCGGCAACAACACCACGAATTCGTCGCCCCCGTAACGGAAGGCAATGTCAATCAAACGCAGTTGCGCTTTGATCAGGTTCCCAATTTCTGCCAGCAGCTTGCTGCCCACCAGGTGGCCGCGCGTGTCGTTGACGGCCTTGAAGTGGTCGATGTCGATGAACAGCACGCTGAACTGGTAGCCGAAACGGGCCGAGCGGTAGACTTCGGTCTCGAGCGTCTTGTACAAGTGGCGCGCGTTATAAAGGCCGGTGCAGTCGTCGGTGATGGTCAGTTCCTGGATCTTTTTCACCCAGCGCGCGTTCTCGATGGCGATGGCGGCGTAGTCGCAAAGCGCCCGCAGGAAGAAAAGTTCCTGCTCGCTGAAATGCGCCATGTCCACATTCACCAGTTCGATCACGCCGAGCACCCGCAGCCTCGATCGCAGCGGTACGCAAATCACCGAGTGCGTCTCCCACCGCGTGGTCTCGTCGATGCGCTTGGCATAGCGCGGATCGTGTTCCACATCGGTCGAAATCACCTGCTCGCCGTGCATCGCCACCCACCCAGCGATACCCTCGCCCATCTTCAACCGGACATTCTTCAAAGCTTCCGCCGCTTCGCCCACCGCAATGGCAAAGTAGAGTTCACTCAGCTCCTCATCCACTATCAGCAACGACCAGGTGTCGGGACGAAAATACTCCGCCATCTTTTCCATGATGGTCTGCAGAATGGAGTCAAGGTCCAGCGACGACGTCAGCGCTTTGGCCACGTCGTGGAAGATGATCAGCTCCTGGCTCTGGCGGGTGAGTCGCGTGCCGGTGGCCTCGGACATAGCTGATTCCTTGATCTCTCGAGGACGGAGTGACAGTCCCAAAAGTATATGGGTGCACCGCCACTGGAGCAATGAACCTTGGTAACCCGAACCCCTAAAGCCAATGCGACCTATTGCATACGGCCGAGGTGAAGTCCGTAGCTAGCAGCTGCGAGCTTTCTTTGCAAGCTAACCTGCGGGGCGTATTCTTATAGTATGCGAATGATCACTCGGCGCCAAATTACGCTGTCGAGCGCGTTCCTGCTGGCGTTCGCTTCCGTGCCCATCCTCGAAGCCCAAAATACCCCTCCGGTAGACCCCAAAACCGTTGCCGTCATCGACGGCGGCATCGGCCCATGCTCGGCGGATTTCACGGTCAATGATTCCAACGGTGCGCCGGTGTATGACGCCAAAATCCGCGTCCACATTCCGTACCGATTCATGAACCTCCACAAGCTTGACCTTGAAGTCGGCAGCAACGCCGCTGGCAAGGCTCGCTTCACTGGACTCCCCGACAGGACCAAACAGGGACTATTCTTCCGCGCCTCCCAAGGCGACCGCGAGGGCTCAGCCTTCGACGACCCTGCCAAGACCTGCAAGGCGGACCTCACCATCGTGCTCGATAAAAAATCCCAGTAAGCCGCTCGGGAGAATGGAGTGGTCCTCGTGTTCTTGGGTGGCGCAAGGCGGCTGCAGCGCGGCGATAAAGGCTTCGTCATGAGGCGGGCTTTACCCTCGAGGTGCTGCACACTCCAAGTAACCTTTTCCCCCAACCAATTCTGGCGTCTGCTCCCGCCTTCGCCTATGATGATTGCATCTCACTAGCGGGCGCAACTTAACAGGAGCTGTACGTGGGAGCCTTCGGAGAAAAACTTCGCAAACAGCGCGAGCAGCGCGGTCTTGAGCTCGATGCCATCTCTAACACCACAAAAATCAGCACCCGCATGTTGCGCGCTCTCGAAGACGAACACTTTGACCAGCTTCCCGGCGGCGTCTTCAATAAAGGCTTTGTCCGCGCCTACGCCCGCCAGGTCGGACTCGACGAAGAAGAAGTCGTAGCCGATTATCTAACCGCCTTGCGTGAGAGTCAGTTCCTGCAGCAGTCTATCCTCCCGGATTTCCGCGCCCAGGCCGGTAAACTCCCGCCCGTCGCCAACGCTCCTTCCCGCTACAAGCTTCCTGCCAACCCCAACGATGACGGCCATAATCACAACCACGAACTGCGCACAGAAAGCCGCCGCAAACTGGGTCGTCGCAATGAAGATCGGCGCAATGAAGATCGACGCAATCGCAACGAAGACCCTCGCGATCAAGACCTTCATCCTCAGAATCAGAGCAAAGATTTTTCCGCGCGGCCGGCTTCCGCGACTCGTGCCTCCGCGGCCCATCTTCCCGCCCAGCGCTTCCGCCAAAAATATCCCGCAGGAAATCCCGGCGAACCCGCCGTTCAGTCTTCCACGCCGATTCCGTGGGGCAAGCTGGCCTTGGCGTTACTGCTGGTAACATTGGCTCTAGCCTTCTGGAATTTTCGCCGCCAGGCCGAGCCCACGCCAGCGTCCAACACCGTAGCCTCTTCCAATCAAACTCCGGCTCCGTCCTCTGGCCCGGCGCCAACTTCGTCTCCGGCGTCAGCAGCAACCCGGACCGCGGGTCCCGCCAGTTCGCCAAGGGGAGGACCGGCGTCGCCCGCTGGAACTCCGGCAACAAACTCCGTCGCCACTACGCCGCTCCCAAACTCCGCGGCGCGAAGCCTGTCTGCGTCGGCCGCACCCGCTCCTTCAGCAAACCCGGCATCCCCGATGGCAGCCGCCACCGGTTCCGCGCGCAAACCTGCCGCCCAACCGCCCCAACCAGGCGCTAAGCCGGCCCGGGCCATTGTGCACGTGGCTGCTCCGAAGCCGCCCCCTACTTTCACCGTGCAGATCCGTGCCGAGCAAACCACCTGGGTCTCTCTCATGGCGGACGGCAAACCCGTCGCCCGTGAAACCCTCATCGCGCCCGCACATACCTCTGTCCGCGCCCGCCACGAGATCATCGTAAAAACGGGAAACGCCGCCGGCCTCAGCTTCCTGCTGAACGGCAAAGAAGTCCCAGCTCAAGGAAACGGAGGCGAGGTCAAAACCTACGTTTTCGATGCCCCCGGAGGTCACCCAGTGCCGCCGACGCAACTCCCCGCCGCCAATCGCTAGGGATAGTTTCCTGAGGGCCGGGGCTAGCCCGGCGCTTTCTGAAGGGTGGGATTCCACCGTCGTCTCCATCCCGGGATCTCTGATTCCCGAAATCCGGCCCATGCCGTTCGCCACCCGAATTTATCCATCCACCATGCCAATTCCGCTATTGAATTCACCCCCAAACATTTGGATTAAAACATCTTGCGCCACCGCCAGGGGTCTGGTAGCATTTTGATGGAATTAAGTAGTGACCGTTCGGTTATGTGATCCTTGCGGCCGCCTGCAGTACCCCCCGGCATCGCCAGAAGCTAAAAATCCGAAGCAGTCTCCTGAGGAGAACAAATCTTGCCAGCAGCAAAGAACCGCGCTTTGTTTACTTCCGAATCCGTAACTGAAGGCCATCCCGATAAGATCGCCGACCAGATTTCCGACGCCATCCTCGACGCCTGTCTCTCCGAAGATCCCGCCAGCCGCGTAGCTTGCGAAACCCTTACCGCCACGGGCCTCGTGGTCATCGCCGGAGAAATCACCACCAAAGCCTACGTCGATTTCCAAAACGTAGTCCGCGGTACCGTCGGCGCCATCGGTTACGACAACGCCGTCTACGGCTTNNGCCATGGGCGTAGACACCGGCGGCGCTGGCGATCAGGGAATGATGTTTGGTTATGCCTGCGCCGAGAACGCGGAGTTGATGCCGACTCCCATCTCGTTGGCGCATAAGCTGACGATGCGACTCTCGCAGATGCGCAAGAATGGAACCCTTCCCTTCCTTCGCCCTGATGGAAAATCCCAGGTTACAGTCGAATACGATGCTCAGGGTAAGGTGCTGCGCGTGGATGCGGTTGTGATTTCCACGCAGCATGCCGAAACCGTGAGCAACGAGGAATTGCGCTCGTCGATTCTGAAACATGTGATTCAGGCCGTGATTCCGGCGCACCTGCTCGACGAAGACACCAAGTACCACATCAATCCCACGGGACGGTTCGTGATTGGCGGGCCGATGGGCGACACCGGACTGACCGGACGCAAGATCATCGTCGACACNNGATCGCTCGGCGGCCTACATGGCGCGGCACATTGCGAAAAACATTGTGGCAGCGGGAATGGCGGACCGATGCGAAGTGCAATTGGCGTACGCTATTGGGGTGGCGGATCCGGTGAGCGTGCGGGTGGATACGTTTGGCACGGAGAAAGTGGATCCCGCGATCATTCCGGATTTGATTCGGGCGCACTTCAAGCTGACGCCGCGCGGGATCATCGAATCTCTTAATCTGCGGCGACCAATTTACAAGAAGACGGCGGCCTACGGGCACTTCGGGCGCAACGATCCCGACTTCACCTGGGAACTAACGGACAAGGCAGCGAAGTTGGCGAGCGACGCGGGTGTGGGTGAACCGGCGCACGCGGGGCGCAAGTAGCCGGTTGGGTATGCTGACCTTTCTGCCGGTTCGTGTATTCTGGCTGAGCTAGGCAGTTAAACTAAGTCTTTCTATTCGACACAACTTAACCAGGTAACTAAAACAACTTTCGCAGGGGAAAGCGCCACAGGAGGCGTATGTCAACAGCAGCACAGATCAATAGCGACATCAAGAGCCCGGAACTGGCCGAACTGGGCAAGAAGCGCATCGAGTGGGCGAACCAGTCCATGAAGGTGCTGCAGATTATCCGCAAGGAGTTCATCAAGAACCAACCACTGAAGGGGATCCGCATCTCGGCTTGCCTGCACGTCACGGCGGAAACGGCGAACCTCGCCATTTGCCTGCGTGACGGCGGCGCCGACGTAGTCCTCTGCGCCTCGAATCCCCTCTCCACCCAGGACGACGTCTCCGCCAGCCTTGTCCGCGATCAGGGCATTGCGGTTTACGCCATCAAGGGTGAGGACAACGACACTTATTACCAGCACATCCTGGCGGCGATCGACCACAAGCCCCACATCACGATGGACGATGGCGCGGACCTGGTGACGATCCTGCACACCAAGCGCACCGACGCTCTCGAAGGCGTGATCGGTGGCACCGAAGAGACGACGACGGGCGTGATCCGCCTGCGGGCGATGGCGAAAGAAGGCGTGCTGAAGTTTCCCATCGTGGCCGTAAACGACGCCGACACCAAGCATCTTTTTGATAATCGTTACGGGACCGGGCAGTCGACCATCGACGGTATCATCCGCGCCACCAACTTCCTGCTCGCCGGCTCGAAGTTCGTGGTGGCCGGCTATGGCTGGTGCGGCCGCGGACTGGCCAGCCGCGCTCGCGGCAATGGCGCCGAAGTGATCATCACCGAAATCGATCCAACCAAGGCACTCGAAGCCGTGATGGATGGCTTCCGCGTCATGTCGATGGCCGAAGCGGCCAAAATAGGCGACGTGTTCTGCACGGTCACGGGCAACAAGAGCGTGCTGACGAAAGAGCACTTCGAGTGGATGAAAGACGGAGCCATCGTTTCCAACTCCGGCCACTTCAACGTGGAAATCGATATTCCGGCGCTCGAAAAGATGTCGTCCTCGAAGCGCACCACGCGCACCTACGTCGATGAATACTCGTTGAAAGATGGACGCAAGATCAATCTGCTCGGCGAGGGACGGCTGATCAACCTGGCTGCAGCCGAAGGCCATCCCGCCTCGGTAATGGACATGAGCTTCGCCGACCAGGCGCTCTCGGTCGAATACATGGTGAAGAACTTCAAGACGCTCGAGAGGCGGGTCTACCGCGTCCCCGACGAACTCGACAAGCGCGTCGCCAAGCTGAAGCTGGAGTCGATGGGGATTAAGATCGACCGGCTGACTCCGGAGCAGGAGGAGTATTTGGCCGGGTGGAGTGAGGGGACGTAGGCTCTCACCCGCGCGACCTAGACCCTCATCGGATAGGGTTTGAGCTCTCTTCCCGGGAGAGATAGCGACGGATTGGCCTTCGGAGACTTGGCCCAAGCCAAGACTCGAGTCCGCTGCCGCCGGAGTAGTTCTCTAAGCCATCAACACTGGGCCGCTGGCCGCGCGCAGGCCAGCGGCGGTGTTTCGATTCATCCTTCTCGTCTCTGCCTCTTCTCTTCCCTCCTCTCCTCTGCCGCCCGGTCAAACCCATCGAACCAACACAACACGGATTAAAGCGGTGTAGTTCCTACAAGACCCGGCAGAGACCTCCAGCACTCCGCCCGCTGGAGGTCCCGCTCCGGTCGGGCTCACAGAGCGTGTTCAGGACGTGTACCTCAGCGGCTGAAGACGCTTTCCTGGTTGGACGCTAAGGCGGCACGAGTGAACTTCCCGAGCTCCCGATGATCGCATCTTTAACCGACGCGTGCGGAGGATGGGGAGCGTTGGGGCTGGTATCATCCTCAGAATGGCGAGGCGTGGAAAATTTATCACCTTTGAAGGGCTGGACGGGACCGGCAAGAGCACGCAGATGCACAAGCTGGCGACCGTGCTGCGCGCGGCTGGACACAAGGTGGTGGAAACGCGGGAGCCGGGGGGAACGGCTACGGGGGAGAAGATTCGGCGGGTTTTGCTGGACTCCTCGACCGAGGGTCTGGCACCTCTGGCGGAGATGGCTTTGATGTTCGCTTCGCGGGCGCAGCACATCGCGGAGGTGATCGAGCCGGCGCTGGCGAATGGGCAGATTGTGCTTTGCGACCGCTTCACCGACTCTACCGAGGCTTACCAGGGGTGGGGGCGGAAGCTGGGCAGCGCGGTAGTGATGGAGCTGGATCGTGTGCTTTGTGGAGGGTTGCAACCCGATGTGACGATCCTGCTGGAGTCGGACCCGGCGATGAGCGTAAGGCGGGCGCGGCGCAGGAACCGGCGGGCGTTCCATATTGCGGCGAAAGGTGCGGGCGGTACCCACAAGAGTACAGGCAAACATCCTGACGAAAACCGTTTTGAACAGCAGACGCACGGCTTTTTTGCGCTCGTGCGGGAAGGCTACGTGGCGATTGCTGCGCGAGCGCCGCAACGGGTTGTGGCGGTGGATGCCAGCGGAACGCCGACGCAGACGCATCAGCGGATTATGGAGGTCATCGGGCGAAAGCTGAAGCTCGGGGCGAGAAACGCTTGATTTCGCCGCGACAAGCGCTTTTGTCATTTTTTAGATATTTGACATATTTGGGGCGCGGAAATCTTCACCCAGCAGTTTGATTTGCTGGAGAGCGGCGTGATGAGTGCGGTGAATATAGCTGAGGTGTAAGGGAAACTGGTTGGCCGAGGAATCAGTCCAGGTGAATCGTGGGAAGCGGTGCTTGCTCCCATCTCCGAAATCATCGACTTCGATATGGAACAGGCGAAGATCGCGGGCGACTTGCTGCCGCAGACTCGTGCCCTGGGACTATCGCTCGGAGACCGCGCTTGCCTGGCTCTCGGGGTCGCACTGAAGGCTCCCATCTATACGGCGGACCAGGCGTGGAAGGACTTGAGGCACGTTTCGATTCACGTTATCCGTTAGACTCTGACAATGCCTTTCTCTGATTTTCACGGTAATGCCGAAACGATTCATCGCCTGCGCGATATGCTGGCGCGGAAGCGGCTTCCGCATGCGGTGATTCTTGCAGGAGCGCGAGGGGCAGGCAAATATACGCTGGCGCTCATGCTGGCGCAGGCTTTGAATTGTTTGGCGCCGACTGAGACGGACGGTTTGCCGGATTTCTGCGGGCAATGCGCGAACTGCCGGCGCATCGCCCAAGCCGCCGATCTCGATGCGCGCTTTGCCGAAGCGGTGGAAACGCGCGAAGGGTTGCGCGAGACCGATAAGAAAGATACGCGGCTCTTCGTGCAGACGCACCCGGATGTGCTGGTCATCCCTCCGGACCCTCCGCAGATGATGATCAAGGTGGATCAGGTGCGGCGGGTCATTGAGACCATTTACTACCGTCCAGCCGAAGCGCGGGAGCGGGTTTATATCTTCACCGACTCGGCCTTCATGAGGGAGGCGGCGAATTCGCTGCTTAAAGTGCTCGAGGAGCCTCCGGAGTTCGCTACTATTTTTCTGCTCTCGGAGAATCCGGGGGAACTGCTTGCTACGATTCGGTCGCGCGCGATGGTTTTTCCGTTAGGAGCGGTGCCGGTGGAAGAAGTGGAGCGCTACCTGGTTGAATATCGTCCGGAGTGGAAGCCGCCGCAACGGGCGCTCGTTACACGACTGTGCGAAGGCGCGCTGGGCCGGGCTCGCGGCTTCGATGTGGAGGCTTATGTAGCGGCGCGCGCCGACGCGATGGCCATCCTCAACTCGGCGCTGCTGGGAGGCGAACACACACAGCTCTTCAAGATCACGGAAACGTATCGTGCCGGGGCCGAGGGACGGGAGAAGACGGAACGGCTTCTTCGCACACTCTATTCGCTACTGCGCGACCTGATGTTTCTGGGATCGGGAGCGCCTGAGATGGTCCACAACACCGACATTCAGAGCCAGCTCATCAAGATGGCTGAGGCTGCCGATTTCGTCTGGATCGCCGCGGCTTCTGACCGGCTGGCCGAGGTGGAGCGCGGCATGCGCCGCAACCTGCTGCGGTCGTTGTCCCTCGATGACCTGAGCCTGGCACTGGAGAAGGCTGGATCGGCCTAACCCTGCGGTGCCGCGGCCGGTGGTCTGGCGGGGAGACTCGAAAAAGAACCTCGGAGACCACTCAAAGTAACCATCACGCCGCCGTAACTATCTTTTTTTCATTAAGTTACCTAGATTACTCTGGTGGTTCTACGCCCTTCGGAGAGGTTGCCCCGGTTCTTGCCCGCGCCTATAATCGCTTTGCTCTGGTTAGAGATTCTCCGTCAGGTTCCGGGTAGCAGCGTGGGAGGGTGAAGTCTGTCTTTATCCGTAAGTCTTTGCCCGTGAGGATAAAGCCCGGTATGCGAAAGCGCCTGCACATCGTCCTGATGGCCAGCATCTTAGCCGCGACCTCTCTTTCTCGCACGCCCCAACTCCGTGCCGCTGATGGGGGCGACGGATCCTCCGAAACGATCGCTCCAACCAAGATCNNCCTCGGCGCACCCTGAAGTACTGGAGTTCCAAAGAAAATCGCTGGAAGCCCGTGCCCCCGCCGAATGGGGCGGTTATGCGAGCGGCGCAGTCGGCGGCCTCTGAGGTCGACGAGTATCTGGGGCATGACTCCGGGCAATCGGACAGCGCCAAGATGGCTGCCGCGAATTTCCGCGGCCCACTGGCGACCTCTGCGGATATCAACAGCGCGATCGAGCAGGCGGCGGCGCGGCATAACGTAGACCCCAACCTGGTGCGCGCGGTGGTGAAAGTGGAATCGAACTTCAATCCCAACGCGGTCTCGCGGAAGGGCGCGATGGGGCTGATGCAGTTGATGCCTTCGACGGCGCGCCAGTTGAACGTTAAGAATCCGTTTGACCCGGAACAAAATGTGGATGCCGGGGTTCGACATTTGAAGCAGCTTTTGGAGAGTTATGGCGGCGATGTCAGATTGACCCTGGCCGCCTATAACGCGGGGGCGACGGCGGTGGCACGCAGTTCCGGCGTGCCGCGCTATGCCGAAACCCAAAACTATGTCCGCCGGATCACCAATCTATACCATGGAGCACCCGTTTTTGAATCGGGCGCTTCGCATGAGCCCGTAACCATGCAAAGAGATGCGCGGGGCGTGCTCTACATCAGCAACACGGATTAGGTTTCCCTGTTTTACTTTTTGCTTTTAATCTCTCGGGCACCCAGGACTGATTCAAACGAGCAGGAACGAAGGCACGGGCTGGTTATCTTGAAGACCTCATCGCGCCAGTGTGGTCTGTGGAGAGCATCGCTTGCGCTCGCCGTGGTCGCGGCGTTCGCTCCCGTTGCGCCCGCAGCCCACGCCCGGGCGCGCCATTCCGACGCTTGGGCCCGGGAACATTTCGCCACCGCCGAGCGGATGCGCGAGGCGCTGAACGGAAGGCCTCCCGCGGACCGAACCCGCCGCGACTATCAGCGCGTGTTGAATGCCTACCGCAACGTTTATATGGGAGCGCCCGCTTCCACCAAAGCCGACCCGAGCGTGGTTGCGGTAGCCGAGACGCTGGTGGAAATGGGACGGCGTTTCAACGACAACAAAATTCTGAATGAGGCCATCGAGCAGTATAAATTCCTGCGCCGCGAATACCCTGGCAGCAGGTACCGCTTCGATGGGCTGTTCACCATAGGCGAGATTTACAAGGACGATCTCAACGATTCTGCAGCGGCCCGCACCACCTTCCAGGAGTTTCTGCGACGCTATCCCCACAATCGCCTGGCCGGCGATGCCCGTCACGCCATCGTCGAACTCAACACCGTCCAGATGAACCGGGAGGCGCAGGCCGAGAAAACCGCAGAAGCCCGGAGGGCGGCGGAGAAGAAACAATCGAAGAACGT
>PMHI01000397.1 GCA_003156615.1 Acidobacteriaceae bacterium | reverse complement strand
TCTCGAAACAGTCGTTCAGGTGTAGACTGGCCGCGTCGGGCGACTCGCAGATCAAAAACACGGAACAAAGCTATGACACGATGGATCGAAGCTTTCGTGCAAGACATCCGTTACGCGGTCCGAGGATTACGCAAAAACCCGGGATTCACTCTTGTCGCTGTTCTGACTCTGGCCATTGGAATCGGGGCCACCACGGCGATTTTCGGCGTTATCAACGGAGTGCTTCTGCGTCCGCTTCCATACCTCGATGCGGACAGGCTCATCTCTGTGTCCAATGTCAACCGGAAAGATCCAAGCTGGTCGCAGACAGTTTCGAGCACGGACGTTGCTCACTGGCGTGCAGACAACCGTGTGTTTGAAGCGCTGGAATTTGCCTCGCATCCCGACTTTGTGGCCATGTCGAGCGCGGGATCGGGCGAACGAGTTGGCGTGCAACACGTGAGCGCGTTACTGTTACCGTTGCTTGGGATCAAGACGTTCCTGGGCACTATTCCACCGGCCGATCTCGCCGACACGCCAGGGTATGGCGGTGTTTTGATCAGCTACGAGTTTTGGAAGCGCCATTTCGCGGGCGATCCTCACGTACTCGGCCAGAAGATGTTTGTCGACACATTTTCGGGACCGATTGTGGGCGTCCTGGAACCCGGCTTTGATCTGTTCGGCTGGGGAACGCCGGAGGTTTACATCGTCCATGGAGAGGGAAATCCGGCGATTTCCGGCGTCGACGATGTGCGATGGTTTACCGCGGTCGGGAAACTGAAACGAGGCATTTCGATTCAGCAGGCCCAGGCAGCAATGGACGTAACGGCAGGACATCTAACACAGGCTTTTCCGGAAGCGTACAAAGACCTGGGCGTAAGGGTCGAGCCTTTGCAGAAACGCTTGTTCGGTTGGTCGGCTGACATCTACTACATGCTCTTTGGAGCCGTGGGCTTGGTCCTGCTGATTGCGTGCGCCAACGTCGCCAATCTGTTGCTGGTTCGGGGAGAGGGACGCCGGAAAGAGATTGGAGTGCGAGTCGCGTTAGGAGCGAACCAAAGAAGCTTGATCCGGCCAATACTCACCGAGAGCGTATTGCTTTCCCTCGTAGGAGGATTTGCAGGGCTGGTTTTGTCCTTTCTGGGCGTCAGAGTTTTTAATGTGTCGGCTCCGATCTGGTTTCCGAAGGCTACGGGTATCGTTGTGGATGGACGGGTTCTGCTTTTCACTTTCTGCGCCTGCGTGATCACCGGCATTGCCTTCGGGATGATTCCGGCCTATCGCGCTGTGAATAGTAATGTCAACGAATGCTTGCGAGAAACCGGACGCAGCACAGCGACAGTTTCTCGCCATCGCACGAGAAATACCTTGGTCGTAACGGAGATTGCACTGGCATGTGTGTTGCTGGTCTGCGCTGGCCTGATGATCAACACGGTGATACGCATCCTGCGGACGACACCGGGATTCAACCCGGAGCATCTCCTGACGGTAGAAGTTCGGTTGACGGGAGAAAAGTATATGGACTCATCGACGGAGGACACTACCGGCCTGAGTTCCATTCTTCCCCCAGTGGACCAGTTCTGCCGTCAAGCACTGGAGCGCACGCGGAACATCCCGCAGGTCGAAGATGTAGCATTGGCCGACTGGCTCCCGCTTCTCGAAATGGCAGGATACGCGTCACCAGGCTTCACAATTGCGGGACAAAGTATATCGAGCGCTTCGGAGAAACCAACGGTTCTGAGGCAGTCGATCAGTCCCAACTATTTTGGACTAATGGGCATTCCGATGTTGCGGGGCCGAGGCGTCACGGAACAGGACACGCCGAGTAATGCCTGGGTAGTTGTGATCAACGAGGCCATGGCGAGACGGTTCTGGCAAAACGAGGACCCGATCGGCCGCAGTATCAGCTTCGACGATTCGCCCGAAGAAAAGCCGCGACAGATTGTGGGAGTCGTTGGAAACGTACACCAGTTTTCGCTGACGGTCCCCCCCGAGCCCGAGGTCTACGTCTCTTACCAGCAATTGCCGAGGCGCATCAAGTCCGGCTGGACGGAGACGCGGGTCCACAAGAGCCTGATTGTCCGTACACACTCCGCATCGAAGTCCCTTATGCAGGACGTGCGCCGGACGATCTCGGGGCTTGCTCCCGAGTCAGCCGTCTTCGGAATCGCAAGGGTGGACCAAACGGTCTCGAAGTCAGCAGGTCCGTGGCGCTTTCTGTGCCAGATCCTGGAACTCGTTGCAGCCATCGCGTTGATTCTGGCCGTGGTCGGGATTTATGGGGTGATTTCCTACTCTGTCGGCGAACGCACTCATGAACTCGGCCTGCGGATGGCGCTGGGAGCGCAGCCCAACCAGGTCCTGGGGTTAGTATTGCGGCAAGCGATGGTGCTTTCGCTGATCGGAGTGGCGATTGGTTTAGGTGGTTCGTTCGCCGCCACGCCTCTACTGGCCGAGCTTCTCTACGGAGTGAAGGTTTACGACGTGCCGACTCTGGTTCTGGTGTCCTCTCTCCTGATGGGAGTCACCTTCGGTGCCAGCTACGTCCCCGCTCGCCACGCGACAAAGATCGATCCGATGCGAACACTTCGACAGGAGTAGTCTGCCATTGAACGCCAACTCTGTCAGACAACAATGGCCCCGGCTTGCGCTCCCGCAGGATTCCCCGTCTTTCAGCCAGCCGCAATCCTTCCTTCGCGAGGCAAGCGCACTGATTCCGCAAATCGACAAGGACCAGAGATCCAGCGCCGCTGCCAATATCGCCGGACAGCAAGCCCGCATCGGCGACATTGAGGGCGCGCAGACCACTGCCGAACGTGCGGGAAGTCCCTCGGCCCAGGTTTCCGCCACGGGAAGCGTTGCCTACACTCTTGCGTCGCAGGGAAATCTGCCGATGGCTCTTCAAATGATTCAGAACTGCTCAAAGGGTGAAGATGTGGCGAAGGCGAACGCTTACAGTTCCGTTTCGCAATGGCTGGCCGAGCATCACGACTTCGAGCACGCTCTGGAACTGGCGCGCCCCATCCAACGGGCGAAGCCCTATTTTGGGCAGACGAATACTCTTGTCGGCACGTTGCTGCGGATTCAGGCAGAACAATTTAAAGCCGGTGACCAGGCTGGCGCGCAGGAAACGACCGATCAGGCTCTAGCCGCCGTAGAGTGGGAAAAAGATCACCCCGTCGATCCCTGGTTTGCCGAGAGCATGCCCGCGGGCCTCTACGCAAGCATCGCATCTGAGTTAGCCCACGAAGGCAACCTGCCTGCTGCCGCTCCGGTTGTCGATCGCATTTACGATCTATTGGCCGCAGCGAGCACGGAACAAGCCAAACAAGGTTTGCTTCTTTACCTGGGTGAGGCCCAGGTTGGCATCGGGGAACTCGACGCGGCGATGGCGACCGCCGACCAACTGCCTCCCGGCAACCATCGCGACTTCATCGTGCTGCAGGTCGGCTTCGAGCGCGCCAAAGCGGGCGATCTGTCGGACGCGCTCGATGAGGCAACGGCGCTCGTGTATGAGCCCTGGCGCAACATTTCGCTCCGCGACGTGGCCGCTCGATTTTCCGCGCTGGGGAACGATGCGCAGGCGCTTGCCACTCTCGACCTGATTCCCGAACCGGCGGAGCGCGCCGAAGGCCTGGTCGAGCTGGCTTCTCAGGAGGTCGGGAGGCATGATCCGAGTGCGCCGCTCGCGCTGGAGATTGCCTACCAAGCGGCTATGACCGCAGGCGCAGGGACGAAACCCTACGTCTTCGAGATGATTGCGGTCACACGTGGAGAACTCGGCGATTTCGGCGCGGCGGAAGACATGATCGCCAAGATGAACGACTCGTCAAAGGTTTGGCCCCTCTGGAATCTGACGGAAAGGCTCATTCGCGGCGACCACGAAGCCGAGGCGATCTCTCTGGCTGAGAGCCAATCTGCGCCCCAACCTAGAGCCTACGCACTATTAGGCGTCGCAACCGCGCTGATCAACAAGCAACGGGAGCTCGCTCACTACTGGCTGAATTCCTCGCCGTGATGCGCTGGTATTCCAGATCACCGTCGTTTTCCCAACTGACGTAATCCCAACTGACGTAGGCAGGCGTTAACACTCATCTTCATTCGCGTAGGAATTTGCTCAGTGTCGGCGTCTGCGTTCGATCCGTTTTGCAACTAACCGCTCGGGCTTGAACAAGGCGAAGCGGACGACGATCAGATCCAAAACAATAGCGAGAGGTGCGAACACGAGTTCTCCGAACCAGTTGGTGCCGAAAAGATCACCGTCGTGAAGTAGTGGGCCTACTCCGAAGCCCATAATTGCAAGGCCGGCAACGACTGCAAGTGTTTCCCGCCGGGACAGTCCACGCGGGTGCTCGGCGCCGGGGCACTTGTCGATAGGGTTCTAAGATTTTTCACCAACCATCCTCCGCTGACAAATCAAACTGCTCTAATTGGTCGTCGAACCTGAATCGGTGGAATTGCCCACCAGCTTGCTAACAGTTTCCTCGATCGCTTCTCGGCCAATGTTCAAGGCTGGATTGTTTTGGAGCTTGTATTTATCGCGCAGCTCTTTCAGGTTGTTACGTTCCTGGCGTTCTTCGTCTGAATAAAAGCGAGCTTTCTCAAATTCGTGATTCGCGATAGAAGCCTCGGTTCGCTGAACGATGAAACGAATGCGTTTCTGAACTTCAACGACCTCTTCTGGTAATGAACCCTGCTGGAGTTGAGCAGCCGCGCCCGCCGCGTCGATGAGATCGACAGCTGTGCCCGGCAGACTCTCATTCTTTATGTACGCTTTGAACTGAAACTAGAACTCTTCCGCACAGAAGCCGAGCAGTGCGCGCAGTTTCTGTTCGCATTCCTGACATAGCGTCCACCTATTTTCAGCATTTGCTGTCGGTTCTGGAATAGTACAGTTCATCCATAGTGACTGAAGGCCTGTTAGCCGCGCCCCCTATTTTCCGTGCACGATTTCGAATCGGTGATCCGCAGTCACAATCACGCTGGTTTTTGTTGATCCTGTTCGGCTAATAGAGACACGTTGTTGCTGGCAACGGTAAACCTTTAAGTTGAGCTTCTCTCACGTCATCCGACTGTATCCGGAATAATCTCTTCTTCGAGTCGCGCAAGCCGAGCTTCCGGCCGCCATTGGAGCGTAGGGATGACCCACAGATCTCTCCGACGAGGCTAATTCTGAGAATCAAGATTCCAGGGCGCTTTTCTGGCACTTTAAGAACGATAACGTAAATCATGAACGCGAAGTGACAGCAATGAGCTCTTTACAGACGATGGGAGCATCGCGGGTTCCCAGACGCTCGATAGACCGTATCAACATCCTCTTACTTACTGGCGACGCGGAACCCGTTGACCTCGTTGACTACTGCTACTCCACCAAACTCTCGGCGTGACAGTTCGCACCCATCGCCAGCGAGTACAACACCGTTCCTGCCGCAAAGTACAACCTGGTAGGTCATTAGGCATTCATTCGTCTTGTACAGATGAGGCACTACGGGGGCTTTACAACTGCCAAGCGGCACCGCTCCGAACACTACCGCCAGATGGCCGCATGGCGCAAGACGCACGGCGGCGGTAGAACCGTCCACAAACAAGAACAGTTTCTATTATGTATGGAAGTTGAGCCTACGCATAGGCATACTCCGGTGGAGATTTGTCCAGTGTATTAGCGCAGCACCTGGGCCAAGCTGTCGAGGCCCATACGGGCAATATGACTGATGCCGACGCGCTCCAGATTGTAAAAGGGGTGCTTTAAGCTCTAAGTGTGGTCAGTGACGTTCATCACGGCGCTCTGCCCACGCTACTGTAGATGTCCGCAATCGGGAAAGATCAAAGCGACCGCTGCAGTTAGCGGAGGAAGTCTATCACTATACTGTTGGCTGGGTTCAACAGTAAGTCATCCGCAATGGATAGTCTGAATAGTCCTGATGGCGTTCAGGCTACACTTATGCTGCACGCCAGCGCTATCTTAGTCAGGGACGTCGCACCGTCTCGCGTATTAGGGCGCGTTAAGTAAGTTAATCGACCAACGATGTCAAGTGTTGTGTATCCCATTGTGGGACAGTGTTTAGATATGACACACTTCCATATTGGTCCGGGTCGGAATGCTTTCCGATTTCGGAACTCCACATTCATTTATCTACAAGCTTGTGATGAATGTTACTGACATCAAGTCTATTAGAGCGCTATAAAAGGCAAAGGTACCCACTTCAAGCGGGAATCTAGGAAGGCCATCCGATGCCAACAGGTGCGGATGGCTCCTGGGTGAGCGATTAATGAGGCGCACGGCTCTTCTACTTACACTTCTCGCGTCAATAATGGCTCACAGCCAGCAACAAGATAAGGACCGAGCGAATTCCGCTTCCGAACCAATAAATGGTGGCCTCGTCCTACCAGTGGGCGCCCAGAAATTCGTTCCCGAGCGGGTCGTCTTTCCCATCACAGATTTCAAGCCGGACATCAAGCATCTTGCCCTTTTCTCCATAAAGTTCGGAACGGGGTTCTGCCTAGACCAGGACTGCCGATTCGTGGGCACTGATTACCATGTCGCTAAGCTAATGGGCAAGTACGTCCGCATCAAGGGCGTATTCTCCGCGCACCGCTACCTCGATTCCGACCCAAACGACGCTGGAGCGCGAGAGGTATACCTTGAGGGGGCCGGCTCGATGAAGTACACCCCGGCTCACGACCTTGCCATTTACGAAATGCGGCACCCGCTCAGGGACTTACATGGCATCGGCTTCGACGCCGACGATTTGAATCAGAGCTTAGAAGCGGACATCTACGCCTATCCGTTCAACGGGAATCCAGAGCGTAGGCTGGTTTGCTGGCACGGCAAGTTCATGGGCAAGACCCCACAAGGTCTGCTTGCTTTTAGTTACGAGCAGGGTCTCGTGCGAGGCGGCTCTAGCGGCGGAATCGTGGTTGACAGCAAGACAAAGAAGATCGTCGGCATCCTGTTCGGCATGGGCGAAGGCAAAGACCGCGTCGCGCTCGCGGTGCCTGTCAAGGAGCTTGCGGACTTTGTCGCGCGGGCGCAGCCATATCTACAGGCGACCCTTTTTCCGGAGACTGTTTTCGTGTCGCCAGTCGCCAAAGACCTGTACCCGCCCTACGTTTGGCCACGCGCCGAAGGTTTTTCGCAGCGGCCGGTGGATCCGCCCGAAGTCCTCCAGTTGCGGCGCACGGCACAGCATCTCGCTGACTCGATACATAACTTCGCCGCGACGGAGACATTCGCCTGGGGTCATGACAACGAGGATGCGGAGTTGACGGACGCATTCGAGACCATGATTGCGGAAGGGACGCAGCGCTGGCGGCGCCCCGGCAAGAAAAAGTTCTACGACGAAGTTCCATTCCCGCGACTGAACGGTTGGATAGTTTCCAGCAATGAGTGGTCCTGGCTTCCTAAAATGGTCGGGACGGAGCTGAAGCTTAGAATTCACCAGGCACCGGACTCCGTCGTGAGCGGTCGAACCGTCCACGTCTTCCAATACGCCGCGAACACCGAGGACGAGGTTTGCCCGTTCCAGTATGGCACGACCTTCGGCCTACGGAGATCGATAAAGTTCTACGACTGCCACGGGGAAGTCTGGGTGGACGAGTCAGGGGCCATTCTGCGAATCTCGGAAGCGCTTGACCTTTCAGGACCGTTCTACCGCCTTCGGGGAGTGATGACTTATGGTTGGCTTGAAAAGGATGGTACCCAATACCTTGTGCCGGTCACCATTGCGACGCAAGCCGAGGAAAAGAAAACGTACTGGTGCCGGGGACTGTTCACGGACTACCAGATGTTCGGTGTAAAAACTCGTTTGGTGCTGGCGACTGACCTGGACCAGTCGCAAAAATCCGCGCTTGGCGCACACTGACTCGCCCCCTGTCCCGTTGTGCCCTTGCATCAACTGCTGCTCTGATCACCACATTTTCGATTAGTTTTGATTTACGGGATCGCTGTACTATGTCGTCCGATGTTGTCCAGTGGACGTGCTCGAAAATGTCTTTATATTGGGTTCCGGGCTACCGCCACGCTGGCTCGTTTCTTGCTATTCTTTCCGCCCCTGTCGTTTTCCGTTCATGCATAGACTTTTGCATTTTATGCCATGGAGACCGTTTCGATGTGGGGGGCGGTCTGACATATGATCGGCAGTTCGACTGGCGCCGGCATCTGACGGAATTGTGGATACCATTCTCGAAACCGAGCATCGAGCCGATTATCCAGCATCGCGCACCGAACCTGAAGTAAGAGATGAGCGCCTTCTAGCGACCAGCACATCGGCTGGCGCTTCCCCATCGTTTGATTGACCAAGTTTCGGGGATGCAGTTCCTTCTCGTCGCGCAAGAAGGCCGCGAATTTCAAAAGATCACTTCGTTGGAGATCTTCCAGATAAAGCTTGGGGCAGGACTCCATAAAATAGCGCAGGGAGGTGTCGTGAGCGGCGTGAGTTTTAGACTTCTCAATGAGCTTGGTTTCCTCCAACAACCGGGCGACTGCCATCGACACCATCCTGCGCCCGTTCTGGCCATCGGGAGAGGACACAGGCACGCCATTGTTGATGGCATTCAGCTCCGCTGCTTTGCGCTGTCGTCGGGCACTGGCGTCGGCTGGGTCTTTACCGACCGAAAGGCGCACGCACTTCGAGCCCTCGCGCCACTCCAGGTAGTACGCGCCTTCCTCGTGGCATTCCTGCTTGCCGTTGACCACAGCTAGGTCAGGCTTGATGCGGCCCTTCGCGGAAAACACAACGCGGCAATACCGCCGTCCATACGGTATTTGGACTCTTTTGGTGAGATTGACTTCGCGATTCATCGGTGACTCCTTCACTGATCATGGGTATCAGCACAGGTATCACCGGCTTGCAAGCACAAGATAACAAAATAACTTGGCGGAGAGAGTGGGATTTCGAACCCGTTCACAAACCGCAAACAAAGGGCTTAACCGAGCACGGTCAGCAAATTTAGTCCTTGTAAGTGCATGTAAAACCAGAAAACTGATTTTAAGTGATTTTCAACCTGCCTTTCAGATGAAGCGTTGAGAACATGGCGGCTGCCGACCGCGGAGTGGACGGGACAACAACTGCGAGAGGCATTTCCCTTTGACCAATCCCCACGTTACCTGAACTCCTCACGGCTTCCCAATCGCTGCAGAATTCTGTGGATTGTGACTTCCATTCGAGGAAACCTGGCAATACTCGTAGGGATCCAGTGGCGTTTTGATTGTTTGGCCAGATTGGTTCTCTTTGATTGGTTCTCTTTGTTGACATGTGAAGGACATGAAAGTATGCTCGCAACATGGCGAAGATGATTCAGCTTCGGAATGTGCCCGATGCCCTGCACCGCGGCCTCAAAGCTCGCGCTGCGATGGCAGGTATGTCACTTTCGGACTATCTGTTGGCCGAGATCAGGGAAATCGCGGAGAGGCCAACGCTTGCGGAAATGCGGGAGCGCTTGCATAAACGTAAGCCGGTTTCGGCGCGGATCGATGCCGCCCACTTGGTTCGAGAAGAGCGCGAGGCGCGATGATTGTCCTAGATGCGTCTGCCGCAGTTGACTGGCTTCTTCAGACATCTGCCGGGCAGCACATCGAGAAGCGCATTTATTCGCATAACGAAACCCTGCACGCGCCTCACCTTCTAGATCTCGAGGTCGCGCAGGTACTGCGGCGTCTAGCATTGCAAGCAGTGATCTCTGCTCATCGCGCTGACGAGGCGGTCGCCGATCTGCTGGATCTCCGTATTACTCGATATCCTCATCTGGTGCTCCTGGCCCGCATCTGGCAGCTTCGTCACAATTTTTCTGCCTATGATGCCGCCTACATCGTGCTTGCCGAGAAGCTGGGAGCCGCATTAGTCACGAGGGATGCTCGACTCGCTTCCGCTTCAGGCCATGCGGCACCCGTCGAGCTCTTTTAGTTTGTGAGGGGGATGTTAAAATTCCCCCCATGAAACGGGCTGCCGCCGCCAGGCATATCTGTTTCGCGAGAGAAAGCTAGCCGCATCCACCGTAACGCAACGGTTGGCTGCTCTGCGGTTCTTCTACAATCGGGTGCTTAAGAAAGACTGGAGCGTAGCCGCTACACCGTATCCGAAGAAGACGCGACACCTACCCAACATCTTGAGCCCCGAAGAAGTTGCCCACCTCATCGACTCGTCCCAGACTCAGTTTCATCGCGTGGTACTGATGACGGTCTATCCTCTCTGCCCTCTGGTTAATTTCTCTCCCTCTTCCCGAAGCCTTTTCCAGCACCCCAAAACCATTCAATATACATAACTCCCTCCCCACGGGCGGCTTCCTTCAAACAGTTGTATCGGACGCGCCCCGCACGACGTCCCGGACCTGCCTGCGTTCTTGGAATGGGGCGCATCCGATACAACACTAGCGTTTGAGGTATTCACCAGGGCTGGCCCCGACAACTCGCTTGAACGCCTTACTGACACTCGGAACACTTAGATAATCAGGCTCCCGTGTCCGACGAAAGCAACAACCACCGCAGAATCAATGTGTTTACAAGACCATCGGCTGAGAATGATATTTGTTTACGAATGTAAACGCGAAAATTCACGAAAAATCTAAATTATTGCACTCGATGAGGGCTAAGCGGCGGTCACTCGGAGCGCAACGCTTGCATCACGTCGACGCGTGCAGCGCGTGCAGCGGGCAGCACCGACGCGACAACCGCGACGGTCATCAAAACGAAGGCAGAGACAAACACCGGCAATGCGCCCGGCATCTTCACTTCCAGAAAATATCTTCCCGCCACACGCGCCAGCGCGAACCCGAATGCTCCGCCTGCAAAGACGCCAGCCGCAGCCATGGCGGCACCCTCTGCCAGAACACCTCTGAGAAGATTTTGCGGCCGCGACCCCAGGGCCAGCCGGATGCCAAACTCCCGCGTGCGCGCGCTGACTGAAAACGCCAGCACGCCGGCGACTCCAACCACCGCGATCGCCAACGCGACAGCGGCGAACACGCCGAACACAAGCGAGTTCAATCGGTCCGGCGTGAGCACTTCAGCGCGCACATCTGCGAGAGTGGCAGCATGCTCGACAGGCTGATCGGCGGACATCTCGCGAATAACACGCGTGACTGACGGAACCAGTGCATAAGGATTTGCACTCGTGTGAATGAAAAGGCGTCCACCAAAGATTGGGCCTTCGTCAAAAGGACTGTACACGGTGACCGTGGGTTCGGGAACGACATGTCCATCGTCAATATCCGCCGTGACGCCAATGATGCGATGCGGCGCCATCATGCGCGCCTTTTCTGCTTCGCTCCCGGAAGCGAATTTCAACACAGGATCGGTCCAATAGACATGCCGATTGACGGCATCCTGATTGGGAAACATGCGCTGTGCGAGCGTCTGGCTGACGATAACGACAGGCTCTGCATTACTATTCTGATTATCGAGCGCGTTGAAATCGCGGCCGGCAATCATGGGAACACCCAGCGCCGCAAAAAAACCGGGAGAGATGCTACGCCACTGCGCCCGGGGATCTTCTACGTTGGCGGCATGGGCATGACCATCCCCTGAGAATTGAAAGCCATAGCCGGTATCGCGCCACGGAACCACATTGCCGAATGCTGTTTCGCTCACGCCCGGCAAAGCATCAATGCGGCGCATCGATTCTTTGTAGAAATCGACGACCTGCTGCGAGGTCTTACCGAAAGACATAGCCGGAACGTCGATGGCCAGGACGTGCTGCGTGTCCAAACCCGTCTGCGTTTTTTGCAATGCGATCAGCGTCGCGATCAAGGCACTTGCACCGGCCAGCAGCACGAATGACGCGGCGATCTGCGTCACTGCGAAAATTCGCTGGCGGCGGCTCGTGCTGCCAGTGACCCGTACGCTTCCGCTGGATGGGCTCAGTCCACTGGGCGTGCCGGAAGAGGGCAGGCGCGGGACAAATGCGAGAATCACCGCGGCGACAATCGCCAGCGCCGCACCGACCCAAAGCAAGCTCGAATCGACTCTGAAATCGAGAGCGCGGACGGAAAAGCGCGAGGCATAGCGAGCCAGGACGGCCACCATCGGCTGCGCGCTCAATACACCGAGTGCGGCGCCAGCCCCGCAAAGCAGAAGACTTTCGGCCAAAAGCATGCGGCGCAACGAGCCTTTGCTTGCGCCCAGCGCCACGCGCACCGCCAGCTCACCTTCGCGGCGAACCGCCCGTGCCAGAATCAGATTGGCAACATTGGAACACGCGATGATGAAGACCAGCCCCGACGCGGCGAGCAGCACGAGCAGTACGGTCCGGGCGCCCGACGTGATCTCGTCACGAAGCAATTTCGCCCCGATCTGAAAGTCCGCCTCCTGCGCATAGGCTTCGGGATGGTCCTTCTCCATCGCGGAGTAGGCGGAACGCAACTCAGCACGAGCCTGATCGAGAGTAACTCCGGGAGCGAGACGGCCGAAAAGCTCAGTCATGCGATGGATGCGGCCGGTGATCATGGTCGCGGAAAGATGATGCGGGCTCGTGACCACGTTGGCGATGATTTCGGTATCTTGNNAGGACCGAAGGATCCTTGTGAAAAGCTGTCGCCCAGAAACGGTAGGTGAGAACGACGACACCGGCAGCTTTGGGACCGTCGTCTTCAGGCCCAATAAGGCGACCGAGCACGGGACGAAGGCCCATCACCTCGAAATAGTTGCCGCCGACGACGCCACCTCGAATGGAACGAGGCTCACCGAGGCCGATCATGGTGAAGTCCATGGTTGAGAAGTCGCCGAAGGCGCTCACGGTTTTCACACTCGAACGCAAGTCCTGGATCTCGGGTACGGAAAAAGTAGAGTTTTCATTGCCGATGCCGGGAGCGCTTTGCCGGACGTAGATCAGCCGGTCCTCGCCGCGATTGACAAGGGGCTTGAGCAGGACCCCGCGCACCAGCGTGAAAATGGCAGCGTTCGCACCGATGCCGAGAGACAGGGTGAGAACCACGGCGATCGCCAGCCCTGGGGTGCGAATTAACGAGTTAAATGCAACTCTCAGATCGCGAACGAATGACATTTTCTTAGCCTCCCTGCCGAGCATCAGCATCACGCCTGCCAGAACTAAACGTATTGATCATTCTTTCCCTCGTGGCGCGGCCCTCATCGCGAGGTATCCTTTCGCCGTCGCCGCTCGCTTGCCTTTATGATTTCGCTCAGATCCGCAACCGGCCGTATCTCAATCGGTCCAAGTCCATACTTAAAGCCTGGTTGCTGTGAGATCAGCTGAACCGCCTGATTGAGGTCTCGCGCCTCAAGGATTTGAATGCCGCCAAGCTGTTCCTTGGTTTCTGCATAGGGGCCATCAGTCGTCGCGACTTTGCGGTTTCCAGTACAGGGTCAACGCGGTCTCCGGAGGCTGAAGAGGTATTTCGGCGACAAGATGTCCGTTGGCGCGCAGATGGTCGTTGTACTCAAAGCATTCGTCGAACGTTCGGTGTCGCTGCGTCCTGGCTCATCCCTTCGATTTTCCTGGCTAGATGTATCCCAAACATATGTATTTCACTGTTCTTCTCCTCCTGGCGGGAGCCCAGCCCAGCCTTGCCCGCTGGATCGTTCATCCTATAGTCGTCGCGCACAGAAAAAATCGACAACCGAGGCGAATTGTTTTTAGAGCCAGCGAAACAGAACAGTTCGGTTGCTTCCGAAGGCAAGAGCCGAGCCAAGGTCGCTTGCCCGGAAAGGCGGCCATCCGGCCAAGTGACGAGAAGCAGGTTTCAACTAAGCCGCCGCCACCGCCCTTAGCCGGGGGGTCTCCGAGATAGCCTTTGTTTTACGCTCAGTTGCTCGCGCATGACGATCATCAAAGCTTCAGCTTCTTATTTCGCCTGCGTCAGCCCCGCAACAACTGCAGCAAGTTTATCGAGTATCTGGTTCCAGCCCTCTAATTGACCGCTATTCTTCGCGCTCTCCATGGGTTCATTTCCAATGAAGGTGAGTTTCGTCTGGCCGTTTCCTAGATCCTCAAAGATGGTCACGTCGTACGCACCCTCTATGGCCTCATGTTCTATTCCTAGCTGCGCAGGATCAATCTTGTTTCCCTTCGAGTCCGAAAAGTACATCAAGGAAACGATCTTCTCGTGCGGAACAATCTCGTGGTATTCAACCGCATTCCAGAACTCCTGCCCATCCGGTGCTTTCATGCAGCAGAGAAATTTCCCCCCAACGCGAAAATCCATCTGGCAAACGGGCGCAGTAAAGCCCTTCGGCCCCCACCACTGCATCACGTACTTCGGGTCTGTCCACGCCTTCCAAACCA
>PMHI01000025.1 GCA_003156615.1 Acidobacteriaceae bacterium | reverse complement strand
TTAGGCATGAGGCGCTCGTCGATCACGGAAATGTTTGGCCGATGATATCGGGAATGGTGGAAAAGCAAGAAATCGATCTGATTGTCATTGGCACTCACGGCCGACGCGGCATGGAAGAGCTGCTGCTGGGCTCAACGGCTGAGGAGATTCTGCGGTGCGCAAGGACTCCACTTTTGATGGTGGGCCAGAGGATTCGGTGCCGCCTGAAACAGAGGCCAAGCCGCGGCGCATTCTGTACGCCACGGATTTCTCCCCAGAATCCGAACCAGCGATGCGCTTTGCGTGTTCTTTATCCAGGGAATATCGTGCCGCGCTTTTCTTCTTGCACGTTACCCAGGATGCATACAAAGAACCCCTCTCGACCAGGATGCAGGCCGAGGACTTCTTCCGGTTGCGCTTCATGGAGAAACACTGGGCATTGGAAGCAGGAATTACGCCTGAGTACCACGTTGAGTTCGGCGTGCCTGCTGAATTCATTTTGGAAATCGCCGGGAAGTTACGGATCGAACTGATCGTGCTCGGTGTGCGCGGTGCCCGCTATCCGCGAGTAGCAGCTCATCTGTCTGGACCAACAGCGTACGATGTGGTCTCCCATGCGCGCTGTCCCGTGTTGGTCATACGAGGTGGACCTCAACTACAAGACTAAGAGTGCCCGTCCCGGCGTCGCCCAAGGATCAACGTTCTTGAATCTCTCGGCAAGAACCGTGGCGCGGCCTGACCTGTAAATTTACGCGGCCGCTTTGGAAACAAACAGAGGTTTATACGTAAATATGGAACACCCCATTTCTGATCGTCCGTGCAACTCGACATCGAGCCTTCATTCAAACACCAGCGCGTCGTCGACTGCATTCTTCGGATCCTGTTCAGACCCTAAGTAGGGGGAATTACACTGGCTCCGCCAGCACGGCCAACGCCGCCCAGGTGTTCCCCGTTAGCTCTGGGGTTACCGCAACCATCTCTGGCTTGACGGTCGAGAACGGGTACTCCGCCGACGACGGCGGCAGCATCNNCGTCACGTTCTTGACGTTGTCCTCGGGAATTCGGTCAATCAACAACGCGAACGGATCGATTCCTGCTTTTTCCGGCGGTTGGGCCGTTGTGAACGTGAACGTAGAATTGCGCTGTGTGATATGCATGCGTTCGCGGTAGAGCGTATCGCCGTATTTCCTCCCGCGTGCGGGCTTGGCGAATGCCCCGATATCGATCCAGTCATCGACCGGCACTTCGCTCTCAATGCCTGTGGCATCGGCCCTGAATTTGCGGGCTTCTACATTGATGGTGACGTCATATTTTCCATCCGCGCGCTTCACCGCCTTGGCTTCCAGCGTGCGATTTGAGAACAGAGTGATATCTTCAAACAAGTCTTTGATCAAGTATTGCAGGTTGGGTGGAGTCTGTTCCCGCAATGCATCCACCAAGGCGTAAGACGTGGGATAGGGCGGAGGGGCATAAGCATACCGGAGAATCAGGTTGCGCAGGGCTCGATTCACCGCATCCTCGCCGATCATTTCCTTCATGTAATAGAGCACCACGCCCCCTTTCGCGTAGTGAATGTAGCCCTGGCCGGACTCGACGGTCAGGAGCGGACGTTCCTTGAGCCGCTCCTGGCCGCGGGAGCGCAGGTAGTTATCCATCTCAAGCATCAGGAATTTCCTCATCAGATCCCGGCCATACTCTTTCTCCATGACCATGAAAGAGGAGTATTGCGCCAAGGTCTCAGAAAGCACGGTTGCTCCCTCCATGTCGGCGCCGATCACTTGATGCGCCCACCACTGGTGCGCCATTTCGTGGGCCACCACATAGAAAACGGAATCGATGTCGTCGGGATGATTCAAATTGGCAATGAAGCCGATGGATTCGGAATAAGGCATGGTCCCGGGGAATGCCTGGGCAAAGCCGGCGACGCGGGGAAACTCAATGATGCGCGCTTCCTTGTGCTCGTACGGCCCAAAGTTCTTGATGTAGTAAGCCAAGGACTTCTTCATGGAGTTCATCATCCGGGGAACATTCCAGGGTTGTTCTTTGAGGTAATAAACTTCCAGCTTGATGCCGTTCCACTGCTCGCGCGCCACCTCGTAGCGGCCGGACATGAAGGCGTAAAAATTCAACGAGGGATGGTCGAGTTTGTATTCGAAGTAGCGGCGGCCACCCTCCTGCCATTCGCGCACCAGCGATCCTGGAGCAATGGCAATCTGATCGGGCGTCGTGCTGATGATCGCGGTCACGTCGACCCAGTCTGAGTGCCCAGGGATATAGGTGTCACGGCAGTCGTCGGTGCAGTTGCGCTCCAGCGGAGGCATAAGGTCATATTCCGGAAGGCCATATTTCTTGCGCTCCACCGCATCCTTCAGCTCGCGGAAGTAGTTGTAGCCGATGGTAGGGGCAACACCGTTGTTAAAGAACGTGCCGTTCTGGACAATATCTGTATTGCTCACGTTATTTTCGAACCCGCGATTCTTGCTCTTCACCGCGAAGTGCAAAGTGCGCTCTTCGCCTGGCTGCAAGGGCGGAGTAAAGCGATAAACGCGATAGGAGAGCCGCGTGTCGTCTTTCGTGGGTGCAGCTCCGGGAATGTCTAGGGAGGAGTCATAGAGTGGGTCGAGTGAGAAATGAATTTCGTTCAGGGGGTGGGAGTAGGGATTGTAGATGACTTCTTCGCCGCGTATGGTCGCGTTGCGACTGGAGGGGAAAACGTCGATCGCGTACTTCACGCTGCGCACGCGCGGCTGGGGCAGCTTGTCCAATGGCTTATAGGTCTTTTCATAGGCCGCCTGGACGCGCTTCACGTCTTTGGGTCCGAGAAGAGGATTCAATACTTCGGTGTTGTACCAAATCCAGCCTCCGCAGCCGGCAAATGCCAGTAGAGAGAAAACCGTGGCGGCCTTCCACCCGAAACCAAAGCGCAAGGCTGCATTGCGACGGCGGGCCCGCCATCGGTCCTGCTTCCCACGAGGCCAGAACATTACGGCGGCGATGGCCAGCAACAAGCAGAAAAGCAGCCAATAAAGAGTGAACCAGTTCCATGCTAAGCGATAAGGCGCATCGCCGAAGAAATCCGAATAAGTGACGTTGGGCCTTCCCGCAAATTGAACCAGGTTTGTCGCCACGTTCAGCGGCGGCCACAGAAAAATGTTTACGCAATAGACGAGGATGAAAACGAAATATCCGGCGTACTTGTTGGGCGCCAGGGATTGGATAAAGAAAGCCAGAACCGCCAAGAAGACAAACCCCGATGCGTTTCGCACCAGCAGTTCGTGAACATAAAGGCCGAACTGGAAACGATAGTAGCCATGAATTGCCTGATCGACGATGCCAGCCGCCAAGCCTGCAGCTTGAATCAGCAACACCATCGCAATGAGCGTGGCCAGCCGAGACGCGTAGGACACCCATTCCGGGGTGGGCGTGGCGTCGGAGATTTCGTCCACTCGATCGTCGCGGTCCTTCCAGACCAGAGCGCCGGCGAAGTAGGTGATGACAACAATAAGAAAGAAATTGAGAGATCCGCGAATCAGATCGATCACCGAGTAGGTGACGGGGAGTATTCGAACATTCANNATGACGACGAAGGCCGTGTTCTTGGCCATGCCACGGAAATGAATGTTTAACGATCCCAGGAACTTTGCCCAGGGCGCGTCTGTCAGTTGCGGATGGGGCATGGGAATCGCAGCCGGAACTATGGCCGGTTGGTCCTGCGGCTCGAGGGCTTTGCTCTTCGTCCGCCTCTCGGTGAAGCTGAAGCGGGCGTAAGCCAGAGCAAAAGCTGCACACCCGACTCCAAGCCAAATCAAACGGTTCCAGAGAAGCAAGCCGCCGAAGCCGAGAGAAAGGATGTTCTTGTCGGCCACCGTCCAGTATTTGGTGACCACGACAAATGTATTGACGGCATAAGGATCGAACAGAGATCGAACACGGTCCCACTGTGGGCCCGGCAGAAGTGAAGCGGTCACGACGCGGCCTGCCAGCAGGAGAATCGCGGCAATAAAGGACGCGATGTCCCTGCGCCACACAACCGCCACGGCAAACAAAATGGCAGCCGTGAAAAAGGTGTCGGGCAAGGCAAACAAAAGAATGCCTTTCAAATGCGCGGTCAAGTTCACCGCCTCCCAACGTTCCCGATCCGCCCAGGGCATGTACTTGGCCAGCAGAATGGCGAAAGACACTCCCAGCATGGGTATCGCCGAGACTACAGTGGCCCCAAGAAAGCGCCCAAACAGGAAGTCGCGGCGCCGTATGGGCGTCGAGAACATCATCTGGTGGGTGTTGTAGCTGAAGTCGCGGAGAGCCGCAAAATTGACAAATACGGCTGTCATCAGCAACGCGAACACGCCCATGGCAGCGTAATAGTTTGCGATCGCGAACGGTGCATTACGGTAAATATTGGAGAGGTTGAAATCCGCCACGACTTCATCGGAGCTGATCGCGCCAAAAATCAGCAGACTCACTACGAAGAAGAAGATCCAGAGCATCCAGGAGCGAAGCCAGAAGCGAATTTCGAACCACGCGATATGCCAGAGCATAATGGTCTTCTAATTCCACGAACGGATCTTGCTGAAGAAAACGTCTTCCAGGTCGGGTGCGCTGGGAGCAAATCCACCGGGGAGCGGCGCCGGGCTGTAGACATGAAGGAAAGGACGACCGCCGACCAGTTTGCTCGAGACCACCTGGTAACGCTGCTCGTAACTGGCCAACTCGGTTTTGGCGATAGAGATTTGCCAGATTCGCCCGTTCAACTGAGCGATGGCATCCTGCGGACGCCCCTCATATAGCACCTGGCCCTTGTTAATAATCGCCGTGTTGGTGCACAGGTCGGTCACGTCTTGCACGATGTGCGTGGAAAGAATCACGATCACCTGCTCGCCAACCTCAGCCAACAGATTGTAGAAACGGTTCCGTTCTCCGGGATCCAGGCCGGCAGTCGGCTCATCCACAATCAGCAGTTGCGGATTGCCAATCAGCGCCTGGGCAATGCCGAAGCGCTGGCGCATGCCTCCAGAAAAACCGGTGAGAGCCTTCTTGCGGTCGTCGTACAAGTTGCAGCGCTTGAGCATCCACCCCACCACATCTTTTCGTTGCTTGGCATTGGTGACGCCTTTGAGCAGAGCGATGTGGCCGAGCATGTCCTGCGCGGAGACGCGCGGATACACTCCAAACTCCTGGGGCAGGTAGCCGAGCCGGTGCCGCACTTCGTCCTTTTGCTTCAGTACATCGAGGTCGCCCAGCGTGGCCCGGCCACTGTCCGGCTCCTGCAAAGTTGCCAGCGTGCGCATGAGGGTCGATTTGCCGGCGCC
>PMHI01000434.1:201-4210 GCA_003156615.1 Acidobacteriaceae bacterium | reverse complement strand
GCTGGGACATGCCGCCCGAGAGCTGGTGCGGATATTCATATTCGAACATATCCAGCCCAACCAGGCGGATATAGTGTCGAATGTCTCTGCTGCGTTCCTCGGGAGCTAGACCTGCCAGGCCAAAACCAACGTTGTCATGCACCGTGAGCCACGAAAGGAGGCGGTGCTCCTGGAAAACCACGCCACGATCTAAGCCAGTCCCTATGAGTTTCTTGCCGTCGAGAAAGACGGCGCCCTCATACTCGGTCTCGAGACCAGCGATGATTCTCAACAAGGTCGTCTTCCCGCAGCCACTGCCGCCGACAATGCACACGAATTCTCCGGGGTTGATGGTTAGCAGAATATCTTTCAACGCCAACAGAGTGCCCGTGGAACCGGAAAATGCCTTTTGCACAATTTCAATGTTAACCCTGCCGCGTTGATCAAAACCATGGTTGACCATAAGTCGAATTGCTCACGCCGAGGCAGGCGGAGTGCATACCCTCACCGACCGTGCGTCAGCGGGTCCTGTGGCCAAGAAGCCTGCGGCCGACCGCGTTCATACCCCAGTCGGTGAGCTTGCCGAAGATGGCGAAAAGTAACACGCTGGCTAAGATGACGGCGGCCCGGCCCGTCATCTCGCCATCCAACATGAGATATCCAATCCCGCTGCTTGCTCCCAACAGCTCCGCAGCCACGACAAACATCCACGCCAGGCCCAATCCGCTGCGCAGCCCGACGATGTACTCGGGCAACACCGCCGGAAGAATGAGCCGGCGAACCATTTGCAAACCGCTCAGCCGGTATAGTTTGCCAACTTCAAGCAACTTTGNNGCGATCGAAGGAACACTGCGCAACGCCTGCAACGATGGATCAAGCAGCTTGCGAGCGACCGGCAGGTAGCCGGTGAGACCGCCGAGAAGCGTGCCTGCGCTTGCTCCGAGCACAAATCCTACCGCCACGCGGGCGATTGTTGTCCCCGCGTGTCTGACCAGATCGCCCGCAACGGCCAACTGATAAATCGTCTTGCCGACGACGGTTGGCGCAGGCAGCCAATTAGGGGGAAGCAAGCCTAAGCGCGCGAGGAGCTCCCATACGAGCAGTACGGTCGCGGGGATAATCCAGCCCAGAACCCGATCTGGAAAATAAATTCGTCCAATGGTGTGTAGCAGCCTCGGCGTCGATTTCGCGGTAGCGCCCTTCCATACCAGCCTTTGGTTCTGATCCGCGGTGCTCATTTCTGCGCCAGGCTTTTGTTGACCACGTCTTGCACGTATCGAGGATCGATCAGATGGTTTACGGTTGCGCTCACGTCAGTATTACTGTTGATCACATTGTTCTGTTTCAACACGTCGCCGCTCGCGATAATCACCTGTCTCTGGTTATCTCCGATCGTCGAATTGGTGAGGTCCGTGCGCTCTAGAACTTTCGTGATGACAGAATCGTCGAGTTTGGCGTCGCTGGCAAATAGTTTGCGAAATTCCTCCGGATTCTGAAGGGCCCATAGACGAGCCTTCTCATAGGCCGCCAGGACGCGCTCCACATGCGCGGGAAATTGCTCGGCGAACTCTTCACGCACGTTGAGTACACCGTAACTGTTGAAGTTTACGTTCCGATAGAAGAGTCGGGAGCCACTCTGAATCTCGGTTTGCGCCATCATCGGGTCCANNACCATCTCAATGTCCTTTTCGGTCAGTCCGGCCTGGTGAAGCGCACGCAACAGGAATATGTGGGGATCTGTCCCGCGCGTCACGGCCACTTTCTTTCCCTTGAGATCCCCTACTTTCGTGATGGGAGAGTCTTTGCGAACGACCANNGCCGCGGCCCCAGCCGTCGACCCAAAGTCAACGCTCTTGCTGTTCAGCAGTTCCAACGCTTTGTTGCTACCCAGGCTCTGTGTCCACTCAACCGAAATGCCATCACTGGCGAGATCCTGCTCCAGAAACTTCTTGTCCTTTAGCANNAGGCTCACGGGGTTGTAATACGCATAGTCGAGCCTGATGGTCGTAGGCTTCACAGAAGCCTTGCGGCTGCAGCTCGGCACGATCGCCGTAATGATCAAAACTGCGACCGCAACCGCGAGCTTTGCCCTGTTCTGATTGTTCACTCTTTACCCCTTTGTGAACCGCGCAGAAGACGGATCCGATTGCCGCTGGTAGCTAACTTTGTTGCACTGGCACCGGTGTCGCCGCGGTCGTGCGCGGCTGATATTCATTCGCGACCAGTTCGCCGAACGGGCCGGTAATGTTCCCCGCCGAAGTTTCCGATCTCAGCGAAACCGGTAAATGTGGGAAAAGCAAATCAGCCACACGATACGCCTCTTCAAGGTGCGGATAACCGGACAGAATAAAGGTTTCAATTCCCAGGTCGGAGTACTCCTGCATTCTTTTCGCTACGGTGGCTGGATCGCCAACCAGCGCTGTGCCGGCGCCTCCGCGGACCAGACCCACGCCTGCCCAGAGATTGGGGCTTACTTCCAGTTTTTCGCGACCGCCGCGATGCAACTCCGCCATGCGGCGTTGTCCTTCGGAGTCGAACCGTGCGAATGTCTTTTGCGCCCTGGTGATCGTGTCGTCGTCGACGTAGCGAATCAGATCCTGGGCTGCGGCCCAGGCTTCTTGCTCGGTTTCGCGAACGATGACGTGCAGGCGAATGCCGAACCGAACCGACCGGCCCTGTTCCTCGGCTAGGCGACGTACGGTCGCAATCTTTTCTTCAACCTGCTGGGGCGGTTCACCCCAAGTGAGGTAAACGTCAACCTGTCGGGCCGCCAACCCGTAAGCGACCTTGGAAGATCCCCCGAAATAGAGCGGGGGATGCGGCTTCTGCACCGAAGGATACAAGACTCTTGCATTCTCCACATGAAGATGCTTTCCATTCAACGAAATCGACTTGCCCGCGACGGCTTCGCGCCAGATCTGAAGGAATTCCTCCGTCACTTCATAACGCTCATCGTGAGTGAGAAAAACGCCGTCGCCAAGCGCCTCGTCGGGATCGCCGCCCGTAACGACGTTGATCAGCAGCCGTCCCTCGGAGAGCCGGTCGAACGTCGCTGCCATTCGTGCGGCAGCCGTGGGGGAAGTAATGCCGGGGCGAATCGCCACCAGAAACTTAAGCTTGGTTGTCACCGGGACCAGAGTGGACGCCACAACCCAAGCGTCTTCACACGACCGGCCGGTGGGCAACAGCACGCCTTGAAACCCAAGCTGGTCGGCGGCTTGAGCAACCTGCTTCAAATAACCGTAGTTAACCGTCCGAGACTGCTCGGCAGTGCCTAGGTAGCGGCCGTCGCCGTGAGTCGGTAAGAACCAGAACACTTCCATGTTTTCGGTCTCTTTCCGGGAAAGGCTGAGCTCCATGTGAGCTTTGGCAATTGTCTTGCCAACAGAGAGGTGCCGCTATGTCCATGAATTTCAAGTTTTCACGCGGTTACGGCCAATGTCAGGCAGTTCAGTCAGTCGGAGGGTGCTGCTATAGCAACACCAAATCAGCAGAGGTGGTGCTGGAGCAGCAGTGGGCAATCGCGCGAAGTGCCACATGCCTGACGACACGGGAGGACTGTAGTGCTTTCTACGGTAAATCACGTCGCAGTTAATGTTCCGCCCCGGCAACATGCTTTCGAGATAGCCGATCAGTTGGCAGCGGCATTTGCTCAAACCGCCGTTGAACGCGATAAACGGGGAGGCACGGCGAAAACTGAGAGAGACCTGTTGCGCGCGAGCGGACTACTGAATGTGACGATTCCGGCAGCCTTGGGCGGGTGGGGAATGGAATGGCCGGACACAATGAAACTCATACGTGTCTTCGCCCGTGTCGATAGTTCGATTGCCCATCTGTTCGGCTTTCAGCATCTCATGCTGGCTTCGGTGTCGCTCTACGGATCATGGCCACAGACCGAGGAGCTCTTTTCTGAAACCGTCCGCAAGCAATGGTTCTGGGGCAACGCTCTCAATCCGCTCGACAAGCGCACAAGCCTTACGTCCAGGTGTGGTGTGGGATACCTCATCAACGGGCGCAAGAGTTTTTGTTC
>PMHI01000434.1:0-140 GCA_003156615.1 Acidobacteriaceae bacterium | reverse complement strand
CCGCTGGGGAGTATCAGAGCGTCCTTGCGTTCCTGCATTGCACAGCTGATTCTCAGCAATATTTTCCTGGGAATCGCCGAAGGAGCCCTAAGGGAATCGCGCGACTACACGTTGGCGCAAACCCGACCGTGGATTGCTTC
>PMHI01000458.1 GCA_003156615.1 Acidobacteriaceae bacterium | reverse complement strand
CAATCGGCACAATGGAGCCCTTGTCGGAGCCAAAAAACTTCTTGTCGCGCTTCACTGCCTGTTGCCATTCCTTACGAAAATAACCTTTTTCTCTTGCTAAATTTCCTGTGGAAACCAGGGGAAGGAACAGTGAGCAGTTTTCGATGTTGTAATCGAGTTTGGGATCGAATTCGTCGCCGGGCCGAAGGGCCGCGTCGTACCAAGCCGAAACTCCCGTACGGGTCAGTTCCGCGAACAAGGTCCTGACAGCGTCCGCATCGCCGCGCGAATAACTGAGGAAAACCGCCCCTTTGGGCATCGCCGCGGGCGGTCTCGGGTCCCCTGCGTCGGGGGGTGTGGGCGGGTGTTTAAACTGTTCCGACCAGCGCCGATGCAGTTCATTCACAAAATCTTCGGGCTGGCTTCCCAGGATAATAGTCGATTGGCTGTAGTGCTGCAGAAACAACACTAACGGCCGGTCGTGCCCAGCCTTCTGATCTGCAAGATATTCTCTTAAGTTTCGTGCCTCTTCGGTGTTGAGATTCTCGCGATCCTTCGCCAGCCAGAGAAAGAAACGCGCCAGCCAGTCGCCAAAGTTTACCCCCAGCAAGAGCAGATTGCTCTCGCGGAGCGCATCGAAAAGCCTCCTGGGGCGATATTTCGTATCGTGAAGTTTCAGCACAAAGCGCAAGAGATCTTCGTCACATATGGCGAAATCCATCGTGCCCAGCTCTGCTTTGCCCAGAAGGTAATAGAGGCAGCGATGACCCTTCCTGGTGCGCGCGTCCTTCGGCAGATCCTCCTTCTTTTCCGCATTTCTTCGGTAGACTAAAGCCTCTACATTGCCGACGCTTCGTAATGCACTTTCGAATAGCGAATCGCACGTGGAAGTCACAAACAGGTCGATGTCCGCGATTTCCGCCAGTTGAATCAACGCCCGGGGAGGACGAACCGGCGAATCGTGAATAATCTGCCAAACATCATTATGCAAATCCCAGCGGGAGCGATCGCCATCTCTTTTGATGCATACGGAAACAACGTCATTCAGGGCGGCCTCGCTTACGGATGTACCAAGTGGTACAAGCTCGGCATCGGTTATCCCGTGTCCTTTTGCNNCCAGATTGCCGCTGCGGACGGCGCTGATCAATGCGCGCCAGTCCGACTCTTTCATTTGCCTGGCCGGCGCTTCATTCGTGGACGGTGGGCTACTCATAGCACAAAGTCAGGAAACGGTGGGTATCTGGCAGGTTGTTATGACCCACTCACACCCCGGTACGGGGCATTTTACACCAGGTTGTCAAACGCCCAGCGACGCGAGCGGGGCTTTTCTAATTGCCAAAATGCTGCTATCTTTTCACGCGCTGACGCTGCAGTATCGAGTTTCGGCTACAGCGGCGTGAAGTCAGCCTAAACTCATATGATCTTGGACGTTTGTGAAGGGCGGTGGAGTTTCTTGGGGCCAGATGTCCGTCTATCGCCTTGTTGGTCGGGGAGGGCTGTTCCAATTGAAGGATATGACATCAAGACGGTCTTGGTAGATTAGGAGCGAACGGTTATAGTCTACAACGAGTCGACGAAAGTTGCTGAGCGAAGCGACCGCGCACTCGACGGACCAGCGCCGCTTATACTGCCGCGAATGTCATCGATATCCCGAAATACTACTCGCGGCCCAAGACACATGTCCATGTGGTCGTTATTCGTGTAGCCAGATCGATACCGATCGGCGTTAAAGTAGACGAATCCAGGAGGAAACTGATCTGCCCGAGATATGTTGTATCCTTCCGCACGCAACTCTAGCTTCTGGATTTTAGGCAGCTGAGGCAAGTAGATTCCTGGGTTCACCTCCGCGCGCGTGGATCCGATCGGGGAAATTTCATCCCACACCATGGAGTCCAGGTAAAGGGTCAACCAGTTCCTCAGACCTGGTATCCGATAGGAAAAATCGGCCGCAGAAACCCGCTTGCCGGGATTGTTGACCAGAGTCTGGGTGTGAACATAATAGGTCCGAAAAAAATTGCCAAACGTGACCGGTAGACCCGGTCCACCGAACATGGCCGTGACCCCCATGCCGAATTCCAAATTGGGAGTCGGTTGAAAGCTGATCTTGTCCCCCNNTGAATAAATGGCTGCGGGGAAATGGTAGGGCCAACCACGTTAGGGTATCCGGGATACGACTGGCAAGTGGAGGCGGTACACTCTTCCCAATGTTGCCCAGAAAGCTGTCCCACGAAGAACTCGGTTCGAAAAGGCCCCAGGATGCGCGAGAGCCCGGGAATTTTGTGGGGTGTAACATCGTCAATTCTCACCATTGGGAACGGCGCGGCATTGTCGCTCATCAGCAACGAACCGGATTCGCCGGGGCCAAGCCAAGCGCTTTGCTTTCCAACGGAAATTTGGACGTTATTTATGTTGACCGCTGCCATGCTATCCAGCAGCGCGAACTGACTCAACTCGGCGGTCCCGTCGGCAAGAGGCGGAGTTTCATCAGCCGCCGCCGTTGCCGCCAGGGTTTGCGCAGACTCCGATGGCATGGCGGGCGCGTGTTGATATTCTCCGCGAAAATAAACCGCAACCGGTCCGGCCTCTCCGTCCGCCGTCACTCCTGTAACGTTATTGGCGCCGGTCCAGTAGGGGCGTCCATAATCATTCGTGATGGTCTGCCCGAAATGATAACCGTCTCGAAGCGGTGTTCCGGAGATCCCCATCATCCTGGTATAAACGGACTCCACGCGTGCGTCGACATTAGCCGCCCCGTCCAACTTGGCGATTTCGGCCTTGAATTCGCTGGTCAAGACTCTGTAAATCCGCCCCGCTTCACGTTCCTCGAGTCCGTTATTTGGAAACCTGTCTTCGGCGTCGTCGACGAGACGAGCGCATGCCATGCGAGTCCAAGGACGCATTCCCAAAACCTCGGATCGGATGTAGCCCAGAGCGATCAGACGTTCCAACGCGGGATAAATCCAGCTGTCCAGCTCAACATAGGGGGAAGCCATATAGTTTGGGTTGCGCACCTTGTCTCCGGTTCTCTCTTCGAAGACGTTGCCCCACCCAGAGCCGCCGAGCTCGGGATCATGGTGAGCTCGATACACCTGTCGGGCGAGATACCAGCCCAGGGCGCCGCCGATGATGGCATCGGAGGCGAAATGTTGTTTTGCGGTAACTCGCGTTATGCTTACGGTGGAAGCCAATCCGTAAGCCGCTATTTGACTGAACCAGCCTGGATACTCGTGCGCCCACACACTGGCGATGGACCAAGCAATGGCGGAGTGCTCGGAAGGGAAGGAACTTCCGCCCGCGAAGAAGTTGCCGTGTCCATTTCCCTGGTAGGGCCGTTGTCTCTGGGTGATTTCTTTGAATGCGTACGCAATGGCCGCGGCGTTGATGGCGGCCTCCCCAGAGAGAAGCCCCGCTTCCGACAGTTGGTCATCATGGATCACGTGGCCCAGGAGAAACGAGGCGCCGCTGAGGCCCAGGAGCGAATACGTGCCGTAATCTGAAACTTTCTTGCTCGTTGCCACGTGACTGAGCGGAACCTGCTTCGACCACCAGCTATCGCTTGCGATGAACGCAGCCGTAATGCCGGCGCCCGGCAGGATCCACTTGAGGTCTTTGGTTTCGAGGTGGGCGGGGCTAGTCCAGAACTGCTTTTGATCGGAGANNCCAGCAACCGATTCCTGCGGGGAAGCGCTGCCACTTGTCTGGCTGATCGCCGAGTGGGCACTCAACACTAAAGTCACCAACAAGCACCATTTCCCGACATCTGCCATCAGAATTCGACCACGTCACGGCTGACAACCTCATCGCTCCTGATCCCAATGGCCATCAGTGCGTCCCGTAGTAGGCCGCAATCGCGATCGCGGAACCTACGGAGGCTGCGACTTGAGCGATCGATAGAGTGGTCTTGAACCTGTCGCTGAATGCGTAAATCTGTTCGGGTACAACCACCATATCGCCGGGACGGAGTTCCGCGCTTTCCACGCCGCCGCCAAACATGCTGCCGGTCCCGCCGACCACGGAGCCGTCCCCACGAATCACGAAAATCCCTTTTCGGTTTGCCATCGGAGTTGGACCACCTGCCTGTCGCAAGTACCAACCGGCATCCTTACCCGGCTTGTATGTGATCCCCGTGGGGTTAAACACCGAGCCATCCACCAAAACTATGCCCGGCCGCTTGGGAATGTAGATGGTGTCACCCGCCCGAACCTGTACGTCCGCCGAAGTATTGGCCCAGCGCTTGACGTCCGATGAGATATGGATTACTAAGCGGCCGGCCGGAGGTGTGTTCTGAAGCTTATCGATCGTAGTCTTATATTGAAGAACCGAGGCTTTGGCCCGCAGCTGGTCATCCTGTTCCATCTCCGGATTAAGCTTCACATTTTTGGCTTCGGCTTGCATACGGGAAATCAAGTCAGCCCGGTTTTTCTCCTCCAGGTCCCTTAGTTCAACCCGCTCAAAAATGGCTCCATAGGGGTAGGCTGTGGGAAGAAATCCTCCCGCGCGAGCGATGATGGAACTGAGGCGCTCGCCGGGCTGAATGCCGTAGCCCCCTGGATGCGCGACCTCTCCTTTGATTTGGATGGTGGCTGCCAAATCCTGCCAGTTCGATATCTGCCCGACAGTCAGGACATCGCCATCTCGTAAGCGGAAGTCGGAGTCCGGCTCGCCGAGCATTGCTTTAGCAATCGGCACGCTAACGTGGTCTCCTACGACCTTGGTCCCGTTCTCCACTTCGTAGCGCGTCAAGTCAGCGACCTCAGTATATGCGCCACGTTTGAATCCGCCCGCGATTTGAACCAAACCAGCCGCCGTCATATCTTGGCCGAGAGGATACTTCCCAGGGCGAGCCACTTCTCCTTCGACCGATACCATCGGAGGATCGAGCTTATTGAGGTCCCGATGAATGAAGACGCGATCCTTCGGTTCCACCACGATGTCGTTTTTCTCGTCGCCCGCCAACGCCTTTGCCAGGTTTACGCTGATTACTTGAAGCTTGCCATCGTTCGTCTTGCGGTAAATCTGAGCGTCGTCGAGCAGAGCATCGCGAGTTATTCCGCCGGCCAAATAGATCGCATCTTTGAGACGGGGCGTCCCATTGGTTAGGTGATCCCCGGGATCTCGCANNTTCCCCGGTAACCGTAACCACCGGCGGGTCCTCGAAATCGTATTTGCTGAAGATGCGAACGGTGTCAAACGGCGCGAGAACCAAGTCCTGATCCTTCCCCGCCAGAGCATCCCCAAGATTGAAGGCCAGTACCACGGGAGTGGAGTCGGGCTCGGCCAACCGGATGATCTCGGCGTGACTCGTCGAGGGTTCGGGCAACAGATCCTTGTAAGACTTAATGAGGTCGGTCACCTTCATGCCGTCGCTATAGGCGAACTTGCCCGGGCGGGAGACGTACCCGTCCAAGTAAACCGTTTTGTCCGCGTAGGGAAGGATGGGAGTGATCTTGATCTTGTCTCCATCCTGAACCTTGAAATCCTCAAGGGCTTGCCTGACCTGCTCTTGGTTGTTGGCCTCGGGAATATCGAGTCGCAGCATGGTACGGCTCTCGTGACTTTCCAAGCGTTCCACATCCACATGGCGCAAAGTGCCGGAAGGCAGTACTCCGCCGGCGAGTTGTAACACTTCCGCCAGACTCTGCTCCCCATTCAGTTCGTAAATAGCGGGCCGCCGCACCATGCCTTCGACGGTCACTGTGCCGCTCAAGGGTGATACCTCGATTGTGTCGCCGGCCTCCAGTCTTTGCATGTTCCCACTGATGCCGTGCAGCAATAGGTCGTAGACATCGACCTGCTCGATCAGTTGCTTACCACGGTAGTGTTCGAGCAGGCGCAACGAACCGCCGGACGTCGGTCCGCCCGCGGTGTAAAGTGCATTCAGGGGCGTTGATAACGAGCTCACGTCGTATGCGCCGGGTCGCTCTACGTCTCCCACCACGTAGACGCGAACCGTGCGAATCCGAGACAGAGAAACATCGGCATCCACATCGCGGAATTGGCCGCGCAGTACAGTGCGAACCAAGTGTTGCACGTCACCCAAGTTCCGCCCCGACACCTCGACCGCTCCGACCTCTGGCAAAGCAACGCGTCCTTCGCGATCGACCACCCGCTGCAACCGCTGCGCGATTCCTCCCGTGAGATTTATGGTCAGGCCATCTCCGGGACCGACTACGTAGTCAGGTCCGGCCGGCAAGTCCATGGGAAGTTGGTCGAGGTTCCCACTACCATTTCGAAAGACATCCGCACCGAAGCGCTCTAATTTTGGCGATTGTCTTGAATATTGCGCGTAGAGGTCGTAGAGCGAAGGAATGTCAGCATAGGGATTGGGACGATGGCGAAGCCTCGGTTGTTGCGGTAGCTTCGG
>PMHI01000102.1 GCA_003156615.1 Acidobacteriaceae bacterium | reverse complement strand
AACGACCGGAACACGATCTTCGGATTGTGCTTCTGCAACACCTTCGTAATCGCCGCCGTCAGTGTGGTCTTGCCATGGTCAATGTGACCAATCGTCCCCACATTGCAGTGCGGCTTATTGCGGTCAAATTTCTCTTTCGCCATAGTCCCTCAGCTTGCTTTAGCGGTCAGTAATACTGATACAGCTTCTTGAACTTGTGCCGCAGCGCGATGTCCACCGTTTCGAGCTTCGACAGGTAAAACTCGCGCATCTGCGCCTGATCGGAAAGCGGCAGCGCCTGGTACAACTGCCACGCGCTCAACTCCGAACCCGCCGCCGCTGTGCCCGCAGGATCTTCGAGCGCCCGAGCCGCCAGCACTCCATCAAACTCCCGCACGCGAATCCCTTTGCGATCCAACTGCTTCAGGAACCGCACCACCTTTTCGGGCAAGAACGCCTGCTCCACCGCGGCCTGCAGTTTCGCGAACTCCTGCTGCTTCTCGATCTTGATCGCAGCCTTTTCGAAAACCATAAGACTTAACGTTAGCTCTTGCCAGCCGTGGAGTGCGGAAACCAGCAGCACAGGGCATCTTCGCTCAGATCCATTTCGCTCAGATCGATCCGATCCTGCCGCCGTCGATCCTCCCGCCATCGATCCTCGACCGAAATTCTGGTCGAGAAGTCTTGGAACCGGTCCGCCTCATCCTGTGACCCGCTGGGCTTTAAGCCGCGACTCAATACCAGCGCGCTACCGGCGTGAAGCATAGCGTCGTAAGCCGGGACACTCGCTCTCCTCGAACTCCGAGCTCGACATCTCGGCAAATCTCTGGAGCGGGAGGCGGGAATCGAACCCGCGACCAACAGCTTGGAAGGCTGTGACTCTACCACTGAGTTACTCCCGCCCTTCCACCAAGAGATCCCTCGCAAACAAAGCTCGGGATCTCGGCAACGGGCTCCCGCTTCTCTCACGCCCGCAANNTTACCAAGGGAGTGCTCTACCAACTGAGCTACATCGGCGAAAAATCGGCCCGTCAGCGATCCGCCTTCAGCTAGAAACTCATTCCGATTCGCGGTCGCCGTCCGGATGCATTACGTCCTTGCGGCGCACCCAGCTCTTGAACGCGAACATCGCCAGAATCAGCAGCGTCAGCAACCGGATCCGCGCATCGCTCAACGTGGCAAATGCCAGCGCACCCAAAACCAGGTACGCAATCAACGCCATGGCCAAACGGCTCATAATTCCTGGTGCAAACGAATCTTGTACAAATCAACGAGGCACAACACATTCTGGTGCACAGGGAAGGATTCGAACCTTCGTACCTCGCTAGGAGGGACAGATTTACAGTCTGTTGGCTTTAACCACTCACCCACCTGTGCACAAACCGCCGGGCGATCGAGGCGGCGCGCTTCCTCCAGCAGGCAATCGCGCGAATCCGCAGACCGAAGCAGCACACCTCTACTTCTGGTCGACCAAACAGACTCTCGCAAACCGGACTTCGCAAATCAGGGAAACCAAGAATCGCGCCTACGAATCACAGCGCGAAGATCACTGCACGCCGGATCAGTTCCGAATGAAGTGCGTTGGAAAAACCTGTTGCGCCACCTAGAGTTCCGCTGCCTGCCGCCAATCTTCGTATACTGGAGCTGGCGAAGGGATTCGAACCCCCGACCCTCGGTTTACAAAACCGATGCTCTACCGACTGAGCTACGCCAGCATTTCGGGGACAAGTACCCTTCCCGGGCACAAGTAGACCCTTGATCCCTTCCAGATGTACGGGACAATTTACTAAGTTATCACAACCATAATCTGGGGTGCAACCGCGCACGCGAGTCCGCATTCCACTGGATTTCCACAATCACGAGCCGCCGAAACCACTCCGCGACAATCCCGGGCAGGCGCCGGTTTACCGCGCAATGTTATTATGGCAGCCCTGACCGCATTCCATGCGAATTAGGCGCACTTTCCCCATCGTCCTCGCGGTCGTAGTGGTCGCCGCGGCGGTGACCTTCGCCGTCCAACTACGAAAACATGCTCCGCCGGAGCCCGCCCGCTTGTTGCCCGGAGGGGACGCTTTTTTCTATCTCGATGTCGGTGCGGCTCGCAAGGCGAACTCGGGCAAAGAACTGCCGGCCGTCAGCCACGATCCCGAGTACGAGCGCTTCATCCGCGAGACCGGCTTTCAGTTCGAACGCGATCTCGATGAAGCTGCATTTGCCATGCACTACCCGTCGAAATGGCCGGGCGGAGGGACTGGCAATTCTGCTCCGGAACTACGATTCTCCGAAGTGCTCGTAGGAAAATTTCATAGCGAGCGGCTTACCGCCTATCTGCGACAGATCGCCCAATCGGTAGAGAACTACCATTCGGTCGATATCTTCACCATTCCTGTGGAAGGCAGATCCTTGCGGGTCGCGGTGCTGACCGCCGATTCAGTCGCCGCCACGAATCATGAGGACCCTGCGGTCATTCAAGGAATGGTCGATCGCTCCAAGCGCTTGGCCTCTCCATTCGGAGGCCCGGCGCTGCTGCGGCAATACTACAAGCACGTTCAGTTGGCCAGTCTGGCTTGGGTGGTAGCGCGCATCGAGCCTGGCGCTCCGGAAGCGGCCAGTTGGAACACGATTTTCACCAAGCCG
>PMHI01000139.1:595-3580 GCA_003156615.1 Acidobacteriaceae bacterium | reverse complement strand
CCCAACCGGCACTGATGATGGCGATGACTGCGGCCGAGCGCGCGGTGGAGTTGAACGAGATCGACGGGGAGGCGCATGCCGCTCTGGCTTACATCACCATCGTCAAGAACTGGGACTGGGAAACGGGCCACCAGCACTTGCTTCGCGCTCTGGATCTGAATCCGAGCAGCCACGTGGTCCGGTTCAGCGATGCCTTCTGGCGGCTGCTCCCGTATGGCCGCCGGGCCGAGGCGCTCGCGCAGGTGGACCGGGCGGTGGAAGAGGACCCATTGCTCGCGCTGGGTCAAAGCTTTCGTGCAGCGGCACTGCTCTACAGCAACGAATTTGAGGCTGCTGAAAAAGCCGCCCTGCGTTCCCTGGAACTAGACCCGCATGGCCCCAACGCACTCCAGATTCTTTCCTTCAGCTACGCCTTCCGCGGCCGCCATGAGGAAGCCCTGGTCCGTGCGAATCAGCTCTCGAAGGTCCATCCCAACTCCTATACGACCCTCAACACTCTCGGCGTTGCCTATGCTTTGGCAGAGAATCGTGCTGCCGCCAATGCGGTGATTGACGAGATGAAGAGCCGACCCGACTGCATCCAGACCTGTGCCACCGGTCCGGCGTTCATCTATGCGCTTCTGGGGGATAAGGACGACGCATTCGAGTGGCTGGGGCGTGCCGTTGATTTCCGGGATCATCGCGTGGCCTGGGTGAACTGCCATCCGTGCGCGACCTCTTTGAAGGCCGACTCTCGCTTCGAGGATCTGCTGCGCAGGATCAACCTCGTGGTCCCCGCCCTCTGAAGTTCGAGCTGCGCCGCATATTCATCTCAGAGATAAGCCCATTATTTTTCAATCATCTGCACGCGCATAAATTGAGCAGAAACAGTTCATGGTCCGCGCATGGCTTTATCGCCCGCCGTAGCACAAAGTGAGATCGAGCGGCGGGGCCGGAAACAAAAAGAGGCCTGCTGCGCGGAGAGGAAACCTGCCATGCTTACCTTAGCCGTCCCCTACGGAAACGCACCCTCTTGGTGCTTCCTTTTCACTGAACTGAGCGTGTTCACACTCACGATCGGCTGCTTGATCCACGCGTGGAAGCGCCGCAACGGAGCCCTCGCCTATTTGCTTGGGGGCATCATATTCGGATCTTTGGTGGAATATCTTGAAGTCCTCAGCGGCAGTTACACCTATGACCGATTCTGGCTGATGCTCGGACACGCGCCTCTGGATATTCCTCTCTTCGTCGGCTGTGCCTGGGCCATCATTCTGTACACGGCACGGTTGTTCAGCGACGCGGCTGGGCTGCCCCTCTTCGCCGCCGCCGCGCTCGACGCCCTCCTGGCCCTCAACATCGACATGAGCATGGATACGGTGGCCTACCGGATGCATTTCTGGAACTGGGACTGGAGTGGCACAGGCCGGAATCCTTTGACCGCCGATTGGTTCGGAATTCCTTACGGGAATTTCGTCGGATGGATTACGGTGGTTTTCAGCTACTCGATCATCAGCCGGCTCTTGGAACGGCGCTTGCTGTGCGAACGGCGAACTGCAATCCACGTCTGGAGCATTCCCGCACTCACGACGATCCTTTCCCTTGGTGTTCTGTTCTCTTCGGAAATGTTCCTGTTTCCGTCACTTAACCATCTCGGCATAAAATCGGAGCCTCGCTTGGTCATCCTCACCGTCTTGCTGCTGGTTGTTACCCTGCGCGGATGGAGCCAGCACCGCCCATTGGCCGAGGAAATGCACCCGCTCGCGAGATGGGTTCCTGGGTGGTTTCACTTCTTCTTTGTGTACTGCTTCTTCGCCATCGGGTTCTTTCGCGAAAACAAATGGATGACGATCGCCGCGTGCCTCAATCTTCTTATCGGAATTGCGGTTCATCGCGCCCCGGTGCGGTCACGCTTGGGAAGCTCCGAACCGGAGGCTGATAATCAATCTGCGACGGCATCGATGCTCCCCGAGTAAACTCGGGGATTCCTGACGTTATGCATAGACATAACCCTCGACGGCACACCCCGCCGCAGCAGATAGAGTGTTACGAGCCGCATTCGCTACAACTCCACTGCCTTACCGACAAGCCTATCAGTCCTGTAGGCCCACCTCGGCCTCCGGATGAGCCTCCTTCGATTATCCCCGAGTGATATCCGAATCGGACACCATTCCGGCGCAAAAGTCGGCATCGAGGAAATGTGGCGTCGTTAAATGCTGAGACAGCCCAGATTTGTGCGAAGCCCGGTTCTGGAAATACCTTCATTGTTTCCGACACTCTCCTGAGATGTTCCTCATAGCCGGGGTGTCATGGGTCTTCACAGGCAGATCCAGATAGGACGCCCGCAGCGCCTCGCGATATGCCGTCAACTTGGGTGTTCCTTCTGGCGGATACTGCTCAAGCAAGCTTGCGTCGGCGGAAGACTGGGCGTCAGGGTATTCTTCTGAGAGGCGAAGTTCTTTTCATTGAGGTTGATGCGAAAGCGCTCAACCCGCTCAAGACCACAAGTATCCATAACGCAGCGCGAAGGGTCGAAAGCTGCGCGACAAACCCGATCAGGGGCGGACCGGCAAGGAAGCCAACATAGCCAGCCGTCGTGACCACGGCGAGGCTGGGACCGGGTGCACTGCCTTCAATGTTCCCTGCAGCGGCAAACGCATTGGGAATAATCGTGGCCAGACCTGCTCCAGCGCACGTAAATCCCACCAACGCCCAACCGGCATTGCCGAACAACAAGACGAAGACAAGCCCTGCCGCGGCCAAGAGAGCCCCGTAACATACGAGGTGGCCGCGTCCAAGCTTCCCAGTGAGATAGTCGCCTGTCAGGCGACCTCCAGCCATAGCGCCTGAGAACACCGCATATCCAAGAGCGGCCAATCCTGGCCCGGTGAGAACCGAAGTACGAAGATAAATCGCGCTCCAATCGGCGATCGCACCTTCAACGAGCATGATCGAAAATGCAAGAAGAGCGAGCGCGCCTAATGGCACAGACCACGTAATCGTGCCTCC
>PMHI01000139.1:257-552 GCA_003156615.1 Acidobacteriaceae bacterium | reverse complement strand
CCACCCAAGCTGAACAGGGCGTGGAATGACGACATGATGTGATGCTGATATCGCTTCTCGAGCATCACGGCATGAGTATTCATCGCTACATCCATCGAACCAGCCATCGCCCCATAGAACAGAAGAGCGACCGACAGGGTTAGGACCGTATTGGATTCGGCAATCAAGGGCAGTGCAAGGCAAAACGCCAATGTCGACCCAATCACGATGCTCTGACTGCCGAACTTGTGAATGAGCCATCCAGCGGCAGGCATGGCGAGAACGGAACCGATGGCCGCCATCATCAACGACCTGC
>PMHI01000139.1:0-164 GCA_003156615.1 Acidobacteriaceae bacterium | reverse complement strand
ATCGGCTTTCGACTCTTGCTGCGGTCTTTTCGACCGTGTCAAACAGTACAGAGTTAATTCCTAAGCCAGCTGCCGCCTCGACGTTTTCGGCGCGATCATCCAGGTACAGGATGTCTTGCGGAGCCACTTTGAGCAGTTCGATACAATCTCGAAAGATCGACAGC
>PMHI01000084.1 GCA_003156615.1 Acidobacteriaceae bacterium | reverse complement strand
TTTTGCATGCGCGGATCGGTAAAGAGTTTCACGCAAACCTCGCGCTCGACCGGCCCAGCCACCACACATTGCAGGTCGGTCCGCCGGGCTACCTCTTTCGCCGGGATACTAATCTGTGAAACGAACCGGCCCGCATCGGCAATCGTGGCACCGAAGACCAGTCGGTCTAGGCCCGACCAGAGAGCGCAGCCCATGCACATCGCACACGGCTCGCACGTCGTATACAGGGTGTAGCCCTTGAGGGATCCCGAGCCCAACTTTGCACAGGCGAGGCGAATTGTCAGGGTTTCGGCATGCGCGCTGGGATCGTGGTCGGGCCCCACGCGGTTCACCGCGCGCATCAGCCGCTCACCGGTAGCCGTGCTCACAATGTCTGCGCCGAACGCCATCGGATGATCCGTGCTCAGCGTCTCCGCCGTGAAGGCAGCCACNNGAAGGACGCCGCGCCAGCCTGCACCAGAAAACTCCGCCGATTTACATTCATGCGCTCGTCTCGATAGCGGCCATTCAGAAATCATACAGCCTGGGCATTTCCCTAACCAGAAAAGACCGGCTCGCTTGTGATGAATCACTGACCACAAGACGACCTATCTTTACTAATTGCAATAATGGTCCCCTTGTGACATTAGCCCTCGCAAACGCGGTTATCGCCATCAACTTTCAGAATCGTCGGCAACCCTTACCTTGGGATTACTTCCCGCTTGCCCGTGACTCGGGCCTTATCCACTGCGGTTAAGCTTGGTTGATTCACCCGCATGCCGCTCTCTCCAGGCACAAAACTCGGCCCCTATGGAATCCTCGCGGTGCTCGGTGCTGGCGGCATGGGCGAGGTCTACAAGGCCCACGACACGCGGCTGGACCGCATGGTCGCTATCAAGATCTCGAAGACGGAATTATCGGAACGCTTCGAGCAGCCGATACAGTATTGGGCCCTCAGTTGGCGGGCAATTGGGGAGGCGTCGGGTGCGTCGTCTTGTCCAGCACATGTCGGGCCAGGGTACCGCCAAGGAACATTATGACGCCCTTGGCGAAGCCGAAATCGTGGGGCCTCTCCGAAATAAAGGCGCCGTTGTGTTCCTTGCCCGTCGAACACGTGTTGCCCGTCGCCTTTTTCGAATCCCCGTACGTCGAATATCCTTGATATGAGTCCGTGCCTTTGTTGTAGTTCACCGCCGGCGGCGGGAATCCGACGATCGAGAGGGGCACCCTGTCGCATTTCGCGAGACGAGGCCCGAAATACTCGACGAAATTCTTGATCGAATCAGGATTGATGCTTTTCGCGGCGGAGGGAGCCTTGATCCGTCCGATGAAATTCTTGGTGAGAGTTCCTTTGGCATCAGCTTCGATAAGCCAGCCGCCCCACCACTGGCCGTCCTTTTCTTCCGCTTCCCGCCAGATCCTCAGCCGATAGAACTTCGTCGCGTCGATCTTGACCGCAAGCGTACACATCTGACCGACGCCTTCGCCCCCGAACGGCTTGCAGTTCGTTCCTCGCGCCGATGTCGCATTCCAGATCGAGAACCTGACGTTCTGGTGGCTTGCTGAATCCCCTTGCTGCAGACCCATGTAACCGCCAAAATCAACGCCGTTGAAGTCCTACTGCGTGGGCCAGTAACTACTGCTGTTGGGTTGCGGCAACCGGACCTGCTGATCGATATTCCAAACTTCCTTGACGCGCCCGTCGAACCTCAAATTCGTGTACTGCGAGGCCCACATCTGCTGTTGGGCAGACGCACTTCCAATGCCAGCACCGACCGCGGCTAACCTAATCACACAGAGCGATATCGAACGACTGGTCCGGGCGTGCGGAGCCCGTCGCCCTGCCTCAAAACTGGGTAGTACAGACGATAGCTCCTGGATAGTGCAACCCTTACCTTACCGGATTATGTCAGGGTTGCCCGTCACCCGGGAGTTCCCGAATGCTTCTCGGAAAAAAGCATTCGGGATCCGGCCTGGTTCTCTTACATCCTTGATCCAACTCCTATTTCGGCATCACTTCACGCGCCAACTTACTCGCTACCACTTCGCGTATGTCGTTGCGTTTCTTCCCCGCTTCGATCATGGCTTCTCGCGATCCGTAATGCTTGGCGATGATGGTGGCTGCTCTGGCGTCAGCCTGATCGATTGCTCCCCAGTTCGGAAACATCAGCCCGACTGCGACATCCCAGTCGTGCGGGCCATCGGTGGTCACGTTGGTCCAGACTTTGTAGTCCGTGATGATGCCTTCCTTTTTCACCGCATCGTATGAAGGCTTCAGGTGCTCGCGAAAATCTTTCCAGAACGGCTCTGACTGACCGGGTTTGAGTTGGTAGTAGGTGACGCGCCACACCGGTCCGAAATCATAGTTCGGGTTCTGCGCAAGCGCGGGGAGCGCGGTTAGAAGCGTCACAACAAACAGAGTAGCCCATAGAGCTTTTCTCATTTGTTTCCTCCGCGCGCGATTATAGTCCCTTGGGAACGATTCCGGACGGATGGTCGGCTAACCTTCCTTTACAAGATTAGGTAAGAGTTGCCCGTCACTCGCCGAGTGGAAGTTTTTGGAAATTTGACACAGGAGAGACGGCCTCTCTCGGTTTCCTTGAGGCGCTGCTTCAGGGCTGATCCTCCAATTCGGGAGCGAACCGACTGAGGGAGAACTTCTGCCACTACTACTTCAGGGTGTCACTTCGGTAAAGCTGTCCGAGTTGTGTGCTGTAAGCAAACGCTATCCACCGGCCATCGGGTGTGATGGCCATTGGACTGACCATGGGCCTCAATCCCACTTGGTCTTTGGGCTCGACAACCTGCCACAATTCCCGACGGCCCGAGTCCAAATCAACTTTATAAACAGTGAGGCCGGTGGCGCTGACGATTCGCGTGAATACATGCTTCGAGTCCGATGCCCAGGCAATCGGGAACTCTCCAGGTTGCATGCCAGAGACTGGCTTGGTGCTGTTTTCCTCGGCTGATTGAATCACCCAGGCTCCATTGTGAAGCACCATGAGGGAATGTCCGTCGGGCGAGACCCCCTCCAAGTAAGTGCTCTCGGGCGACATTAGTTTCGGTGCCGAGCCGTTCACATCTGTGATGTACAAACCACGGGCCTGGCCTGACTGGCTGGCCTCCAGGAGGATATGCTGTCCGTCCGGAAACCAATCTGCCCATAGCGGCTCGATGCCGTCCCAATGAAACACGCGAGCCTGACCCGGCCCTACAGGAACGATCTGCACGCGCCCCGCCGGATCGCCGGGAAGCGAAACCAGCGCCCATAGTCCGTCAGCACTGAGGTCCGTGCCGAAACCTCCTCCTCCGATACGCACGGCGGGAGAACCATCGCTCTTCCGCACATACACAGAGTAGTCGTGTCCACCTTGTCCGGATTGATCGGTGAACAAAACTTCACTGCCGTCATGGGACAACCTAGGACCATAGGGGCTGTCCAGCCAACTCAGATCGCGCTCCTGGGCTGAGCCGTGCTCCACCAGTGCAATTGTTGCCCGGTGTTCTTCTGTCGAAAGCAGGGCGCGGCCCGATGACGCGATGTCCTGGATGCGCGTAGGCGCCGTCCCGCAATAGACCGTCCGCTGCTTGCCCGACAAGCTGACCGCACGTGCACAATACTGCTCCCCCGATTCTGCGGATGAGAACCAGATCTCTTTCCCTGAAGGCGCCCACGCCAGTCCCTCGAGTGATTCCCATCCGGTCGAGATGGCGCGCGTGTGTCCCGAGCGGTCGACCAGCAAGACGTCTCCCCGGTCATCCACGTTCGGCGGGTGGCGGAAAAGCGCAACCTGCCTTCCATCGGGAGACACTCTCGCATCGCTGATCCAGTTCTCGCCTTCGAGCAGCACCTTTCCCACGGGATATTGCAAGCGCCACTTATCGTGATCGCGGTCAATCACGGCAAGCTCGCTTCCATCCGGTGACCAGTCGGCATCGAAGACATGCTCGAGCAGTTCGCGAGCTCCGCTACCGCCCATGGGAGTGGTAGCCAAAGTGCCACCCCATTGATAGTGGGCGAAATATCGTGGCCGGACCAAAACCGCCATCTGACCTTGCCGGGAGACTGCAAGCACCAGGGCTCCGCGCGGCCCCGCCGGAACTGATTCCGGATAGTCCTCACGAATCATGTAAGTATCGGGCGGTCCCCCGTTGAGCTTCGCGCTAAAGACGACTGTCTTCCCGTCAGCCGCGAGGCGGGCCCGAAGAACCTCGCCGCGGTCGAACGATATTCGCGCAAACTCCGGCGCCGGGGCAGGACCAGGCCGCAAGTACCAGGCGATCGCAGCTCCCAAGGCGAGGCCCAGCGCGGCGGAAGTCGCGACTCCGATCGTGCGGCGCTTCCCAGTCCGGTCCTCGATTACAACATTTGCTCCGGTTTTCGAGGTCGCGCCACTGAGAGCTTCCAGCGCGAAAGCGAGGTCTTTTGCGGATTGGAAACGCTGCTCAGGTTGCTTCTCCAGGCAGCGCCGCACAATGCGCTCCAGTCCTGGCGAGACCGGACGCGCCATCTCGCTGAGTTCCGGCGGATCTTCTTTCAGGATCGCGGTCATGGTCTCGGCGGCGGTATCGCGACGGAAGGCCCGCCGCCCGGAGAGCATCTCGTAGAGCACCGCGCCAAAGGCAAAAATATCCGTTCGCGAATCGACCGCGGAACCGCGCACCTGCTCTGGCGCCATATAGCCTGCTGTGCCCATGACTACCCCAGCTTCCGTCGGCGAACTAGTCAGGGTCAATCCTGCAGATTCAGGATTTGCTTCGCTGGTATTCGGCGCCAGCTTGGCTAGGCCGAAATCGAGAATCTTCACCCGGCCTTCTTTGGTGATGAAAACGTTCTCCGGTTTCAGATCGCGATGGATGATGTTTTTTTCATGGGCTGCCGCCAATCCCTGCGCAATCTGCACCGCGTAATCCGCCGCCTTCCGTGGTGACCGCGCGCCGTTTTCGAGCTCTGAGCGTAAGGTGCTGCCTTCCAGGAGTTCGGAGACGATGAACGGCGTGCCGCTTTGATTACCAATATCGTGAAGGGCAAGGATGTTGGGGTGATTGAGCGCGGCCACAGCGCGTGCCTCTTGCTCGAAACGCCGCAGCCGGTCGGTGTCGCGCGCAAAGGATTCCGGCAGTACTTTCAGCGCGACCTCGCGCCCCAGCCGTGTGTCGCGGGCACGATACACTTCTCCCATGCCGCCCGCGCCTAAGAGCGATTGAATTTCATAGGGACCAAGTTTCGTGCCTGAAGTGAGCGCCATTCGCGCCTGCCATTATAGCCTGCGCGGCACTTTTCAAAGCATACGGCGATTCTGGGTGTATGGTCGGCAACTCGTCAGTTACTTCTCGGTGAATAAATCATCGGTAAAAAAGCGCGTTGAACGGGCTTGCCAACCCAAGTAGTGAATGA
>PMHI01000534.1:4296-4870 GCA_003156615.1 Acidobacteriaceae bacterium | reverse complement strand
CGGCGCCTGAGGGAGATCCGAAACCGTGGTGCGGTGGATCTGCTGCTGGGGAGTCGTTGCCCGGGAAATAATCGCGCAAGGAGTTTCTTGCGCGAAACCGGCGGCCCGAAGACCGCTCGAAATCTCGACATAGTTAGAGCCCGGCATGTAGAGTACAAGCGTCGATTCGGCTCCGGTGAGCCTGCTCCAATCCGCACGAGCGTTCTCCGAAGCACGATGACCGGCCGTCAGCACGAGAGTGGAGGATAGTTGGCGATGCGTCAGCGGGATTCCGGCGGCTGCCGCGGCTCCCAGGGCTGANNCCTGAAGCCGCCCGCGTCACCATCAGAAAATTGATTTCCTCTTGATGGATAGTCTTGCTCCCGCAGCGCTTGCCCACGTTCTGAACTTCGGCACCGAACGGGATTAGCTGCAAGATTCCGGGCGAGATCAGGTCGTCGTGCAGCACGACGTCGGCAGTACGCAGCAATTGCAGAGCTTTCACCGTAAGCAACTCCGGATCGCCCGGTCCCGCGCCCACCAGATACACCTTGCCGTTCATGCAGTCACCCTCCGTTCATTTTTCGACAATTCA
>PMHI01000534.1:3844-4291 GCA_003156615.1 Acidobacteriaceae bacterium | reverse complement strand
AGCTGTTGCCGAAGCTTTTGCGCCAGAGAAGGACTTTGCCCACTCGTGGAGATTGCAATCTGCAGATCACCGCGGCGCACCACGGCGGGATAGTAGAAGTCGCAATATTCCGGGTCGTCCACGACATTGCATAGAACTCCACGGCGTTGCGCTTCGCGATAAATCGATCCGTTGAGGGCGCGTGACGCCGTGGCCACGACGGCGAGCAGCGCTCCATCGAGATCTCCCACGCTGAAAGCGCGGAGTTCGAGCCTGATCTTTCCGGCTTGGGCCCACCCCTTCACCGCATCGGAGGCCTCCAAAGCAATTACGTGGACGCACGCCCCGGTGTCGATGAGGCCGCCGATCTTGGGTTCGCCGACCCTCCCGGCGCCGACCACAAGGCAACGTTTTCCTTCGAGTTTCACGAACATCGGAAATAAGCTGCTCATCGTTTCCTTGACCTCA
>PMHI01000534.1:3543-3830 GCA_003156615.1 Acidobacteriaceae bacterium | reverse complement strand
CGAGCAAAAAAATGCCGCAGATTTTCACCCCGCTTGCCATCGGCGAGGTAGGTGCGCAGCAGCCGCTCGATGGCTTCGGGAACCTCGGTCGCGGGGCAGCGAAACCCGACCGGCCTCGCGATGGCCTGATTCAATCCGAGCGCCCCACCCAGACAGAAGTAATAGGCATCTACCATGCGTCCATCGATCTTGATCTTCTTGCCTTCGATTCCGATGTCAGCGATCCAGTGCTGACCGCAGCTGTTCGGGCAACCGGTGACGTGCAGTTTCAGGTGCTGAGCAAAACC
>PMHI01000534.1:2893-3523 GCA_003156615.1 Acidobacteriaceae bacterium | reverse complement strand
CACCCAATTCTTTGGCCAACTCGTCCGCCTGCAGGCGGGGGACGTTGATGATCAGCAAATTCTGCATGTTCGTGGTGCGCAATTCGCCGCTCGCGAAGCGCTCGGCCAGATCGGCCGCGGCCTGCATTTGTTCGGGCGTGATCCTGCCTCGCAGCACCGTTGCCCCCACATAGCAAAGCCCAGGCTGTCTTTGCGCGTGGATGCCGATGTGATCGCGGTAGACGTCTGCCGGGGGCTGCTCGGGCTCGGCCGGATCGAGCTGAAATCCAATCCGCCGCTCCAGCTCTTGCTGGAAGTCCTGCGGCGTCCAGCCATGCCGCAAGAAGAGAAACTTCAGCCGCGCCCGCTCGCGGTGTTCGCGCAGTTGGTCGGAGTCACGAAACAGTTCGGCAATTCCTCTGATCACCGGCAGAACTTGGTTCCAGCGCACGAAGGCATTCAGCGGCGCACCCAGGTAGGGCTCGGTGGAAAGTCCGCCGCCCACGCGTAAGCCAAACCCAACCTCAGAGTTTCCATGAACCACGCGCTCGGTCGCGGTCATGCCGATATCGTTGATCTCCGGATACGGGCACCAGATGCGGCATCCCGTGATGGAGATCTTGAACTTGCGCGGCAGGTTGTAGAACTCGG
>PMHI01000534.1:351-2850 GCA_003156615.1 Acidobacteriaceae bacterium | reverse complement strand
ATCGTGACCCAGTGCAACTGAATGTTTTGCCGCACCGTGAGATCGGCGACGCCGCGCGCATAGCGGCGAGTGAGTTCGGCAATAGTTCGCAGTTGGTCCGAGCGCAACAAGCCGTTGGGAATTCGAATCCGCACCATAAAGAACGGCAACGCCAGTCCTTGGCCATCCTTGCCGCCAAGCACTCCCGCGCCGTCACCCTGCGTGTAGACTCCCCACCAGCGGAAGTACGTCCCAATCCACTCCGGGGGAATCGAGTCGAAGCCTTCCCGTGCGAAGCGGCGAATCTCGGCCAGGCCGTCCCATGGATTCATCGCCCGCTTCAAGCGCTCCGACTTCTGCGCTTTGGTTTCTTTGACCGGACTTGCCATAAACGGACTTGCCATAAACTGATTTCCCCAGGCTGATTTGCCACAAAAAAAACCCACCGCCAGATGCTCTCTGGCGGCGGGTGATAAGTGCTGATGAATGCTATGAAACTTCTAGGTCAGCAGCCTCCCTGCGCCAGAGCACACGCATGCACAACAACAACAACATGCACACGCGCATATCTGGCGAAGATTGCTGAAACACATCATGCTATTAAGCATGCTAGGCCGAGTCCTCGAAGCACGTCAACTTACTTTCGGAATATATGGATGCATAATTTCGATGGAAAGCATCAGAATTTTCGCATTCTCGGGTCAAACCGCAATCCCGTTCGAAACCGTCCGAACAGCTGGAGCGACCCGCGTCGGTTGCGATACGATGGCTCCGATGTGCTGCTTGGCATCGAGACAGGAGACAATATGGGGACGCTGATTCAGGACTTGCGTTACGGCCTGCGCATGCTGCGCAAATCCCCGGGCTTCACTGGGGTCGCAATCTTGACTCTCGCTCTCGGAATCGGTGCCAACGCCGCAATTTTTTCAGTAGTCAACGCGGTTCTGTTCCGCCCGCTACCCTATCCCAATCCCGGGCAGCTGGCGTTACTGCCTGAGGCCAACCCGAAGCAGGGAATCACCGACGCCGGCATGTCCTATCCCAGCCTGCTTGAATTACACGATAACAGCCGCGTCTTCAGCGCCATTGCCGGCCTGGTCAGCCACTCCCTCACCCTGACAGGTCGCGGAGAGCCCTCCGAGGCGAGAACCATTGTTGTCACCCAGGATTTCTTTTCCGTCTTCGACACCAAACCTCTGCTGGGCCGCACGTTACTCCCGGGCGATGGTGAGCGCGGTCGANNGTCGTTGGCGTCATGCCGGCGGAATTTCGTACGCCCTTCTTCGATCAGGCGGATCAGCTCTGGATACCCTTGGTACAAGATCCGTTGTTTTCTGGCTGGATGACACATCCCCAAAAAACCCACTGGATGCCCGTGTTTGCGCGCTTGCGCCCCGAAGTGTCCTTCGCCCAGGCCAAGGCGGAAATGGACATCATGACGGCGCGCCTGGCCAGGGAGTTTCCTGCCGAGAGCGGGTGGATGATTCAGCAGGTCCAGCCGCTCCGGCAGGCCATCGTGGGAGACGTGAAATCCCCCTTGCTGATTCTGTCGTGCGCCGTTGGCCTGGTGCTGCTGATTGCCTGCGCCAATATTGCGAACTTGCTGCTGACCCGTGCCACCTCTCGCTCCAGGGAAATGGCGGTTCGCATCGCCTTGGGCGCTCCTCAGCGCCGTATCACCCGCCAATTGCTCACGGAAAGCGCCATCCTGGGTATTTTCGGGAGCGCGGCTGGGATGTTCCTCGCTTATTTTGGCGTATCCGTTCTTATCGCACTTCTGCCTCCGGGATTGCCTCGAATCCAGGCCATTCGCGTGGACGGGTCGGTGCTCGGATTTGCCCTTCTTCTGTCTCTGGCCGCCAGCTTTGTATTCGGTTTGGCGCCGGTACTGTTCGCCGCTCAATCCGATCCGCAGACAAATCTTAGGGAGGGCGCTCGCGCCGGAGAAGCAACCAGCTCGCAGCGGGCTCGCAGCGTCTTGGCCGTCGTCGAAGTGGCGCTGGCTTTGGTTCTTCTTGTAGCGGCGGGACTACTGATGCGCAGCTTCACCCGGCTTAGCGCGGTCAGCCCCGGCTTTGAGCCGAACGGCGTTGTAAAGGCGATGGTGTCCCTTCCACAATTCCAATATTCCACACCACAGCAATGGAACGCCTTCGCGACAGAATTGATGACCCGTCTTCAGTCCGCGCCTGGAATCGAGGACTCGGCATGCGCTGCTCCGCTGCCCATCAAGGATGGCCAGATTGATCTCCCCTTTGAGATTGCCGGCAATCCGCCCCTACCCGCCGGATCGGCCAATACCGCTGACTACGTCACCGCCAGCCCGCGCTACTTCTCGGTAATGGGGATTCCGCTGCTTCGCGGCAGATTATTCACCTCAAGTGATTCGCCATCGTCTCCGCCAGTCGCTTTGATAAGCATTGCGCTGGCCCGGCGCTATTTTCCAAATCAAGATCCCCTGGGCAGGCATCTGCTCTTCGGATTTCCATTGAATGGCCCCGCCTCGCGCGAAATCGTTGG
>PMHI01000534.1:0-306 GCA_003156615.1 Acidobacteriaceae bacterium | reverse complement strand
GAGCCCAGATTTCGCACCCTGATTCTCGGCCTGTTCAGCGCGATCGCCCTCGCCCTCGCCGCAGTCGGAATCTTCGGCGTGATTTCGTATTCCGTTTCGCGCCGCACGCGCGAGATTGGCATTCGCATCGCGCTCGGAGCTACTCCCGCCAGCGTTCGGATTTTGGTGATCGGGGAATCAGCGAAACTTGTCTTCTTCGGCTTGGTCACGGGCATTCCTGCAGCGCTGGTGTTGACGCGTTTTCTGTCGACGCTGCTTTTTGACGTGCGCCCGGCCGACCCGCTCACATTTATCGGCGTCGCCGTT
>PMHI01000184.1 GCA_003156615.1 Acidobacteriaceae bacterium | reverse complement strand
AGTTTGAGCTGACCGGGTTTAAGAAAAATGTTCAGAAAGGGGTCATCGTTGACGTCAATCAGGTCGTGACTCTCAACTCGACCCTGCAAATCGGTGGTTCCCAGGAAACCGTGGAGGTCACCTCGGAAGCCCCTCAGGTGGATACCACCAGCACCCAGCTAGGCGCCGTGATCAACGACCGCTCCGTGAACGAACTGCCTCTGAACACCCGCGATACCTACCAATTCCTGCAGCTTCAACCCGGCGTGCAGGCCCAGCTTGGATCCAGCGGCAGCTTGTTCTTCGGCTCCGATGATCCCGGTTCAGTCTCCGTCAACGGCGGCCGCACCCGCTCCAACAACTTCAGCGTCAACGGCGGCGACGCCAACGATCAGTTCGTAAATACGCCCACGATTCAACCCACTCCAGACGCCATCGAGGAGTTTCGCGTCATCACCAATACTTTCGACGCCGAGTACGGCCGCAACTCCGGCTCCGTAGTCAACGTGATCACCAAGTCCGGAGGCAATACCTTCCACGGAAATGTCTACGAATATTTCCGCAACACCGTTCTGGATGCGCGCGGCTACCCTGCCCCCTCCACGCCGCAGCTCAACCAGAACCAGTTCGGCGGCACATTCGGAGGTCCGATCAAAAAGGATCACACTTTCTTCTTCCTCTCTTATGAGGCACGCCGGATCCGCGCCGGCGAAACTGGACCATTGGTGAACGTCCCCACCGCGGCGGAGAGAAACGCTCAGCAAGGAGACTTTTCCGGTACCGGAGGCTTTAACCAAATCAATCCCACTACCGGCGCTGCTTACGGCATCACAAGCCCGCTCGTGGCCCAGGCTCTGGACGGCCGGGCCAACGGTCCGGGAGGGCAGACCTGTGATCAGGCATTGGGGCTACCGCCAGGCGGGATTGCCAACCTTCCGACCGATGACACCTCGGGTACACCAACCATTGACTGGTACCAAGTCTTTCCCAACAATGTGATCCCGGCGGCCTGCCAGGACCCCGTGGCCGCCAACCTACTGCAGCAATTCGTTCCCGTGGCGAATAGCGGAACCAACGAATATCAGGCCATCCCCGTGGGGACAGACAATGAAGATCAGTTTACTGTCCGCTTCGATCACAAGATCAATGACCATCAGAACTTCACGGCTTATTACTACTTCAACGACGCTCGTCAGCTCCAGCCCTATAACACTTTCGAGGAAGCGGGTGCTAACGTTCCTGGCTTTGGAAACTATGTCAATGAGCGGTTCCAGCAATGGAACTTCTCCCACAACTGGACCATCAGCAACACGCTCGTGAACGAGGCCCACTTCACTTACATGCGTGAGGGTGAGCTCGGGTTCCTGAAGAACCAAACTACGAACGCCCTGACCTCATCGTGCACGGGGGCCGCCGCTGCTTTTTGTTTCACCGGCATGTCTGACTCGAGCAGTGGGCCGAACTCTATCCAGGGCCAGTTTGGAACCAGTCCCTCCTACGGCATCACCCCAGGACTTCCCTCCAACCTCACCGGCGTTCCTTTCGTCGATATTTCGGGTGGCGCTGAGTTTGGCAATAATTTCGAGGGCTTCTTGCCTCAGGTGGGGAATAGTTTTCAGTGGTCCGATGGCCTGACTTGGGTGAAGGGTAACCACACTTTTAAGTTCGGCGTGGACATCCGCCGCTCCCGCTTCGATCAGTTTTACTACTTCGACCTCAACGGCGAATACACATTCGACAATAGCGGCCCCAACGCGATTGTTCCTGGCGATGGCGACCAATATGCCGAGTTCCTTCTGGGGCTGGCGGATGCCTATACTCAAGGCTCCGGCCAGCGCGAGGATGTTCGCAGCACTGCGGCCTATCCCTTCGTCCAGGACAGTTGGAAGTTGAAGCCCAACTTGACGGTGAATTATGGCCTGCGCTGGGAATTCAGTCCTCCACCGGTCGACATTAGCGGCCACGTCGAGACCTTCCGTCCGGGGCAGAATTCCACCGTCTACCCATGTGGAATCAACATGACCGGCCCCGGAGCGAGCTACAACTACTGGACGAGTCTGGGCGTAGCGAATCCCACCTGTGCCAACACCGGCACGGAACCCACCGGCTTGGTGGTTCCGGGGGATGCCGGCGTCCCCGCCGGAATGACTTCAACTTACTACAAGTCTTTCGCCCCCCGATTTGGCATAGCCTACAGTCCAAACTTCTCGAGCGGTCCGTTGGCAAAGTTGTTCGGCGGCAACGGCAAAACCAGCATTCGCGCCGGCTGGGGTCTTTTCTACAACCCGATTGAAGAGCTGGTGCTGGCCCAGTTCGGCGCCGAACCTCCTTTCGGCGGCAGTTCCTCGCTCTCCGATGTTTTTTTTAACACTCCGTATATCAATCAGGGTGACTTCCAAACCCCTAATCCTTTCGGCGGAATTATCACGCCCACGAAAGGCGCGTCCACCGATTTGTCCTTGTTTCGTCCAATCCTTCTTTACGGAGAATTTGGACCCCACCTGCGTTCGCAGTACACCACTCAATACAACCTGACCATCCAGCGTGAATTAAGCAATAGCACGATGTTTCAGATCGGCTATGTCGGGTCGCAAGGCCATCGCTTGCTGGCTACTCACGACATCAATCCTTCCGTCCCGCAGACCTGTCTGGATATCATGAGCGTTTCGGCTGCCAATGCGAGCAATGTCACCTCTTTCGGCGTCAATGCGGACTGCGCGCCAACCGACGAAGACACTCAATACATCATTTCACCCAACGCGGTTGCTCCTCCAGGAGGCTTCCACGTTCCCTACGGGCCGAAGGGCCCAGCCGTCATCCCGGCCGGCACTTCTATTGGTTCAGTCGCTCCCAATGGCCTCAACTTAGTCGGCCTCCGTCCCTATTCGTCGCCCAACTGTAATCCCTACCTTGGGCAGGCACTGGGCACCGGCTGCCCGTTCGACGGGGTTCCCGTCTTCGACGACGTATTCGCCGAAGACACCATTGCCAACTCCAACTACAACGCGCTGGAGATGATGCTCCAGAAACGCTTCTCCCATGGATTGCAATTCCAGGCCGCGTACACCTTTAGCAAGTCGATCGACGACGGTTCCACCTTCGAGGAAACGCTCGATCCGTTCAACTTCCGCGCCAGCCGCGCTCTTTCGCTGTTCAACTCCAAGCAGCGCTTCGTGGTCAGCTACGATTGGGAGTTGCCCATTCGCAAATACAGTGGGTTTACCGGCAAAGTGCTGGATGACTGGGAGGTATCCGGCATAACCCAGTTCCAGAGTGGATTTCCCATCCGTCTCGATACCGAGGACGACAACGAACTGATCAATAGCTTGTTCTTCCTGGGCACCGAGGCGCCAAGTCTGAGTGGGCCCCTGCAGATCCAGAATCCCAAGCAAACGGGAGGCTTCTATCTCAACTACAATCAGTTCCAGGATCCCCCACTGGGCCAATTCAACAATGGCACACAGCGGACGCTCTGCTGCGGCCCGGGACTTGCGGATTGGGACTTCTCGGTTCACAAGAAGATCGCCCTCACCGAAACCAGGTACGTGCAGTTGCGCGCAGAAATCTTCAACGTCTTCAACCGTACGAACTTCTCGAATCCGGACGGCCACTTTTCGGATGGGGCAACGGAATTTGGCAAGATCACGCAAGCCGGAGATCCCCGGCTCTTGCAATTTGCTTTGAAATTCTTTTTCTAGCGCGAAGGACTAAACTAAGAAGCACACCCGGACGGCCCGCCGTTCCGGCATTCTAATGGCCCGCGGCTTAACCAAGAAATGCTTCCGGCCTGAGTTTTCTCGGAGAACCTGATGTATCCCGACCTACAGAAAGAGCTCGCAACCTTCGAACGTCGCACGCCCAAATCCGCCGAAGCTTACAAGAAAAACCTCAAACGAATTCCGCTCGGCGTGGCCAGCAACTATCGCCATTACGATCCCTGGCCTATCTTTGTGAAAGAAGCCAGCGGCAGCAAGTTCCGCGACCTCGATGGCAACGAATACATCGACTACAACCTCACTTTCGGCGCGCTCATGGCCG
>PMHI01000494.1 GCA_003156615.1 Acidobacteriaceae bacterium | reverse complement strand
ATTCCCGCGGAGGCTTGTAGGCTTCGTGCGAGGGCCATGGGATTTCGGCCGCGGTCGATCCCAAGTCGATCGGCTTCGCCATCAGCTACCAAGCGTGCTCGTTTCGTGCGCAAGCGAAGCGAAGCGCGTTCTCGGCCGGCTCGCCGCTTCACAGATCGCTTCGAATCGAGGATCTTGGTACCGTTGGCAACCCTACCCCGCGAGTGCGGAACCGCGAAGGGGAAAGAGGTTCTGTGAGCTAACCAGAAAAGAGCGGTCGAGGATAGAATCGGTAGCAACTGGTACGGATTGATCGACACCTAGCCTTGCTCTAGAAATGAACCTCTTTGAAGACCTTGAGACCGGCAAGCAAGTTGGCTCGTCGCCGGGCAGGGTGCGACGCTAGACGAACGGAGTCCTTAAGATGTCGAAAATAGAAAGCAGAGAGATTCGTCGATCCCTTGCCGCAATCTCCATCCTTATGACCTCCCTGTTCTTTCTGCTGCGCTCTGCGGGTGCGCAATCAGCACTACCGGAGGGGACCATCGTCATGAAAGACGTTCTGATGATTGATGGAAGGGGCACCCCGCCGCTCGAGCACGCCTCAATCGTCATCAAGGGAGACCGTATTGTTTCCGTGGGCGTGGTGGGAAAGCTGTCGTGGCCAAAATCGGCACGAGTGATCGATTACCGCGGTAAGACGGTACTCCCTGGTCTGATCTCCGACCATTCTCACGTCGGGCAAGTCGATGGAGTCGGGACTGCCCCGCAGAATTACAACCAGCCGAACATTCTGCGACAGCTGCGCCAGTATGAAGTATACGGCGTTACCACGGTGACTGCTCTCGGCTTGAATAACGATCTGTTCTACGAACTGCGGCCTCGATTGCATTCGGGCGCGTTGCCCGGGGCCGATCTGTTCGGTGCGGACCGCGGAATTGGCATTCCAAATGGTGCCCCGCCCGCCTTCACCTTGCCGGAGAGCCAACTGTATCGCGTAGCAAGCCCGCAGCAGGCGGTCCAAGCCATTGACGAAATGGCAACTCGCAAACCTGACTTGATCAAAGTGTGGATTGACGATTTCCATGGAAGCCTGCGAGTTAAGATGCCGCCGGAAGTGTATGGTGCGGCAATCAAGGAAGCGCACCGACTGGGACTGCGGGTAGCAGCGCACATCTACTATCTTTCCGATGCCAAATCTTTGGCGAAGAGCGGCGTCGACATCATTGCCCATGGAGTGCGCGATCAGCCAGTGGACGCCGAGTTTGTCGGTCTCATGAAAAGCCATTCCATCTGGTACATCGCGACCATCGATCTGGATGAGTCTAGCTATATTTACGCGGAGAAACCGGAATGGCTCAAGAATCAATTTCTAGTTCACGCGTTGCAACCGGCCCTGGCTGACGAGTTCAACGATCCTGATTGGCGCGCAAAGATTTTGGGCAACCAGAAACAAGTTGAAACCTCCAAGGCATCTGTCCTCACGAACGAGCGCAATTTAAAGATTCTTTACGATGCAGGAGTAAACATCGGATTTGGAACAGACTCGGGAGCTATGGCTGTCCGCATCCCTGGTTTTGCTGAACATAGAGAATTGGAATTACTGGTGGAGGCGGGTTTGACGCCCTTGCAAGCGATCCATGTCCCTACCGCAAATGCCGCGTCCTTGCTCCATCTAGATGATCGCGGGGTTCTGGAGCCTGGGAAATTGGCGGACATCATCGTCGTAGATGGAAACCCGATCGCGCAAATAAGCAACATTCATAACATTGAGGCCGTCTGGCACCGGGGGAAGCTGGTCAGCGCACGGGTTCAAGACTTCGCACCGTGAATCGTGTGGAGGCAAAAATAATGGCGTTGGATGATCGATGGTTGTTTTGCACTTCGGCTAAGCAGAACTTCCCAAGTTCAGGAAGAACGCAATGACACATCGGCGGCGGAGTGAACTCCTTTCGAAGAGTTTCCTATTCTTGTTAGGCATTGAATCGGCACGACCGCTACAGAGGAGCATGCACAGAGTTCAGTTCGTGACATTCCTCGTATTGTTTTTGGTCGGGCTCTGTGCGTCGCAACAGCATCGGGCGGGAACAAGTGGTCCGGAGACGCCACCGCAACAGGGAGCAGGACAGTGGCATTATCGGGATTCCCTCCCGCACGCACGCGGGGAGGTAGCGGTGACGGAGGCTGGAGGCAGAGTTTATGTATTGGGCGGGTACGCCGATGGCTTCGTGGACCAGCCTCTGAACGAGGAATACGACCCAGCGACAAATCTTTGGCGCATCCGTGCTCCCATGCCGCGAGGTTTGAATCATGTTGGCGCGGTAGGACTCAAGGGCAAAGGTTACTGTATCGGTGGATTCGTAGAACAAAACAAGTTAGCCGTGCCAGACGTTTCTGTATATGATCCGGCCACCAATTCCTGGCAAGAGCTAGCGCCGCTGCCGACGCCGCTCGGTTCCGTTTCCGTGGCGATTCTCGATGGCAAAATCCACGCAGTAGGCGGCCGTGACCGTTTAAGCGTGGGAACACATCGGGTGTACGATCCTGCAACTAATCGCTGGAGCGAGTCGGCTCCTTTGCCCCAGGGTCGCGATCACATGGGCTTGGTCGCAATTGGCGGCAAGTTGTATGCGGTCGGGGGCCGATTCAACACCTTTGAATACAACACGAACTTGCTCGATGTTTACGATCCCGCCACCAATTCGTGGAAATCTGTCAAGCCAATGCCAACGGCCCGAAGCGGAATGGCTGTGACGGTCATGGATAACAAGATGTTTGTTTTCGGCGGAGAAAAACTGGGTGGAACCTTCAATCAGGGCGAAGTCTACGATCCCGCGGCTGATATTTGGGCAGAGCTGACGCCAATGCCGATGTCTGTCCACGGCACCGGGGCCGCGGTCGTGGGCGACACCATTTATATTCCAGCCGGAGCAACACTCAATGGCGGTACGGCGCAAACCAATGGCACCCAGGCATTCACTCTCAAGTGAGCAGCAATTGTGCGATTAAGGATGCTTTAGCCAGGGGCAACTGATTATGCCGGTGCAGAAGACTTGTTTACGAAAAAACCTCGGCCCTGACACCCCGACGGTCGCGCCGGTATGATAGTGCGTGGTCCGGGTTAGCGCTTGTCGGACTGATGTAGTCGACAGCCGCTTCTGTGGCTCAGGAAATTGAAGCTGAATAGAACTTCGCTCATCGAATTAACAGAGAGGATTTTGGGGGTTGAACTATGACAGAGAAAACCGGAACAGTAAGTCTGTCCGCGGCGAGCGCCGGAACGATCGCACTCGGCGATGAACTCGCTGTCAATCGCCTTGGCTTCGGGGCGATGCGCCTGACGGGCGACGGGATCTGGGGGCCACCGAAGGATCCCGCAAGTGCAGTCGCCGTCCTTCGCCGCGCCATCGAGTTGGGCGTCAACTTCATAGATACAGCTGATTCCTATGGTCCCAATGTCAGCGAAGAGATGATCGCCGATGCGCTGGCGCCTTACCCCAAAGACCTTGTCATCGCGACGAAGGGTGGCTGGAATCGACCTGGGCCGAACCAGTGGACGCACGATGCCAGCCCGGCGCACTTGCGCGAGGCGGTGGAAGGCAGCCTGAAGAGGCTGGGCCTCGACCGGATCGACGTTTACCAGTTGCACATTCCCGATCCGGTGGTGCCTCTCGACGCGTCGATTGAAACTCTGGCGAACATGAAAACAGAGGGGAAGATCCGATTGGTTGGGCTGTCTAACGTCACGGTGGAACACATCGAACGGGCGCGGAAGATCGTGCCGATCGTGTCGGTCCAGAACCGCTATAGTTTCGCCGATCGCGAATGGGACAATGTCGTGGATTATTGCGAGCGCAATGGGATCGCGTTCATCCCTTGGTTCCCTCTGGGGGCAGGGCGCGTGGCCGGCAGGCTGCTGGAAGGAATTGCGAAGGCTCGCAAAGTAAAGCCAATCCAGATTGCATTGGCGTGGTTGCTGAAACGGTCCCCGATTATGCTGCCCATCCCCGGGACTTCCTCAGTCGCACATCTTGCGGAAAATGTGCAGTCGGCATCTTTACAGCTGTCTGAGAAAGAATACCTGGAACTCACTGGTATTAAGGAGTTGGCTTCCTGACAAGTCCGCTTTGTATGCCTGGGCTCGTCGAAGACAAGGCGAGGTCAGGCAGATGGGCCTGGGTTAGGCGCTTTAAGGAATAGTATTTACTGAGAACGCTCGCTTCTGCAACTGCACAGGAGGACTAGCGATGACTCCGAGCGATAGCGACTCGAATCAATCANNGCCGGAAGGATCAATGCTGCCGCAAAGCCGGACAGCAAGAACGAAATTCCCTATCGAACTCTGGGCCGCACCGGCGAAAGGGTTTCGCTTATCGGGCTCGGTGGGTATCACCTGGGCAATCAGAGCGATCCCGACGAGAGCATTCGCATCATTCGCACCGGAATCGATGAAGGAATCAATTTTCTCGATAACTGCTGGGACTACAACGACGGAGAGAGCGAAATTCGAATGGGCAGAGCGCTGCGCGATGGTTATCGCCAGAAAGCCTTCTTGATGACCAAGATCGATGGCCGAAATAAGACCGCTGCCGGGACTCAAATCAATGAATCGTTGCGGCGGTTGCAGACGGATCGAATTGACTTACTCCAGTTCCATGAAGTGATTCGCGATTCTGATCCGGATCGCATTTTCGCCGAAGGGGGAGCGATTGAGGTCGTCCAGGAAGCGAAGAAAGCGGGCAAGGTCCGTTTTGTCGGCTTCACAGGCCACAAGAGTCCAGACATTCACTTAAAGATGCTGGCCACCGCCGCACAACATGGCTTCGCGTTCGATGCCGTCCAGATGCCTCTCAACGTTATGGACGCCCACTTCACCAGTTTCGAAGAGAAAGTGTTGCCAGCCTTGACCAAGGACGGTGTCGGTGTTCTCGGCATGAAACCCATGGGCGACCATCTCATACTCGATAGCAAGACCGCTACCCCGATCGAGTGTCTACACTATGCGATGAATCTTCCCACCAGCGTCGTCATCACGGGCTGTGATTCGCTTCCGATCCTTCAGCAAGCCCTCCAGGCCGCCCGGACGTTTCAGCCGATGGACTCTTCCGGGTAGCCACTCTTCTCGCCAAGACGGCAAAGGCGGCGGAAGCCGGCCAGTTCGAACTCTACAAAACAACTCACCACTTTGACGGCACCGTCGCCAACCCGCAGTGGCTTGGCTGACACCAAACCACAAACCACGATTAGCCCTCAACGATGCGACTGCTAGCAGCAAATAAAATGGAGCGTGCTTACATCCGGCTTCTCATCAGTGCTTCTGCTTACGTACACCTTTTACGCCGCGGTCTCGGCGAATGCCTCGATTTCGTTGACTTCATCTTCGGTAAGGTGCAAATCACCAGCGCGCATGACTACCTCTGACTGCGGCACATTGCG
>PMHI01000486.1:5793-7443 GCA_003156615.1 Acidobacteriaceae bacterium | reverse complement strand
GTATAGCGATTGCTCGGATACCTCACAGCCCGGCGTCGGCCCGGTCGTGAGCCATCTGAAGTCTCTGGGCGTCGATCCGCATTGCGAACCCGGTCACTATTACCTGCTGAACAATTACAACCCGGGATACTTCGGCGACGGCAAAAATGCCTATATCGATCAGAATCCCTCCAACACGCCGTTCACGATTCCTCCTGTGTCGACGCCCAGCATCGGCGATGACCTGAACGCTAGCGGTATTTCGTGGAAATACTACGGCGATCAGTGGAACAACTATGTCCCCGACCCATACCAGCTTAACTATGGAACCAATGGGCCGAATGCCGACGAATATTGCAACATCTGCAACCCGTTCCAGTACGACACGTCCATCATGGCGCACCCGGATCAGGTGGCAGCGCACATGAAGGATGTGGTTGACCTCTACTCGGATATCAGCCAAGGAACCTTACCTGCGGTTTCGATAACCAAACCCAGCGGTTACTCCGATGGCCACCCCTCGTCTTCGAAGCTCAACGTGTTCGAGTTGTACACGAAGAAGATCGTCGACCTGGTCCAGAATTCGCCGTATTGGGACGATACCGCGATCTTCATCACTTTCGATGAAGGCGGCGGCTACTATGACTCCGGCTACGTGCAGCCGCTGGACTTTTTTGGCGACGGCACGCGCATCCCGCTGCTGGTGGTTTCCAAGTACTCGACCGGTGGCCATGTCACGCACAACTACTCCGACCACATCTCCATCGACAAATTCATCGAGAGGAACTGGAAGATCGGCACCATCTCTTACCGCAGCCGCGACAATTTCCCCAATCCGGTGGCGAAGGCGGGCAACCCCTACGTTCCCGTGAACGGACCGGCGATTAGTGACCTGTTTGAGGCGTTCGACTTCAGATAGGTGCAGCCCCCAAATCGCCTGGACTCGTTTCGGCGCAAGTCAACTTCAACCGCCGATCAGGGATGAATCCCTGGTCGGCTTTTTACATGGAGAGGCAGCGCCAAATGGTCCCGGAGTTGTCCCGGCTTCTCCGCCAGTTCAATTTTCCATGACCCGAATCTCCCGATCCCGCCGCGCATCCTTTATCCTAGTAACGAACTCCCTATGGCTACCCCAAAATCTAAGACCTCCAGCGCCGCCGTGATCGAGCCGTCGGCCAACAATGGCTCCAACCCGGAGCGCGAACGCGTGTTCAGCGCTTTTCGTCAATGGGGATATCTTGAAGGCGACCTCGATCCCCTCGGCTTTCTGCGGCCGCGCCCCACTCCGGAGTTGCAAATCGAAGGCGAGTACGCCCGCGAAGCCCGCGCCATCTACTCCTCGACCATTGGCATCGAAATCAACCACATCTACACCCCCGAACGCCGCCGCTGGATCTACGCGCAAATGGAATCCGAGCCTCCTCAACCAGATCAGCAGCGCATTCTTGACCTGCTTATCCGTGCGGATATTTTCGAGCAGGTCATGCAGCAGCGTTACCTCGGCAGCAAGCGCTTCTCGCTCGAAGGCGTCACTGCGCTGATCCCCTTGGTAGATGAAATTCTCGATACCGGCTCCCGCCTCGGCGGCTCTGAACTTGTCATGGGCATGAGCCACCGCGGCCGCCTCAACGTGATCGCTCACGTCGCCAAGCGGCCTCCCGATGAAATCTT
>PMHI01000486.1:0-5726 GCA_003156615.1 Acidobacteriaceae bacterium | reverse complement strand
CACGGCGATGCCGCTTTCGCCGGACAAGGCATCCTCGCCGAAACCATGAACTACGCCGACCTTCCCGGCTACACCGTCGGCGGCACCATTCATATCGTGGTCAACAATCTACTTGGATTCACCACCAGCTATCTTGAAGAGCATTCCACGCGCTTTGCCGCCTGCATAGCCCGCCGCCAGTCGATTCCGATCTTCCACGTCAACGGGGAAGATGTGGACGCCGTGGTTCGTGTGGCCCGCCTCGCTACCGAATACCGCTATCGATTCGGCACCGACGTGGTCATCGACCTCATCGGCTACCGCCGCCACGGCCACAGCGAGGTCGACGATCCGACCATCACCCAGCCACTGCTTTACAAAAAGATTAAAGAGCATCCGCCGCTATGGGAAATTTACGCCGACGACATCGGAGCCACCGACGCCCAAGCCCAGGCAGCCGCCATCAAGGCCGAGTTCGAATCTGCGCAGAAAGATGCCGGCAAGGTCACCAAGAAGCCTTTGATGCGGGATTTGCCCACCTATTGGGACCAATACTACGGAGGCCGCCACAAGCCAGAATTTGAAGTAGAAACCGGACTGTCGACGGAAGAATTAGCCGAACTCACAAATCATCTGACCACTTATCCCGAGGCCTTCCATATTCATCCCAAAGTAAAGAAGCTCCTCGAACAGCGCGCCGAGATGGGCGCCGGCAAACGCCCCGTCGATTACGGCATGGCCGAAGCCCTCGCCTTTGCCAGCCTGGTAAAAGCCGGCGTCCCGGTTCGCTTGTCCGGCCAGGATTCCCGCCGCGGCACTTTCAACCAGCGCCACTCGGTTCTCATCGATATCGAAAACGAGAACGAATACGTGCCGCTAGAAAACATAGCACCCGGCCAGACCCGTTGCGGAATCCACAACTCAACTCTTTCCGAACCGGGCGTGCTGGGCTTCGAATACGGCTACAGCCGCGACTATCCCGAAGCGCTGGTTCTCTGGGAGGCCCAGTTCGGCGACTTTGTGAACGTCGCGCAGGCCATCATCGACCAGTTCATCTCCGCCGGCGAAGCCAAGTGGAATCTGCTCTCCGGCCTNNTTCATCCAGCTCGCCGCGAAACACAACATTCAGATCGCGCAGCCTTCCAACGCCGCGCAATATTTTCATCTGCTCCGCCGCCAGGCCCTGCGCCACTGGCGCAAACCGCTCGTAGTCTTCACGCCGAAAAGCATGCTCCGCCATGCCGACGCCTCATCGCCCATCGCGGACTTCAGCCAAAAGAATTTTCAGAACGTACTCCCCGACACTGAAATCGAAGAAGCGGACCGCATCCTGGTTTGTACTGGCAAGATCGGCCACGAACTCCAAGCCGAGCGCAAAAGGAGAAAAGACAACTCCACGGCGATCGTCTTTCTCGAACAGCTCTATCCCTTCCCGGAAAAAGAACTAACCGCCGAATTTGCCCGCCACGGCGAAGCCGGCGACATCGTCTGGGTGCAGGAAGAGCCTGCCAACATGGGTGCATTATTCAACATGCTCCCACGTCTCCAGCGCATAGCCGGCGCCCGCCACGTGCTCTCCGTAAAACGCAGCTCCAGCGCAAGCCCTGCCACGGGCAGCGCAAAGGCCCACGAAGTAGAACAGAAAACGCTGCTGACGTTAGCCTTCACCACCAAGGGTTAAAAGGCCGAGCAAGAAATGAGTGGCGCGTGGCGAGTTGCCCGCGCCGCTTGGTCGCGACTCTATCCTGGTCTTTCCGTCACCGCTTTCTCCCCCACTCCTGGCAATCGAGCCTTCGCGCCCCCAGCATTCTCTCCCGCGAATAGCGCCTCCAAACTCGAATACGCATAAATGGTCGGCGCATGATTCTGCATCAGTCCGCCCGTATCCGCGGTCGGTCCGTAATTGCTGTGTACATCGCGTCCCAGCATCCGGAGCATGGCCATCAATTGGCCCCGATGATGCGACGTGTGCGTCATGCGCCGCGTCATCACCCAAGCCCGCGACCGCTGCACATCGAAAAACTTCACCTGCTCTTCCCACCACGCCTCGTCCTTTTCGAGCAACGCCGCCAGTCGCTTTCCGCTGTCCTCGGCGTATCGTCCCATGAACTCCAACCGCGTTTCGAGCTTTGGCAGCGGAGGCGCGCCCACATCAATTCCCAGCATATTGCGGAACCACAGGTCTTCGCTCACGCACTGATGCACCATCTGTTCCAGCGCGCTGCGCCCTCGCCCATCGCCCTCCCGCGGACGCATCAAAAGATCTTTGTCCCGGAACTCGCTCCACACGCTGACCACCTTCACCCGCTCGGTGGCGTAGGTTTCGACAAGAAATGCATATCTCATATGCCGCAAATGTTACCCTAATTTTCCGAATTCAACTCCATGCCCCGCCGCCCCCAACCTCTCCGCGTAGCCATCGACACCGGCGGCACCTTCACCGACTGCGTATGGGTAGACGCGACCGGCCGCCTCCGCATGTTGAAAGTTTTATCCACTCCAGCCGATCCCTCCCAAGCCATCGTCGAAGCGCTGAGCAAAATGCCCCACGAAGGCGAACTCATAATTCTCCACGGCACCACCGTCGGCACCAACACCCTGCTCGAACGCAAAGGCGCCCGCACCGCTTTAGTCTCGACCGCCGGATTCGAGGACGCCATAGAGATCGGACGCCAGGCCCGCGGCCAGCTCTACGACTTCTTCTTCGACCGGGTCGAGCCGTTAGTCTCCGCCGATCTCCGCTTCGGCATCGAAGAACGCACCGCCAGCGATGGCGAAATCCTCGCCTCACCTTCGCCCGCGGACTTGCAAGCGCTAGCCGCCCAGATTGCAAGCAAGCAGCCCGAGTCCATCGCCATCTCGCTACTGTTCTCCTTCGCGAATCCAAAAAACGAGCAAGCGGCCGCGGCGGCCCTGAAGTTCATCGGCGTTCCACTCTCCATCTCTCACCAGATCCTCCCCGAATTCCGCGAGTACGAGCGCACTTCCACCGTAGTAATCAACGCCTACCTCCAACCAGTCATGCAGCGTTACCTGGAAAATCTAGAGCAGCGTGCGCGACAACTCAAGGTTTCGAAGGAGCAACTGCGCGCGGAAAACGAAGGGCCGAGGGTGGGGCAGCGCTTCAGCGCTGGGTTGAGACAGCACAAGAAGTTGGGGGCTTTCGCCACCGAGGGACCTCGGCGCCCGCCACGAATCTTCCTGATGCAATCGAGCGGTGGCATCACCCCCCTGGCCGCCGCCGCCAGTGAACCAGTCCGTACTGTCCTCTCCGGCCCCGCCGGAGGAGTTGTCGGCGCCGCCGCCAGCGCCCGCCGCAGCGGCTTCAGGCGCATCATCGCCTTCGACATGGGAGGCACATCCACCGATGTCTCCCTGGTCGAAGGCGCCATCACCACCGCCAGCCACGCCGAAGTCGCCGGGCTCCCCATCGGCGTCCCTATGCTCGACATTCACACCGTAGGCGCAGGCGGCGGCTCGCTCGCCCGCTTCGACACCGCGGGCATTCTTCGGGTAGGCCCTGAATCTGCCGGTGCCGATCCCGGCCCTATCTGCTACGGCCACGGCACCGAACCCACGGTCACCGACGCCAACCTTTTACTAGGCCGCCTGCAGCCCACCCGCTTCCTCGGCGGCGACTTCGCTCTGGATCTCGATCGCACCCGCCGCGTCACTCGAGAATGGTTGCAGCGGCAAGGAAGTCCGCTCACTCTCGAACGTTTCGCCGCCGGCGTAGTCCGCGTGGTGAACGCCACCATGGAGAAAGCCATCCGCGTAGTCTCGATCGAGCGCGGCCGCGATCCCCGCGACTTCGCCCTGGTAGCCTTCGGTGGCGCCGGAGGCCTCCACGCCTGCGCCCTTGCCGAAGCCCTCAGCATCCCCCGCGTGATCGTGCCCGCACTTCCCGGCGCGCTTTCCGCTGTCGGCATTCTGGTGAGCGACGTCGTCAAAGACTACTCCCGCACTGTGCTGTGGCGACTTGCGGGCAAACTCCCGGCCGCGCGACTGGATCGCGAATTCTCGACGCTCGAGAAACGAGCTACGAAAGATTTTCACGACGAAGCTTGGCCGGGAAGAGTTCACTACCAGCGCAGCGTCGACATCCGCTACCGCGGCCAGGGATACGAACTGAACCTTCCCTTCACCCGGCATCTGCTCACTGATTTCGAGCAAGAACACCACCGCCGCTACGGCTATGCCCATCCCACCCGCGAACTCGAGTTGGTAACCCTCCGCCTCCGCGCCGTAGAGAAATCACCGCTACTCGGAGCCGCTCGAGCCCAGGTGGGGACGGCCGCCCCTTCGACAAGCTCAGGGCAGGCTCTCGACCATCCAGGCCGAGCCAGGCTCGGCCCGTCTTCCACGCCCCAACGCCCCGTCCTCTTCGATGGCAAGAAACTCCCTGCCGCAATCTACTCCCGCGACACGCTCAAACCCGGCAAGACTTACTCCGGGCCCGCGATCATCACCGAATACAGCGCCACCACCGTCATCCCGCCCAAGACCCGCTTCCTGCTTGACGCCGCCGCCAACCTGATTGTTACAATCCGATAAAAATCACGCTCCACACCCCACACTCCCTACTCGGTGCTAGGTACTCGTAACTNNGTCGAAGACGATCCCGATATTTCCCGCCTCGTTCGCCACCACCTGGAGAACGACGGTTTTGCCGTGCGTGTCTATCCCAACGGCTCCAACGTGGTCATCGACGCCGAGCGCCAGTGCCCGGCGCTCTTCGTGCTCGACATCATGGTCCCCGGCAAAGACGGACTCGAACTCTGCCGCACGGTTCGCCAAACTCCAGGCCTCGCTTCCGTGCCGGTGATTTTTCTCACCGCCAAGAGCGGCGAAGCCGATCGCGTCCTCGGTCTCGAGATCGGAGCGGACGACTACATCGTCAAGCCTTTCAGCCCGCGCGAACTCGTGGCCCGGGTCAAGGCCGTGCTCCGCCGCTTTGAGCGCCCGCTTCCGCCCAGCCCGCTCATGGTCGGAGACATCGCCATCGACCCCGCCGCTATGACCCTCACGGTCCGCGGACAAACCGTTTCCACCACCGCCACCGAGTTCCGCCTGCTCGATTACTTTGCCCGCCACCTGGGGCGCGTTTTTTCCCGCGATCATCTTCTCGATTCCGTTTGGCGTGACACTTCCTACGTGACCCCGCGCTCGGTCGACGTTTACGTCCGCCGCATCCGGGAAAAAATCGAACCGGACCCGGAAAACCCGCGCTACCTCAAGACCGTGCGCGGCGCGGGCTACCGCTTCGAGGCCCCAAAGTGAGAAAGAAGTGAGAAACGGGATTTTTTTCAAGCTGCTGGCGGCCTTTCTGGTCGTGATCCTCGCCGCNNGAGCGCAACCTCGTCCAAAAGACTCAGCTCCTGGCGCACCGCGTCGAAACCGATCGCAGCGGCCACTCCCTCGTCGATATCGCCGCTCAGGAAGGGCAAGCCGCCGGCGCTCGTGTCACCATCATCGATCCCCTCGGCAAGGTGCTGGCTGATTCCGAATCGAGCCCGGGCGCAACCGAAAATCTCGCCCAGCGCAAGGAATTCACTGCCGCTCTCGCCGGTCGCGTCGGCGTGGACCAGCGGCGCAGTGCGACCATTGGCATTCCGTTTCTTTACGTAGCCGCTCCCATCTCCGGGGGCGCCGTCCGCCTCGCCTATCCGCTCTCCGATGTCGAAGCCGTTTCCATGCAAGTTCACCGCAGGCTGGAACAAGCCTCCGGCCTGGCATTCCTGTTCGCC
>PMHI01000346.1 GCA_003156615.1 Acidobacteriaceae bacterium | reverse complement strand
AGTAGTTGGTTGGGGGAGGGACGCGTGCACTGACGCGCACGATGGAAGATCAAGTCGAAGTCGGGAGGATTGAAAAGTAAGGTACGGGATCGGATGCGCAGCATACGCAAGCGAACTCTGGCGATTGCCTTATCGGCACGACTGCTGGGACCACGGGGAGAAGAGCGGCGGAAGCGGCAGTACCGGGAGCTTCTCAGCTTGACGCGAAAAGTAATGAATCAGGCGCAGAGGGTGCTGGAGGAAGTGAAGCAGGCCCCGCGCCGGCGCCGCAGCCCCTTGCAAGGCCTGGCGGAATCACTGGAGACCATGGTGGGACGGGTAGGGCAAGTGGTGAAACAGGCTCGACTGCGGATTTTCGCCGGAGACACGAAGTCGCCGGGAAAGATCGTGAGCGTGTTCGAACCGCACACGGAAATTATTCGCAAAGGGAAAGCGAGCAAGCCCACCGAGTTTGGCAAGCTGGTCAAGATTCAGGAAGCGGAAAACCAAATCGTGACCCACTTTGAAGTGTTCGCCGAACGTCCCGAGGACTCGACTCTGTTACTGCCGTGATCGAGNNTTTTATTCGAGCAAGAACGAGAAAGCGGGGCAAGCGTTGGGGGTCCGGTGGATCAAAAGTGGAGGACGGGGTCGGAGGGGCGAATCAGTGTGCTCAAACGAAGACACGGGTTACGTCGTAGCTTCTATCCCGGGCTGGAGGGCATGCGGCGATGGGTGGGCCTGGGCGTGATTGCGGACAACGTCATCCAGATGGGGTGCTATCTTGCACGACAGAGCACCTAAGCCGGTACCGTCCACTCGCTTCGCACACGAGAATGGACAGGCCCAAAATCGCCACCGAAGACCATATCCGTTGCGTGTTATGTCGCCGGGCCTATGTCAGAAAGCGCATTTTTGCGACGGAAAGTAACTAGTTCCTTCGTAAACTGTATCGACTTGCTTAGCATTGGGTATGCCGGGGCCGTTAAGTTTTCGCCTGCAGAGGGAGAATCTTGTGTTCGCTGGTTATTCTTCCTCCAGCTTCAACCCGCTGAAAGGAGACTTGCCGCCGAGCGAAGTGTAAAACGCGAAGCCGGTAAGCCCAAGAAGGACCAACATCACGACCACACCCACGCTGAAATACCACGACGCCGGGTCGGGAGTCAGCAGCAGTACGCTCACATCGCTGACAAAACCCGTGACCACCATAGCCAGCAGCCCGCAGCGGAGAACCACAAACCCGATGATCAGCCATTGCAAGAACCCAACCACCATGAAGACCGGCGAAAAGTTGAACTGCGCCGAGACGATGACAGGAAACACGATTGCAATTGCCAGCACGACCAGCCAGTCGCGGCGCAACAGCAGGCGCACCAGGAACAACACAAACAAGATGGCCAGAGAAAAGAAGATATCGCCTATCAGCGTGTCCGCGATCGTGCCAAGCTCGAATCGCATCCCAGTTAGAAACGTGTAATCCTGAGGGAGATTCCATGGACGATCCAAAAACTTGCCACCCCAATAAACCGGCAGCCACACCAATTGCGCAGAAAAAAACAGCGTAGCCGCTGCTGCGCCCAGCAAAACATCCCGTCCCACTAACGGATCGCGAAACTGGCCCGCCAGCACCCGCGACCACGAGACCAGGGTAGTGGGCCAGCGCCGCCGCACCAGCGGCTCCAGCGCTACGTATAGCAGCCAGAGAAACGAAGAAATGAACAGGCACCACGAAACTCGAACGATCAGCACGCCCACCTCGGAGGAATCCGCGACGTGGTACACCCCGGCGGTCCCCTCAAACGCGGCTGCGGCGAAAATGAATGAAGCCAGCCGCCACGCGCCGCGCCGGTCGCCGCGCCCTAAACTCAAGTTTCGCCGCGCCAGCAGCGCTCCTCCAGACATCACCAGGACCAACATCGTGATCAGGAATCCTTGAACAACTTTTTCTCCTGTCGTTTGCTGATAGGGTTGCATGCTCTCAGCTCGCGTCCAGGGAGCAATCAATTCGAAGTACACTGGTCGCCCGCGGTATGCGGCGGCCTCGATCCGCATTGGCGTCCCGGGAAATTCCTCCACCGTGCCGTTCCACGCGGCTCGCGTATCTGCATACGTTGGCGGGATCCATTGCGGCGTTGCAGCTGTCCAGTTCGCCGGTTCGAAACCTGCTTCGCGGATGACAGCATTCCAGTCAACTGGTGACGCATCGCTCTTTTGGGATTTTCCCAACTGCGGCGGCACAACCACCAACTTCAGCAACCGGCCCTTTGGCGTAAGCCGCACAATACTAGCCCCCGCCTCCTTGAGGGCAGGCTGGTCCTGCGTAATGGATTTGAATATGTCGTAGCTGTACAGCAGTTGCGGGCTGGCGCGAAAGTAGTAATAGAAGGGACCAATCTCGTGGTTCCAGCGCGTCTGCACCGGCTCGCGGTGTGCGATGTAACGTAAAAAATCCAGGTCCGCGACGAAATTCTGTACGCTGTCGCCCGCTGCCTCCGGGTAACCAAACCCTCGCACTACGCTTTGCGCCCGTTCGGCCAAAACCGCTGGTGGTTTTTCCATGGGAACGTGCCGAATCAGTTGAAGCAAAGGCGCTAACGGCCATAGCATCAGCGCAACGCCGACGATCACAGCCAGAACGCAGGCCCACGCAATCGCCGGACGCAATCCCTCATTCTCACCGGCTGCCGCAACCATCTCAGGGGACGGTGTTTCGCCGGCAGCGAGAGCCGCTGCTAGTGGGTCGCCACCGGGCAATGCGAGCGCCACCTGCAGCGCCGAAGCAGGACGGCTTCGCGGTTCTTTCTCGAGACAGCGCAGAATCACGCGCTCCACCGCCGGGTTGATGTCCGGCACGAACGACGACGGATGCGTAAACGAGCTTTCGTCCTGCTTGCGCAGCAGCTCACGGATGGTCGTTCCTTCAAACGCCCGCTTCCCCGTGAACAGCTCGTAGAACACCAGGCCCAGCGAGTAAAGATCGCTTCGGACAGAAGCGTCTTTGCCGGCGACTTGCTCCGGAGCCATGTAGCCCGGAGTTCCAGCGCGTGCCTCGCCAGGACTCGCGTCATCGCCTAGGACCGCGAGCCCGAAATCCGTGATACGCGCTTTGCCGCGTCCGTCGATCATGATGTTGGCCGGCTTCAAATCGCGGTGGAGAACCCCGGTTTCGTGCGCAGCGGCAAGTCCGGCGCACAGCTGGCGGGCAATCTCTAAAGCTTTGTCGGCCGGCAACCGGCCGATGCGCCGCAACAGCGATCCCAGATCCTCGCCGTCAATGAACTCCATGGATAGGAAAACCTGGCCATCGACCTCGCCGATGTCGAAGACCCGGCAGACATTCGGGTGCGAAACCTGGCGAGCGATGCGTGCTTCGCGGTGAAAGCGGGCCAGCGCGGCGGCATCCTGCGAAATGCTCGATGGCAGAAACTTTAGCGCAACCACCTGGCCCAGCTTCAGATCTTCTGCTCGATACACTTCGCCCATACCGCCGCGGCCGAGGAGCCCGACGATACGGTAGCGCTCCAGCAGCATCGCGCCGGGAACAAAGCGAGCGCCATCGACCGAACTGCTGGAAGAAACCGGCCGGAAAACCTGCGGAGTACGCGGCGAAGCAGGAGCATTAGAGCCGGTTTTGCTGACGAGTGTAGCCGCATCGAGGTCGACCACCGCCACGCCGCAGAATGGGCATGACGAACTGGCTTCCGGTATCGGAGTCTGGCAGGACAAGCAGCGCATGGCAACGTGCTGCCCATAGTATCATCGCAGCCCGCTAAGAGCCCGAAGGCGCCGGTCCAACTGTTCAACAGGCGATAGCGCTCAT
>PMHI01000744.1:5687-10120 GCA_003156615.1 Acidobacteriaceae bacterium | reverse complement strand
CTGGCAATCACTTCAGGATCGCGGGAGGCCAACCGGGAGCCAAGGTTTCGGTGCAGGTCACAGGGGGCAGGATGCCTACGCCAAGGCGCACCGCATCAACGTCGAAGAGGACAAGCCGAGCAAAAGGGACACTACCTGCACCCTGAATTATTTTGGGGCTACGGAAAAGGAAGCCGTCGGGGCGATCAATCCACCGGCATCGGCGTTGTCGCTCGCTGCAGTTGAGGCGAACCAAGCCAATCTGCAGTAAAGAGCAACTGGTCTCGCAGGGTGGCCATAGTGACTCGGTNNAAAACGACTCTGGGAAATTCAGCGATTTCTGAAACCGGTGGAAATATGAGCATTGGCACGAAGAAGCCCGCTGCCAAGTTGGATGTCCCCACTACGAGCGCAACCGTTCCGGCCATTACTGGAAGTGCAAATGCCACGAGCGGCACAGCCGCTGGCGTGTATGCAACCGCGTGGTCGAGATTTACCGTTCATGGCGAAAGGGGTCGCGCCGAGCCCGGTTCGCGGGTTCGAAAACCCACTTCGCCATTGAATCGGCTGCGGATTGCTACTAACATGCAGGGCAAATGCCGGAGCACTCTACAGTCGAGGGCAAGGCCCTTGGCCACTATCGCATCCTGGGGCAACTAGGCGCAGGCGGGATGGGTGTGGTCTATTCCGCCTACGACACCGTGCTGGAGCGAAAAATCGCCATCAAGGTAGTAGGTGATCGCGTGCTTGCGGATAAGTCTGCACGCGACATGCTGCTCCGTGAAGCCCGGACAGCCTCGTCCCTCAACCATCCTAACATTTGTACGATCCACGAAGTCGGCGACTCGGATGGTGAAACCTACATCGTCATGGAGCGAGTGGAGGGGCAGGCGCTCAGCTCCCTTTTAGGCACCCACGGTCTGTCGTCGGATTTGGTTGTTCGTTATGGGATGCAGATTGCCGATGCACTCGCCCATGCTCACGAACACGGCGTGATCCATCGGGACCTCAAAAGTACGAATGCAGTGGTCACCCCGGAAGGTCGCGTCAAGGTGTTGGACTTTGGCCTGGCCGCGCGCTTACGCGACACCGAGCTCCAGGAGGCAGTTTCGTCGAAAGTGCCAGTCACGGAGTCAAGACTGATCGTGGGCACGCTGCCCTACCTGGCCCCGGAATTGTTGCGGGGCGAGCCTGCCGGGGCGCTGACGGACATTTGGGGGCTTGGAGTTTTGCTCTACGAAATGGCTAGCGCTAAGCACCCCTTTCGCGGGCGCACGGCGTTCGAGCTGAGTTCCGCAATCCTGCGGGAAGATCCGACACCCCTGCCGACAAATGTCCCTTCGGGCCTCCGCGCGGTCATCTTGCGCTGTCTGGAGAAATCGCCGGGCAACCGCTACCAGCGGGCTAGGGAAGTACGCGCGGCGCTGGAAGCTCTGCAAGGGGCGCACGCCGCCCGGCTTACAGGANNCCGGGCTTACAGGATCTGCCGCAAAGAGATTTCGCGTGACCCGACGGCTATCACTCTCCGCGCCGTTGCTTCTCATCGCCTTGTCGCTGGCGTTTAATTGGAGGGGCTCGCGCGACTGGCTTTTCCACCGCAGTGGCAAGGCAATAGCACCAGTTTCCGTGCCAAGCACGAAGTTGCGCAGGTCGGTAGCCGTCCTCAGCTTCCAGAATGCCTCGAAACGCGATGAAACGCTATGGCTCTCGACTGCTCTTTCAGAGATGCTTGCGACCGAACTTTCAGCTGGAGAAAAACTGCGAATCATTCCCGCAGAAAACGTTGCCCGCATGGAACGCGACCTGTCGTTGACTGGGACGGATACACTCGCCACCGACACTCTGAAACGCGTGCGCAGCTATGTGGGCAGCGACTTGACGCTCGTGGGTAGCTATACCACTTTGGGGAAAGTTTCTGGAGGACAGATTCGGCTCGATGTGCGGCTTCAGGATGCAACCACGGGCGAAACCGTCGCGTCGGTCGCTGAAGCGGGTAGCGAGATCAATCTGTTTGATTTGGTCTCGCGTGTTGGCTCAGATCTTCGACGCAGATTAGGAATCGGAGAACTGGCCACAGTAGACGCCGCCGGAGTGCAAGCCAGCTACCCTACCACGCCCGAGGCGGCGCGCCTTTACACGCAAGGACTTTCGCAGCTGCGTGTGTTCAACTCGCGCGAGGCCCTTGTCGCATTGCAAAAAGCCGTCTCCGCGGATCCGAAGTTTCCCTTGGCTCATTACTCACTGGCTCTCGCGTGGTCTGCCTTGGGCTATGACGAGAAAGCAAAAGATGAGGCAAAACTTTCGTTTGAGCTCTCCGGAAGCTTAAGCCGCGAGGATCGACTGGTGGTGGAAGGCCGTTACCGGGAAATGACGCAAGAGTGGCCAGTTGCCATTGAGGTCTATCGCAACCTGGTGAACTTCTTTCCCGACAACGTCGAATACGGTTTGCGGCTGGCCGGTGCGCAGTCGCGCAGCGGCAAAATAAAAGATGCATTGGCTACCATCTCGGCGTTAAAAACGCTACCTCCTCCGCAGAATGGGGATCCCCGAATCGAGCTTCAGCAGGCCTATGCCATGCGGATCACGGGTGATTCTCAGGAGATGCTGGCAGCCTCTATCGCAGCCGCGAATCAGGCAGCCGCCCAGGGTTCACGATTTGTTGAGGCTAGCGCCAGGCTCTCCGAGGGAACCGCACATTTCCGTCTTGGCGAAAAAGAAAAAGCTTTAACAGCTTGGGAAGAGTCTCGCCGCATCTGGGCCTCCGCGGGCTACCCCGGCGAAGTTGCCAAAACGATGATCAACACCGGCACCATTTGGCAGTNNTTGGCAGGAGATGGGCAATCTGCCGGAAGCCAATAAGCGCTACGAAGAAGCGCTCTCGATTTGGAGAACTTCAGGAAACAAGCTTGGCCAAATGAACGCGCTGGCTAGCTTGGGGGATCTCCGAAGCGATGAAGGCGATGTCGCCGGAGCAAAACAGATGCATCTGGAGTCCCTGGTGATTGCGCGCGAAGTCCACGCCGTACCCGATATCGCGGGGGCGCTGATGGAACTTGGTGACGACCAAATCGCCTTGGGGGATGCTGCTGAAGCGCTCACCAACGATCGTGAGGCCGTTGAACTCGCGCGACAATTCGGTGGGCGTGGCGCATTGGCGGAGGTTCTCACCCACATCTCGCACGCTTTCTATCTTCATGGCGATCTTCAAAGTGCCAAACAATCGATCCAGGAATCGCTCGACATCGCTCGCCAGATCAACAATAAGTCACATGTGGCGCGCGCGATGGCTAACTGGGCAGAAATCCTGATGGCTAAGGGCGATCTCCCTCAAGCTCGGAAGAACCTGGAAGAGGCACTGCAAATTCGTACCCAGATTGAACAGAAAAGCGACGCGAACGCAACACGCCTGCAACTCGCTGCGCTATCGATTGCGGAAGGAAACGCCGTTGAGGCCGAACATGCCGGGCGTGAAGTCCGGGACGAGTACCGCAAGGAAGGCCACCACGACGATGAGATCCGTGCGGATGCTGTGCTGCTACAGGCATTGCACGTGGAAAACAAGTCCAGTGAGGCCGAAGAGGAAGCCAGCAAAGTCAACTTGGTCGTGGCTAGGTCTCAAAACCTCCGTACTCGCTTGTCGATAGCGATCGTCGATGCCCAAATCCAGGCCGATTCAGGCAAACGGGATGAGGCTGTTCTGAATCTTGCAAGCGCAACCCGTGACGCCGAACGATTTGGCTTCGTACCTGACCAGCTTGAAGCCCGTCTGGCTCACGCGGATATCGAGCTAAGGTCCGGAAAGATCGTCGCGGGCCGCGCTGAACTCGTAGCCCTAAGGAAAGATGCTGCGAGAAAGGGATTTGACCTAATCGCCCACGAGGCAACGGCGCTGATGAACAGGAAACCGCACGGACCGTGAGCATTTGATCGCGTGGGAGGAGCACCCCGTTAGACGACCGCCTCTGTTGCCTCCCGCATGTCAGCTACCTAGATATGGGACTGAGCGGACCGCGATTATCGCGATCGACCGAGAACTGGATCGTCTGGCTGGACCTTAAAGGGGTTTTCGTCCAGTGGTCTTCGGGAACAACCCATTACAACGGCCAACTGGTGCGGAAAGCATTTTCCATGACCTCAAGGCCAGTTTCAACGGGATGCCCGAGAATGAAGCGCTCGTCCTCTGTCGACACAGCTTTCCGGCTGTTGTTCCCCAGCCGTATAATCGCCCTTAGAATCGCTGTCTACCAACTCCTGGAATTCACCCGGAGATTGCGATGAGAAGCCCACTCACAAGACCTTCCACACTCGGCCTGGCAGTTCTGATCCTCGCGGCTTCTTCGCTGAGCGCCCAGAAACCCCGTCCCACCCTCGATGTACAAACGGCAACCGGGCAGACAACTTTCCATATCGGGGAACGCATAGCTCTCAAGCTTATCTTCACCAGTCCGAACGAC
>PMHI01000744.1:5140-5633 GCA_003156615.1 Acidobacteriaceae bacterium | reverse complement strand
AGTCCAAGCCCGTCGAACTTTCGATCGATCTCAACCAATGGGTTCGCTTCGAACAGCCAGGCGACTATCGAGTCAAGGTCGTCAGTCATCGCGTTAGCGGCCTTGACCGGAGTGGTCTGCAATCGAATGTGATCGACTTGCACGTTCTTCCCGCGAACGTGGAATGGCAGGATGCGGCCCTAAAGAGAATTCTCCAGCAATTGACTTCCAGCGGGACCATATCTGAGGGCGCTACAGCCGACCTCCGGTATCTGGCAACGCCCGCGGCGATCGATGTGATGACGAGCGAGTTGCGCGAAGGCTATGCCTTCATCGCGAGCGAATGCAGCATGGGTCTCTTGGGCCTACCTAGCTCGATGCGGGATCTCGCCATCGCATCCATGAATCATCGAATCGATGAGCCGGACTTCCCGATCTCGCCCTTGTTCGTCAGGACCCTGTCGCTCCTGCACGTAAGCGCAGGCTCGACTGCGGAGAGCATCCGGCAGCAACG
>PMHI01000744.1:4894-5091 GCA_003156615.1 Acidobacteriaceae bacterium | reverse complement strand
TTCCTCAATCTTGACGATCGCAGCCAGATCGACGACTTGCGGCAACACTGGGATCTCTTGCGTTCACCGGGCATCCTGCCGGCTCTCGAAACCCTCGCCAGGCGACCTACGGCAAACTATGGTGGCGCTGGCCCCTACTCCTCGGAGGACTTGAAGTCGGCAGCTTTCAGACGCTGGTATGAGCTCGATCCTGCCGA
>PMHI01000744.1:4666-4888 GCA_003156615.1 Acidobacteriaceae bacterium | reverse complement strand
CCTCAGTTCGAATTCCTCTGGGCAGAGGCATTCGTGCGAACGACGGAACAGTTGCAGGACGACACGCTCGGCTCGCTTCTCATTAAGTTCGGTACCGGTGCCGCCACATCGCAGATGATCGCCAAACTCAACCAGCCGCCGACTCCCTATTCGTGTATGTCGCGGTCCCTGGCGCTCGCGTATGTCGTCCGCTTTAGCCCCGATGACGCTCGCCCGCTCCTG
>PMHI01000744.1:0-4661 GCA_003156615.1 Acidobacteriaceae bacterium | reverse complement strand
CTGGCACCGTCCAAGATGCACTCCAATACCTGAAGTCATACGGAACGAAGTCGGACGAGAAGTCCATCTGGGACCGGTATGCAAAGTGGACGCACACGTGGTCTGGCAAGGCAGGCATCCTGGACCATCCCGGGCCTGGCTTGGTCGCATGCGGGGAGGTCTGTATCGGCGAAGATCTCGGAACGGCCCTCATTGCCAACCAAGGCTGGTTCGCTGATCAGACCCTTATCTCCCGCGTCCTCCACAGGTGCGTCGGGAATCAGGTATGCGAGCGACTCAAGGAGGTCGTTCGCTCCGCTGCTCCGCCCTATCAGGTGGTTCTGCCGGACGCAGCTGAGCCCCTTGGTATAGCTTTCACGCAATCCTACAACGTGGCTCAGTACGCCGCGGTGTCCCGCGATCTTTTCGAGGCAAAGATCAGCCAGTATCCACCTGGGACGAAGTTTGTCCTCTTTCGCTCAGGGCCTGTCACCGAGGATCAACGAAAGCTCGAAGGCGAGGTTGAGGCCATTTTCGAGAAGAACGGCATGTCACTGGAAAAGCCGGTTAGCTGAACGGCACGAAAGGGACTTGACCTTGCACTCATGCTCTCGGATATGGGCGCCGACCGTCAGACAGAACCTTGTCCATTGCTGAGGGACGAACACACGGCCGCACTTGCGTTATCGCCTTGATTTCAACAGTTACAGCTCAGGTCGTAGCGTATCAGTTGCCCTTGCCCATCGAGCCTCAGCAGGCGGTCGGCGGGCAGGCCTCTGCATTGCATTTCGCGGCCCTACGAGAGTCAGTCCTCTACTCGGAAAATAACGATAGCCACAGTCTTCCGCTGGCCCAAAGCACGCACCCCCTCGAAGTCGTCTACTTCACCTTTTGAGACCGCGGTCAGTTCGCCTCCCTTTTCAAGTTCGAGAAGTGGTTGCGCTATCGAACCGGGATAATCTGGCGATCGGACGACCCATTTTATTTTTTCTTTCCGAAAAAACTCGCGCCAGGCTTCCGGCGTTTGCAAACGTTCCGGATCGACTGCCCAACTTCCGTATGGATCGCCATAGACGAATGGCACATCCAGGTAGTACGTATGCCGGAAGAATACGAGGGTTTTTTCCTCCCTTGATTTTCCTTTGAGAGCCCGATTTACGAATTCCGCTTGCTCATAGTTCGGCGCCCGCTGTTGGAGGTAGTTCTGACGGCTATTCAGGCCAGCCGCAACCGCGATGGCGGTGCGCCCATACAACAACAATCCTCCCAATCCAAACAGCAGGTAAAGACCAATCGTTCCGAGTGAGGCTCTTCGAACGATGCGCCATCCTGATTGATCGACGTGCGAAACTCCGGCAAAGCTTGCAGCCAGGGCGATCGGCAAAATGGGCAAGAGAAACCTTGCCATTCCAGAAGTCGCGCCGATTCCCAGAGCACTCGCAAACCACACAGTCAGAGATGCGCGCCACGCAGGCGTATTGCGTACGGCCAGGATCATCAGTGGAACAAAAACCAGCACGAGTGGACCCAGGAATTCCCAGAAATCGGCCTGCGATCCATCGAAGGCCGCGAACATTGGAAACCTTGTGACCTGCCAGAGGCTGCGCGAGTCCGCTGCTCCCGTGGACGCCTGGAGCGCAGCAAGGGTGTAGCGGTTTACGGCAGAAGGCGCCAGCCACCGCATCAAAAATGGAAAAAATGGATCACCCGTCCAGATTGCATTTCGCGCGTAGGGCCAAATTCCCGCCGCGAGCGCCCCAGAAAAGAAAACCGCAACTCCGCGCACCGAGCGCGATTCCCATAGAAAAGCCAGCGCCAGGCTGGCCGCAACGATGCAACCGGTATATTTTGTCCCGGCAATGGCTCCCGCCAAGACTCCCACAAGCAGAGCCTTCGGGCAATTGCCGGCTTGGCCGTATCGCGCGATCACGATCACTCCCAGCGTCGCATAGAAGGACATCCAAAGATCCGGGGCACCAGCGGTCGAAATCTGCCAGAACACGAGAGGAGTAAGCAGGAATGAAAGACCCGCCACCCAGGCCCAGGGCCGTGGCATCGATTCCCGAGCCAAGCAAACAAGGGCACACGCGGCCAGCGCTCCGCCCAGAAATAGCAGCCCCATTGCAAGTTTTTCGCTGCCCAAGGCGAGAGCGCCCAGAATCAGGAGATGAGCCTGCCCGCAAAAGAAGCTGTGCGCTAGAAAGAAGTTCGGATGGAATCCCGTACGCAGAATAAGAAGGGGAACCGTGAAGTGACAGCGCATTGCGTCGGAGCCGGTGAGCGGGGCCATGGCGGCAAATCCCTCGAACGCAAGAACAAGCCCCGTGATTGTGGCGAGAAATTTTTCCGTGCGAGGTCTGTTGAAGATGGATTGCACGATGGGACGAATGATCCGGATGACCACCGGGAAATCACGCGCGCCGAGGATGGCAGCGATGGCCAGGCAAGCGAAGACGCCGATGCGCACAGCCCCCAGGACCTCAGCTATAAACAGCCCAACCTGGAAAGCGATCACGCCCAGGGCGACCGAACACAAAATTAATTCTGATCTGGTAAGGCACAGTAAACCGGAGCACTGCAAGTCGAAGCGTTGTAAACCCAGGAGACGCAGGATTCTGTGCCCCAGCGCTGCCATGAGGTACGCGAAAATCGCCACTTCCAAAAGGGTCGCGAGGGACGCAGTCAGTGCCATAGTCTGTGCAACATCGGGATTACGATAGCTCGGAAGGATTCGCTGAAGTGGCTGTAGTACCAAACCTGCGCGGCGACCAGCCAAACACAGAACGCCACCTCGACCCACACGATTCGGCGTGTTGGATGTTTCTGCATAAAGTCCGGATTGCGGATCGCCAATCGCCTTCCTGCTCAGGACCGGCAAAATCTCTCGAGTGTCGGGCTCTCTCTGCAAGTCTAGAACTAGAAATGAGTGGTGATAATAGCGGACTTGGTAGCGCTACCGGGAGGCGAATCGGCCCTCTTTGGATGTCGTGATTCCTTCTTGAGCGGACTGTCACACCTTTTCGCATCGTCTGGGCACTCCTAAGGAACTCATTGCTGTAAGGCAACGATCTGTAATCCGAGCTCGCGAGCTTGTTTCCGGAGTCTAGCTTCCAGACGTTGCCGGTTTTGCAATTCATTCTGTGCACAAATGGTTTCATCATAGGCATGGCCAGTCGTTACCATGTGATAGACGATGCGGGCTAGTTTGTGGGCCGTGGCCGTAATTGCCTTGGGAGCGCCCAGTTTGGCGCGCATCCGGCGATAGAAGTGCCCGAGAAAAGATTGGCTGTGATGGAGCGATTGCGCGGCCATGCGGAACGCCGTGGCCGCTCGATTCTTGACCTTGCGGGTTTTGACCGACAACACTTTGCCACCGCTCACCCGGTTGTCGGGACAAAGTCCAAGCCAGGATGCTAAGGCCGACCCGTCGTCGAAACTGGAAAGATCAGGACCGATCTCCGCCAAAAGAGTCTGCGTGGTGAGGACGTTGATGCCTGGCACTTGGGTCAGATCTACTCCCCAGATGCGGTGGAGATGAGTCTGCAGGTCGAAGCGCGGCTCACTCGTCTTCGGTTCGGACTCGTCTTTCGCGGGCGATGGGGAACCTGAGGACGGATCCACTTTCGACTCGAACCCCTCCAGATACTGCGCAATCTCACGATCGCACGCCGCGATCAACTCTTGGTAATGACGAAACGCCGCCAGCGATTGGCCGAGCGTGAACAAATGCTCGCGCCGATAATCTCCCACCAGCGACTTAGCGATGGTATCCGCGCTGGCCTTGATCCGCCGATGGCGGAGTGCAGCCAGCGTATGCGGGTTGCGCTCACCCGCCAGAATGGCCTCCACGATGGCTAACCCGGTCACGCCGGTGATATCGCTGATCACGTGGTGGAGTTGCAGGTTCATCTGATCTAGAGCCTTTTGCATGTGCTGCACGTGACTCGACGCCATCTGTACCAGGCTGTCGCGGTGACGGAGGATCGATCGCACCGTACAGACCGCTTGTTCCGGCCGAAACGACCCGCGCAGTAAGCCCACCGAATGCAGATACTGCAGCCACTGGCAGTCGGAAACATCAGACTTGCGCCCCGGAACATTCTTTACGTGATGGGCGTTGACCAGGAAGACCTTGAATCCTCGCGCTTCCAAGATCTGAAACAAGGGGATCCAGTACACGCCTGTACTCTCCATCGCCACGGTCTCAATGTTGCAGGCTTTCAGCCAGTTGGCCGCGGCATGAAGATCTTCCGTAAACGTTGCAAAGCAGCGTACCGCTTGCGGATCGCGATCCGCAGACACGGCGATGTAGATCTCCGTCGCCCCAATATCCACCCCGGCAGCATTTGGGTTTAGGCAACACAACATGGGCGCTCCTGTCTTCTTCTTGCCCTTTCGTTTTCTCGACATGGCTCTCTCCGCATTGGATTTTGACCATGCGGGACGGCCCAGACTGTGCAGAACGGAGTATTCTCCTAATCGGGATCGACGCACCTGGTAACCAGGCTGCCGTCACCACTGTCTTGAGCACAAGAGTCTGGGACCATGCTAACGAACGGGCTCCCGGAGGATGCACCATTGATTGTTCGGCCTACTTGCCGGCACGCATGGGCCCGCTCATCTTACTGCAACCCTCCGTTCCTTGCCTGATTTCACCCGCGGACCGCGGGTTCGTTTGCTAA
>PMHI01000320.1:828-23202 GCA_003156615.1 Acidobacteriaceae bacterium | reverse complement strand
CATCGGAAACCTGATCGCCAAAGCGGGTTACCGCGTGGTGCTCTCCGGCCACATCATCGATCATGTGGTGAACCAGAAATCGTTCCGCCGCATGTGGCAAAACCAACTCCGCTGGGCGCAAACCACGCGCTACTCACGTCCCAAGGGCCACTTTGGCAGCGGACTGATCTTCGCCGTGCCCTATGGCCTGCTTGGATTCCTTGCGGCTGCCGGGTTGGGACACTGGGGATTGGGAGCGCTTCTGCTGAGTGCGACCGTGTTAAACCGGATGGCCGAAGCGTGGCTGGTGGGCTGGATGGTAGTTCGTGATCCGCAGGTGCGGCGCGCGCCCTGGCTCTATCCGTTGCGCGACTTGCTCGGCTTTCTGGTCTGGTTCGCCAGCTACTTGAACCTGCGCTATGTCTGGCGCGACAGCCGCTTTGAGTTAAAGGGAACGCGAATCGCGCTGCGGCAAACATCTTCGAATAGCAGATAGACTCTTCTTAGGTCGGAGTTGGGAACCGATTCAGGTCCCGATTCCGCACGGAGGTTACTTTGCGCGTTTTCGTCACCGGCGCGGCAGGCTTTATTGCCAGTCACATGGTCGACCGCCTGCTCGCCGCGGGCCATAGCGTGGTTGGGTTCGATAATATGTCGACCGGACAGCGCCGGTTTCTGGCAGGAGCTCTGGGGCACCCTCAATTTAGTTTTCATCAGGCAGACCTACTCGACCGGACCAGCTTGGCGCAGGCGATGGAAGGCGCGGAACTGGTGGTTCATTTCGCCGCCAATGCCGACGTGCGCTTCGGCACCGACCATCCGCGCAAGGATCTCGATCAGAACACCATCGCAACCTGGAACGTGCTCGAGGCGATGCGCGAGCAAGGCAGCAAACGAATCGTCTTTTCTTCGACGGGATCAGTCTACGGCGAGCCAGACGTTTTTCCCACGCCTGAGACCTGTCCCTTCCCCATCCAGACTTCGCTCTACGGTGCTTCCAAACTGGCTGCGGAAGGCCTTATTCAAGCCTACTGCGAAGGCTTTGGGCTGCAAGCCTACATTTTTCGATTCGTGTCGATTTTGGGCGAGCGTTACTCGCATGGGCATGTTTTCGACTTCTACCAGCAGCTTGCCGAGCACCCGGAGCATCTCCATGTGCTGGGCAACGGCCATCAGAGGAAATCGTATTTATACGTGCAGGATTGCATCGACGGTATCCTTGCTGCCATCGAGCGGGCGAACGACAAAGTGAACATCTTTAATCTTGGGACCGACGAGTATTGCGAGGTCAACGACTCCATTGGCTGGATTTGCGAGCATCTTGGGCTGCGTCCGAAGTTCACGTACTCGGGCGGCGAACGCGGCTGGGTGGGGGATAGCCCCTTTATCCTGCTGGACTGCTCGCGGATCCGCGCTCTAGGTTGGCGGCCGCGCTTAACCATTAAGCAAGCGGTGTTGGCCACGATCGAATATGTGAGTGCAAACGCCGCCCGCCGTTCGGCATAGGTTCTCGAAACCAGCTATACTCCATCCGCATGAATGCACGAGCGAACCCGTTCTCTATTTCCTCGGTGCTGCTTTGCGCCCTCGCATCCCTACTCATCTGTGCTTCTGTTTTCGCCGAAGACCAAACCACCGCCCCTTCTCGTGCGGCAGCCATACTTGATTCCATGCCACACGCCAAGAGGATCGATCAAGTTGCTCTCTCTCCGGACGGAATGCAAGTGGCTTACATCGTGAATGGAGAACTCGCGGTGGTTGCCGCCAGTAGCGAATCTTCGCACCCGATCTCCGCGGAAGGGAATCTTCCAATTCGCGAAGTAACGTGGTCCGCGGACAGTAAACGCCTGGCATGGATCGCCGATCTTCCCGGCGACGTTCCCGCCTCTCAAGTCTGGACGGCGACGGCCGACGGCGATGCTCCGGTTAAACATGCGGAGCTGAAGGGGTATGTCCAGAGTCCGCGCTTTTCTCCCGATGGGTCGAAGCTTGCCATCCTCTTCATCGAAGGGATGCCGCGGGTCGCGGGACCACTGCAGCCGATGACGCCACTCGCGGGAGTTGTCGACCAGAAGATTTACGAGGAGCGCATCGCAACCATCGATCTGAGCACGGACCGTTTGGCGCAGGTCACGCCCGCCGACGTGTACGTCTATGAGTACGACTGGACTCCTGATGGACAAGCGTGGGCGGCAAGTGCGGCGCATGGTTCCGGCGATGCCAACTGGTGGATCGCCCGTCTCTATCGGGTGAATGCACAGACTGGCGAGATGCGCGAGCTTTATAAACCGAGGCTGCAGATCGCGGATCCGCTGGTCTCTCCCGATGGAAAGAGTGTCGCCTTCATCGAAGGGGTGATGAGCGATGCGGGCCTCACGGGCGGCGAAATCCATGTCGTCCCGATCACGGGAGGCGCGGCACGCAATCTGAGTCCCAACAGCAAGACATCTCCTTCCGCGCTGGCATGGAAGTCTTCCGGCCTGATCGTCTTTGCCCAAAACGTGGATGGAAATTCCGGCTTCGCAACCGTGAGCACCGAGAGTGGTGTGGTGAAATCACTGTGGGCCGGGGAAGAGTTGACGGCCACAACCAGCGATGCCTGGGTCCCCGGCGGTTCGTTCTCGCACGATGGATCAATCACGGCGATTGCGCGTCAATCGGCGAGCTCTCCACCGGAAGTCTGGGCGGGCCCGATTGGCAAATGGAAGCAGCTCACCCATCTGAACCCGGGAGTTAAACCGGCGTGGGGCGAGATGCGCAACGTGCACTGGATGAACGGCGCCACGCGGGTGCAGGGGTGGTTGATGTTGCCTAGGGATTTCGCCTCCGGCAAAACTTATCCGCTCGTCGTCAACGTGCACGGAGGACCTTCGTGGGCGTGCACCTCGCACTGGGACGAGAGCGGCATGGGTCCGCAATCGGCGATGGGTTATTTCGCTCTCTGTCCAAATCCGCGCGGCAGCTACGGGCAGGGAGAGGCGTTTACCCAGGGTAATGTGAAGGATTTTGGCGGCGGGGACTACCGCGACATCATGGCTGGTGTGGATGCGATCTCCAAGCAGTACCCGATCGACAGCAAGCGCATCGGCATTCGCGGACACAGTTACGGCGGATACATGACGATGTGGGCCGAAACCCAGACCCGGCGTTTTGCGGCCGCAGTCGCAGGCGCCGGGCTCTCCGATTGGCTGAGCTATTACGGTCTGAACGATATCGACGAATGGATGATTCCCTTCTTCGGCGCATCGGTGTATGACGATCCTGCGGTGTACGCTAAGAGCGATCCTATGCACTTCGTCAAGGCAGTGAAGACGCCGACGCTGATCCTCGTAGGTGACCGGGATGGTGAAGTGCCGATGGAACAATCGGTCGAATGGTGGCACGCCCTCGAAACTCTGCACGTGCCGACCAAGCTGGTGGTCTATCCCGACGAGGGGCATTTGTTCATCAAGCCGGCCGACGCACGCGACTACTGGTTGCGCACTCTGGCATGGTTCGAGGAATGGTTTGCGAAAGCTCCCCAGGCTGCGGCGAAATGATACGAAGCTGCCCCCAGTTACTGCAGCTTGGCATACTCCGCTTTAGCCTGCTTCAGGATGGGGATATCGGAATCGGCATCTTTCCAGAGGGCGAAGAAATCCTGGTAAGCGGTGCGTGCGCGGGCGGCGTCGCCAGAAAGCGCGCGGGCGCGCCCCAGTCCGAGATGAGATAGAGAAATCAAGGGAAAGTTCACGATCACGCCGGGATGATCGAGGATTTTCTGAAACGCCGCGGCCGCCAGCTCGCCGTCTCCCGAATCACTTCCCAGACGTAAATAGCTTTCGCCAAGCAGGTAAACCGGATACATGGTGCCCGAAAACGGCGGCGGAGCGGCCAATTCGTACGGCACGGACGCGCGAAGAATCGCGATCGCCTTGGCCGAATCGTGCCTCTGCAAAGCAATCGCTGCCCGCACCGTGGGGATCCAATAATTGTTCATGAGCGTATCCAGGGGAAACTCTTGATTGAGCGCGTCCACCAGTTTCTCGGCGGTCGCGACGTCACCGCCGCGGGCCAACGCCAGCGCCGCTTCCACCCTTACGTCTCGTCCGGGGGCCAGGTCCAAGGCCTCGCGGGCTTGCTTCAGGCCCTCGGCGAAGCTGCCGAACTCGACTTCGCGCAGTGCCTCATTTCCATGCCAGAACGCCGCCGTCTCTTTGGAGTCGTTGCGCTCGGCTGATTCTTCTGCCTGCGCCGAAAGCTGGCGGGACTTCTGCAGGTGGCCGTAATCGGCCTGCGTGTCGGACTCAGCCGACATCAGAATGTCCTCGGTCCCCGGCTTGCCCATCGCCCACGCGAACTGCTCTTGCATGCCCGGGGCATCTTTACGCAGGAAGTCGAGGTAATAAATGGATTGCCGCAGGAAGGGACCGTCCAGCTTGCGAGCCAGGGCTTCATCGAACGTGGACTTCGCCTCATCCAGCCGGTTCATGGACAAATAAGCCAAGCCGAGATTGTTGTAGCCAAGAATGTTGGCGGGCTCCAGGCGCAGCGCTTGCCGGGTTACCGCGGCCGCTCGCTCGACCTGTCCCATGATGAAGTAATTCACTCCCAGATTGGTTTCGGCGACGTAATCCCGGGGATAATCGCGGATCCACAATTCATATTGCTGAATCGCCTTTTCCAACTCGCCCGTAACCAGCGTAAAATAAGTACAGGAGATGTAATACTTCTCGCGCTCGCTGACCCGGTCGCGTAATTCGTAAGCTCTGCGGACATTCTCGATCGCCCGAGTGGCCTGGCCGAGATTGTTGTAACGAATGCCCAGCGAGGCGTAAGCACGGGCAAAATTCGGATCGAGTTCCACCGCCCGCTTGAGTAACGGAAGAGCATCCGTATCACCCTTTTCGCGGGCCAGTCGGGCGCCCTCCGTGTAAGCCTGAAGCGCCTCGAGAGAGGGAGTGGTCGCCTCGTCGAGCGGCTTGTCAAACTTCTCGACCGACGCCAGGGACTCGCCCAGCTTGCCGCGCAATGTGGCGGCTGCCTCGCCTAGGGTCGGCAGGATTTTCTCGCGGCTTTCGGCCTCCGCCTGCGCTGCTCCCAGCAAATCGTCCGTCTGGCAGGTCACCGCCTTCAGAACGATCGCGTAGTGGCTTCCCAGGCTGGCGATCGATCCCGCCAGCAAAGCCTTGCTTCCCGTGCGCATGCAAACTTCGCGGCCCAGATCCCGCGTTATACGCTGGTCCGGGGTCCTCCCCATCAGCTTCAGGGTCTCGCTCAGCCTTCGGTCCGAGAGCACGTTGAGAAATGGCGATTGCTCCAGATCGACCGCCAAAGCTTCTTTCAAGGTGGTGTCAAATACGGGATCGCCGGTGGTGTTGGCGAAATCCGCGATCACGATCACGTCTTTGTCGGTGAGTTGCGGCGGCTGCCGGAAATGGAAATAAACCATAACGGCAACCACAGCGATGAGTGCGACGACCACGGCNNGAGGCGCGCTCGCCGCGTGGGTGCTGCTGCCGACGGCTGGACTTACGCTTCCTGAGCTTCCGCGTTGCTCTTCGACTTCCGCCGGCTCCGCCATCAATCTCACGCGCTTCGACTCGCTGTCTCGTTTCAGCCGTTCGAAGTCGGTGCGGATGTCGGCAGCGTGCTGATAGCGCAAGTTCCTGTCTTTTTCCAGCGCCTTGTTGATAATGCGCTCGAGTTCGGCGGGAACCTCGGGGCTGAGCCGCACCGGCGCGACCGGAGAGCGATGCAGGATGGAATCAAAGACCGCCGCCGTCGTGTCCCCCCGGAATGGCGGCGCGCCGGTCACCATTTCATAGAGCACGGCACCGAAGGAAAACAGGTCCGTGCGCGGGTCCAGCTCCTTTCCCAAAGCCTGCTCGGGGGACATGAAGGCAATCGTTCCCAAGGCTGTCCCAGGACTGGTCAAGTTCTCCTGCGTGGCAGTTAGCCCCGTGGTTACCGATGAGCCCGAGCTGGACATAAAGCGGGCCGCAACCTTTGCCAGACCGAAATCTAAGATCTTGGCCTGCCCGCGCTCCGTGACAAAAATATTCCCTGGCTTGATGTCGCGATGAATGATGCCCTTGGCGTGCGCGGCATCGAGAGCGTCGGCGAGCTGGATGCCCAGTTCGATCACCATCTCCGGGTCGAGCGCCCGCCCGGCGATGCGATGGGCCAGGGTCACACCTTCCAGATACTGCATGGCAATGAAGGGACGTCCCTCATGCTCTCCAATTTCATATGTCGTACAAATATTCGGATGGTCCAGGGCCGAGGCGGTGCGAGCCTCCCGCTGAAAACGCTCCAGCCTCATCGGATCATTGGCAAATTCATCGGGGAGGAACTTCAGCGCCACAAAGCGGCCGAGTTTCAGATCCTCAGCCTTGTACACCACGCCCATGCCGCCACTCCCGACCTTCTCGATAATTCGGTAGTGCGAAATGGTCTGGTTGATCATGAGCGGCGCGGAACTCTGGGTGTCATGTTAGGAGTCCGGCGAAGTCGAAGTCAATGAAGACAGGGGGTATTACTCATTGAGGGGATTTTGCCACACTCCTACAAAGCCCAATGCAATCGCGGGGTAGTTGGGACATCTAAGTTTCGTCATTGCTTAGCCCATACAGACGGCTGGTGGAATCCACAACCCTTGCGGTGAGCCCGATCCGGCGCACGCTTCCACCAGTTTCGTGGAGCGCCAGAATCTGACAATGAGAATGTCGCGCCGGTTCACGCGGTTGACCAACGGATTTTCAAAGAAAGTAGAGAACCGCGCTGCGGCTGTGGCGCTACACTTTATCCACTACAATCTCGCTGGGATTCACAAGACGCTGCGGATAACTCCGGCGATGGCCGCTGGTATTTCTGACCACATTTGGAGCAATGAGGAAATCGCGGAGCTGGCAATCTGAATGTGTGCGAGGTGAAGCATGAGCAAGTCTGATCGCAGCCGTGTTATCCCTCTTGTCGAGGCTCAAGCGAGTATCCCAGCGGGCGAGCACGCCGTCATCGTCTTTCGGCGTGGCCCTCTGGATATAGCCCTTTCCCTTCCCCTGCGCCCTACCCAGCAGACGCCGCACGCAAAGGATGAAATTTATTTCATCGTTCGGGGTCGAGGAGTGCTCACCCATGATGGCAGGCGGGACCCGTTCAGCTCAGGCGACCTCCTCTTCGTAGCTGCCAGAACCGAACATCAATTCGAGGACATTTCCGAGGATTTTGCCATGTGGCGCGTGTTTTACGGCCCTGATGGTGGCGAGGCCCCAAAATTGGAAGCAGGTCGCCCGGAGCGTCACTGAGACACCGCAATTCCCGAAGCTGCTGAGAACGCCGAATCAGATCAGTACTATTGGCTACAAGCATCGCGGCCGAAGCTCCGGGGCGTCCTCGCGACGCTACGGTGGGATCCGGCTGAGCTTGCCATTTTTCAAGCGGAACCGGTCTCCGCGCCAGGTCACGGTGTGACCGCCTAAGCTCGCAATCCAGACTACGACCGCAAGCAAATCCCGGAGCGGGATCAGCCAGGCATCCTTCAGGATTTGGCGGTTCTCGAGAACGCCCCGGCCCACCACCAGAGCAACCGCGAAGCGAAGAAACAGCGTGACCGCGAGCCCACTGCTAGCCCAGAACGCTCCTCGGCTCGCCGCCACAGCCAGCAATGCCCACAGCAGACCGAACGTCAAAAACAGACCAAAGTATCCGCCCCCGCGTGCGTCCCGGACCCCACGCGCCCAGCGCAGTTGATGCGCGAGAAATTCCCCTGGACGATAGGACGGGAGATAGGTTTCCACCACAACATCGGAAAGCTTCACGGTCAAATCCAGAGCAGCAATGCGTTTTCCCAGTTCGTAGTCATCGGCAAGATAGTCCACAAATGAAGTGAACCCGCCGATCTTGTCCAAGTCGGAGCGGCGGAATACCAGGGTTGAACCCAGCCCAAAACGAATGCCGCCCTCCAATTGACGGGCTGCCAAAACACTCGCGCAAAAATCCGTGCTAATGCCCAGCGCCTCCAGGCGAGAGCCCAGCGTCGAGCCGGCCACTCCGCGGTAAAGGCAAGTGACCATTCCTACACGGAGGTCGGCCAAGGGCGCACTCACCCGGCGCAGATAGTCCGGCTCCACGCGAATGTCACTGTCGTTTACAATCAGGCGGTCATAGCGCGTTTCCGCCAGCATCTGCGCGAGGTTGCTGACCTTCACATTCGCGCCCAGGATCTTCTCACTCACCACCAATTGAATTCGGCGATCCGGAAATTCCCGCCGCAATGCCTTCACGCTCTCAATCGCAGCATCGTTGGGATCGTTTACGCCAAAAATGATTTCGTATTCCGGATAGTCCTGCAGGCAGTAGTTGCGAAAGCTTTCATAGATTTCCGGATCGGTTCCTTTGAGCGGCTTAAGAATTGAGATGGGAGGCAAGACTCGGGTCTCGGCCCCGCGCGCCGCTTTCCGTTCGCGCAGGAACGTTGCCGCGCTCCAAAGACAGAGCAGGTAATAGATTGAGCTCGAAACCATGCCGACGGCCGCGATGATCTGAACTATTCTGAGGATGAAGTGAGCCATGCAGTCCGTGTCGAACTGAGTAGCGCCGGCGTCTCGCCGGCGCGATCGCGCGTGGGCCACCTGCTGTCGAGCCACCGGGACGGCGGCGCTGCGACGCAGGCCAGACTATTCGTAACGCAGCGCTTCAATCGGATCCAGGTTCGCTGCCTTCCATGCGGGATAGATGCCAAAGACGAGTCCAGTTCCCGCGGCAGAAGTGAAGCCGAAGATGGTCCAGAACATCGACATGTGAGCGGGCAGCGAGGGCCAGAACTCAGGAATAATCCAAACGATGGCTGCCCCCAACAGAATCCCAATCACGCCGCCGATCGCGGTGAGAATGATCGCTTCCAAGGTGAATTGCAAGAGAATGTCCCGTTTGCGGGCGCCGATCGCTTTGCGAACGCCAATCTCCCGCGTCCTCTCGGTGACGCTCACCAGCATAATGTTCATCACGCCCACGCCGCCGACAATCAAGCCTACGCTCGAAATTGCGAACATGCCCACGAAAAGCGCGCCGGTGAGCTGGTTCCAAACGTCAGAGATCGAGTCTGAGGTGAAGACGGCAAAATTATCCGCCTTGTCGGAGGGAACTTTTCGGCGCCGCCGCAGCAGTTCGCGCATTTCGTCGACGGCTTTCGGCACGGCGTCGTGGGAGGTGGCCTTCGCCATGATCCAATGGTCCTTCAATTCAGGATGAAGCGCTCTGAGGGTGGTCAGCGGGAAAAAGACCTTGTTATCGTTCGGATCTTTTCCGCCTGCGAACACCGATTTCACTTTTGCTGCGACACCAATCACTTCAAACAATTGCCCCTCGATGTTGATTTCCTTGCCCAGGGGACTCTCCACCGGGAATAGTTCTTCTGCCGTATCATGGCCCAGGAGGATGACCGCAGCACGCCTCTCGTCGTCAGTCTCAGTGAACCACCTTCCAGCGTCCAGCTGCAGGTCAACAACGTCCTTTACCGAAGCCGTGTCTCCTTCGAGAATTGTGTTCTTGGCTTTGCGATCTTGATACTTCACCGCGAAGGTTCCGACCCCCAGTTCGGGACGGAGGAACTGGATCAACGCGCCTGCGGCCTTCACATGCGGCAGTTGGCCGACCGCTTCCGCATCCTCGAAGGTTAGCTTCTTGCGGGTGCGCATTTCAGTGGGGCGACCGAACGTGAACGGCTCCAGATGATAGGCAAAGATCACGTTGGAACCGATGCTGGCGACTACCGCTCGGACATTGTCGTCCAGTCCGCGCCCGATGGAGGAAACGCCAATCACCATCGCGACACCAATCACGATTCCCAGCACAGTCAGTGACGAGCGCATCTTGTTGCTGCGGATGGTGTCCGTCGCCATGTGCACAATCTCGCGAAATTCGTCTTTGTGAATCATGTTGGACTGAGTAATTTGGTAATTTTATTTAAGTAATTTAACCGCAATGTTTGGAGTTGCGGTTAGGTCCCGGAAACTACGCAATTAGTAAATTGACCAATTCTTTCTACGTTTCGAACCGTAACGCGACAATCGGATCCAGCTTCGCCGCTTTCCGTGCGGGATAAACTCCGAAGAACACTCCCACACTTGCCGAGACCAGCAGTCCGGCCGCCACGGCCCAGAGCTTGATCGATGAAGGCATCCCGATCAGCAGGGTAACCGTCAGGGCGATGACGACTCCCAACAGGACGCCCAGGATACCGCCTGCGAGCGCCAAAGTAACGGACTCGATCAGAAACTGCAGCAGCACATCGTCGCGGCGCGCGCCCAGAGCCTTCCGGATGCCAATCTCGCGAGTGCGCTCGGTCACCGATACCAGCATAATGTTCATGATCACAATGCCGCCGACCACCAGCGAGATGGCGGCAATGCCGATGGTGGCAATGAAGAAAGTCTGGCTGAAGCCGGTCCAGATGCCCAGCAGGCTGGCATTGGTCTCAATGTCAAAACTGTCGTCGCCGCCGAGCGGATCATGGCGCTTGGCGCGCAGGGCGGCGCGCGCTTCGTCGACGGCCTCGTTGAGCGGCACTCCTGCGCTTTCGGCCTTGGCTGCAATCCGCAGGCTATTATTGTGTGTCCCATATTGTTTCAGGCATGCCGTCATGGGAATCATCACGTAATTGTCGGCACTTTGCCCCAGGGTTTTTCCCTTCTTCGCGCCCACGCCGATTACCTGGTAGGTCCAGCCATCGATGCGGATTTCCTTGCCCAGTGGATCCGTACCCGCCATCAGATGCTCCACGATGTCGGTTCCCACCACCACCACCGGAGACCGGTTATCCACGTCCGTCTGGTTCAGCATGCGGCCGGAGCTCAGGTCGATATCCAGAATCGTAGCCATCCCGGGAGTGATTCCCCGCACCGTCGTATCGCTGATCGATTGCTCGCCGTACTTCACATGGCCGCTTTCGTTGCGTGTGGAGGCTGCAACCAACTGACAATGCCGGCAGGCATCGGCGACCGCCTGGTAGTCCTCCAGGGTGAGGTCTTTCCGCTTCTCACCTTCCAAGTAGTGGTCCACGTTCACAGCGGCCGGAGAAACTTTGAAGATCAGGAAAATATCCGCGCCCAGATTGAAGACCTTCTGCGCTACGTAGTCGTTGATGCCGGAGACGAAGGTGACCACGGCGATAACGGCAGCCACTCCGATCACCACGCCGAGCAGCGTTAGCACGGAGCGCAGCTTATTCGCCCACAGCGACTGCAAAGCAATTCGGATGGCTTCGGCGATGTTCATGGCGCAGGTGTCGGCCCTGGGGCTCAGGTCTTAAGTCTTAAGACGTGGGTGTGGGCTTTAGGCTCAGCCTCATCGAAGCCCTCCCATACGACCTCTTGATGTACAAGTCTACCAGCCGACCTCACGGCAAGGAGAAATGATAGGCTCCTGCCTCGGTAAAGGAAAATGCCGTCGTGAGCGGAGGAATGAATATGAGATCGCGGCAGCAGACCAGGGGCGACAGGCGGAAAGGCAATCGTCGGCGAGCAAGGCTCTATGTTAGAACCGGTCTCATAACCAAGCGAAGCGATGGTTGCCTGTTCGATTCCGGACATCCAAGGCCTGGCAGCGGACACTTTTAAAGACCACGGTTCGACAGCGTACTCTCATGTCCTTTGCCGCCAGGAGGTTACGTTAGGTACTAGATTGGAGAAAGCCTTGCTGTAAGAAACCTATCCGTGATCGTTTCGCCTTCGTATTGGGCCAACCCCCCCGTGCCATTGCCGTGGGAGTAGGAGGACGAACTCGAGATGGGAGCACTAGCTCAAGACCTTCGCTTCGGGTTGCGTCAGTTGCGCAAGAGCCCCGCGTTTACAACCGTTGCGGTGCTGACGCTCGCGTTGGGCATCGGGGCCAACACGGCCATCTTCAGCGTAATTAACGCGGTTTTACTGCGGCCACTTCCATTTCACAATTCTGGTCGCCTGGTCGTAGTAAAGGCCACCGAGCCGGGACGCCGGGACGACATCGGCGTTTCCTATCCGGCGTTTCTGGATTGGAGAGCGCAGAACCACGTTTTTGAAGTGCTCTCCGCATACCGAACGGACGACTTCACTCTCACCGGCGTATCCGAGCCGGCACATCTGACTGGAGCGGTTGTTTCCGCAAACACGCTTTCACTCCTTGGAGTCGCTCCAGCGATGGGAAGGGATTTTACTTCCGACGAAGACACGCCCAGCGCGAACGGCCGGCCCGTCATCTTGAGTTACAGCTTATGGCAGGAACGTTTCGGCTCGAACCCGAACATTGTTGGCCAGAGCGTTACGCTCAGCGGCCAACAATTTACCGTCGCAGGCGTCATGCCTCGAGGATTTCAGTTTCCAATACAAGCCGATCCAGTCGAATTCTGGACGACCATCGCACTTGACGCGGAGTCTCCGAACGGTGCGCCGCCGATGACGGCGCAACGCGGCAACTCTTATCTCGACGTAATTGCGCGGCTCAAACCTCAGGTGACTCCACTCCAGGCACAAACCGAGATGAGCGCGATCCAGGACGCGATCAACCGAGAGTATCCTGAGCACCGCCCGAAGGGGATTGCGATCGTTCCCGAGATCGACGCGATCGTGGGTGACGCACGCTTGGGACTACTCATGTTGTTCGCAGCCGTAGGGCTGGTGCTGCTGATCGCGTGCGCCAATCTGTCGAATCTCCTATTGGTGCGGGCAACGGCGCGGCATAAAGAGATCAGCGTGCGGGTGGCCTTAGGTGCGACGCGCTCGGATATCGTACGGCAGTTGCTCGCCGAGAGTTCATTGCTGGCGCTTACGGGCGCGGGCACGGGACTGGTGTTTGCCATGGGGGCGCTCAAGCTGCTGCTACGCCTCGCGCCCGGAGAATTGCCTCGCGTCTCGGAGAGCGGCCTCAGCCTGCCGGTGCTGGCATTCACCGCAGCGGTCGCGGTGTTGACTAGCCTTCTGTTTGGATTGATGCCGGCCTTTCAGGCCACGCGAGCCGGACTGGTTTCTTCTCTCAACGAGGGCGGCCGCAGCGGAACCGAATCGCGCGGTCATGCGCGGCTCCGCGACACATTCGTTGTGATCGAAACGGCTCTCGCCGTGGTATTGCTGGCGGGATCGGGCCTCATGTTGCGAAGTCTGCTTGGCCTGAGCAAGATTGATCCAGGATTCGCGAAGGATCACGTCATCACTTTCGGACTGGACTTGCCCGGCCGATACGGACATCAGCAACGCGTTCAGTTCTATCAAAGATTGCTGGCGCAGGTCCGAAGCCTTCCTGGCGTGCGGTCGGCCAGTGCTGCGTTTCCCCTGCCGCTCTCCGCCAGCGAAGTGAAGACCAGCTTCGACATTGAGGATCGGCCGGTGAAGAAATCCGAGCGCGCGGTTACGACACTTCACATTGTGGACGACGATTACTTCAACACCCTGGGAACTCCTCTGTTGCGAGGCCGAGTATTTGAACCACACGACAGCGCAACCGGCTCTGCCGCCGTGGTGATCATCAGCCAAAGGTTGGCCCAGCAGGTTTTTCCACGTGAGGATCCAATCGGCAAACGCATCCGTCCAGATATCGGGACCGGCGACCAGAAAGAAACGCCCATGCGGACCATCGTCGGCGTGGCCGGTGACGTGAGAGGCGAAGGTCTGAGTGCTCCCGCGATCGCGGAATCCTACGTTCCATACGCGCAACTACCGTTCGCTCCCATGTCTGTGATGGTGCGCACCGGGGCCGATCCTCAGGAGTTTCTGCTGCCACTGACCAAAACCGTGCAATCGCTCGACAAAGACTTGCCGCTCCTGCACGTCAAGACATTGGACCAATATGTCAGCGAATCGATTGCCGACACGCGCTTCGAAAGCGTCCTTCTCGGAATCTTCGGCGCCCTGGCACTTACGCTGACGGCGCTTGGCGTCTACGGTGTGATTTCTTACACCGTGGCGCGGAGAACGCGAGAAATGGGCATTCGCTTGGCGCTGGGCGCTGAGCGCGGCACGATCATCGCAATGATTCTGCAAAGCGGGCTGCTGCTTGTGACGATGGGCGTCGTCCCTGGCCTGGTGGCGGCGTTTCTGCTGACGCAACTCATCGCAGGCTTGCTCTACGACGTGAGCCCTTCTGATCCATCGACGTTTCTTTCAGTTTCCGTCGCGCTGGTTGCCATGGCGCTGCTGGCCAGCTACATTCCCGCGCGCCGTGCGGCGACGGTCGATCCCATGGTGGCGCTGCGCTACGAGTAATCGCTCATACAGAGCAAGATTTGCATACAACCTAGGTGGACCATACCGAAGAAGTTCTCGACGCGGAGCAGGCGGATGGCACGTGCAAAGGTGTCGATATATCCAATTCCGACCTGCGGGCCTCGCCGCTCTGGGTGTTTCTTCCCCCAGGCGGGACGTCAACTAAGAAGTTTTTCGGGCGGCTCAAGACCCGAGACCTAAGACCCACCATCGCGCTAAGTGATCGCATATAATGATGGAGTTGGCAGCTGGACCGGACGGTCGCTTCCTGCATCTTCGGACGCGGGGAGAGGAAAGTCCGAACTCCACAGAGCAGTGTGCCGGATAACGTCCGGGAGGCCGGGTTCAAGCCCGTCCGACGGAAAGTGCCACAGAAAACATACCGCCCGCGTCTTTTGGGATGGGGGTAAGGGTGAAAAGGTGCGGTAAGAGCGCACCGCCGATGCAGCAATGCAGCGGGCAGGGTAAACCACACACGGAGCAAGACCAAATAGGAAGGGAGCCGGGACTTGATTCTTGCGAATCAGGTTTCGGCACGTGCCGGCTCGGTGCGTAAAACCTTCGGGTAGGTCGCCAGAGCACCGCAGCGATGCGTTGCCCAGAGGAATGGCCGTCCCGCCGGAGCAATCCGGCGGACAGAATTCGGCTTACAGGTCCGGCTGCCACAAACTTACTGCGCTGTTGGCCGTGTTGATGCTCCAGAAAACTTCGAAATCGACCCTCCTCAGCAATCTTCATCGCTGCGGTCGCGGCGATTTCTCAGCCTTGAAAAGTCCTTAACCTTGAGAGGCGACTTCGTTGACTTGTCCCGATGCGCAACCTTAAGATGCACTGAAAGATGCACTGAGTCGACGCAGGTTCGCGCGATATCTTAAGAAATGACAGATCCTATATCGCTCGCCGGACAAACGTTCTCTCACTACCGAGTGATTGAGATGCTCGGTGGCGGCGGGATGGGAGTCGTTTACAAAGCTCAAGACATGCGGCTAGATCGCTTTGTCGCCCTGAAATTTCTGCCCGAGGAGCTTTCGAAAGATCCGCAGTCTCTCAGTCGTTTTCGGCGGGAGGCCAAAGCCGCTTCGGCTTTGAATCACCCTAACATCTGCACTATTTACGATATCGGCGAAGAAAATGGCCAGGCCTTCATTGCCATGGAGTGCCTGGAAGGACAGACCCTCAAGCATCTGATCGCTGGCCGGCCGATTGAAACCGATCAGCTCCTCGATCTCGCCATTGAAATTTCGGATGCTCTCGATGCCGCTCATGCGGAGGGCATCGTTCACCGCGATATTAAACCGGCAAATATTTTCGTTACCAAACGCGGCCACGCGAAAGTGCTGGACTTCGGCCTTGCCAAAGTCACGCATTCACGGCCCCAGGCGGAACCCTCGGCCGCTACTCTCGCCACGCTCGGTGTCGATTCCGAACATCTCACAAGTCCCGGCTCCGCTCTCGGAACCATGGTCTACATGTCTCCCGAGCAGGTTCGTGGCAAAGAACTCGATGCCCGCTCCGATCTGTTTTCTTTCGGCGCGGTTCTCTACGAAATGTCCACCGGGGCGCTTCCTTTCCGGGGAGAGACTTCCGGCGTCATCTTCGACGCTATTCTTAACCGCCCGCCTTTGCCGCCCTCGAGATTGCATCCCGAGGTTCCCGCCGAACTCGAACGCATTATCGGCAAGGCCCTTGAGAAAGATCGCGACCTCCGTTACCAGAACGCCGCGGAACTGCGCGCCGACCTTAAGCGCCTGCGCCGCGACACCGGTTCGGGCCGCGTGTCTTCCGAAGCAGCAATTTATGGGTCCGCACAACAATCGGGATTTTATGCGCCGGCGCCTTCCTCTGGCTCGATAGCCGTTCCTTCTGCCAAGCATCCCTCGAGCAGTTCCGCAATTGCCGATGCCGCTTCCCGCAATAAAGGCAAAGTGCTTTCCATCGGCGCGCTACTGGTTCTTCTCATCCTCGCAGCCGGTTACGGTGTATATCATCTGGCGTTCAACCGCCGCGCTGCCGAAGGGCCTGCCGCGATCAGGAAAATCAGCAACTGGAACCGATCGATGGATGACCCCGTTCTTTCTCCGGACGGCCGCACCGTCGCCTTCACTTCTCCGGTGGATGGTTACGACCAGCTTTTCGTGATGCTTACCTCCGGCGGCGATCCGCTTCAGCTCACCAAAGATGAAGGCAACAAGACGGTCCTGAGTTTTTCTTCCGACGGCACGGAAATCTACTTCGGTCAGACTCTCGGGGAGCCCGACATTTGGGCCATCCCCACTCTCGGCGGCCCGCCCAAACATTTAGCTACGGGAAAGTCTCTTGCCGTCTCCGTCGATGGCCAGTCCTTATTTCTGCAGAAGACCGACGGCCGCATCGTCCGCGTTGCCCAATCTGGCTCCAACGAAGAAATTCTCTACACTTTACCTTCGGTAGGATTGTTCGGGATTGGTTTGAGGGCGTATCCAGACGGGAAAGGTCTGCTGGTTATCATCAGCGACTCCGGCTCCACTTCCTTCCGTCGCCTGGACCTCTTCACTCGCCAGCTTGAAAATCTGGGCGAGCTGCCGGCCACCTCAGGCATCTCCTCGTGGGCCACTCCCGGCAAAAGCTTTTATGTAAGCCGCAAGGTCAACGACATCTTCAACCTGTGGGAGTTCTCTCTGGCCGATCATTCCCTCAAGCAGATAACCTTCGGAACCGGCCCTGATCATGCCCCGATGGCGGATCCGAATGGCAAGGGCATTTATTTCATCAATGGCAGAAACGCTGGAACGCTTGTTCTTTATCGCGTTGCCACGAAGCAGTTCTCCGATGTCGTCAGTGACGATGCCACGCAGCCGGAGTTTTCCAATGACGGCCGCCACTTCGCCTACATTACCATCAGCGAGGCCGGGAAATCTGAGATTTGGGTTACCGATCTAAACGGCAATCATCGGCTGAAGCTGGTCTCTGGCAATCGCCTGGAAACCCTGGCTTGGTCCAACGACGCAACGAAGTTTCTTTATGCCGAGCGCGATAAGCGAGAGATGAAACTTTATGTCATCGACGCCGACGGCAAAAACCTCCATCAATTGCCCTGGACGGGAGATTTAGTCGGCTTCGCCATCTGGGAGGCGGGTGATCAATCGATCCTTCTTGGCGGCCTGGACAAAGACGATCGCACCGCAAAAAACTGGCGGATTTCCCTAGACGGCTCCCCTGCGACTCCGTTTTTCGACGGATGCGGCATGGCCGCCGATCTCTCGCCCGACCACAAGTTCATTATCAGCACCAAGATCTGGGGAGAGAATCCCGGCCTCTTCCAATATTCACTCGCCGATAAAAAATGCACCACGCTCAAAGCCGGCATCACTACTTATCTCGCCATGTACGCCCCCAACGGCAAGTCGTTCCTCTATTCCCTCGCCGCCAACGGCCAAACCACCATCTTTCGTCAGCCCCTGCACAATGGAGTTCCCGCTGGCGCCCCGGTTCCCGCACTCAAACTCCCATTTACCCTGCGCGAAGACTACGGCGGAAACGCCTTTGCTGTCTCTCGCGATTTGTCGTCGGTGGTTTTCGCCCGCCCGGGCGGCCATGATGATTTGTACTTGCTATCGCAAAAGTGAGTCTATTGTCAGCGGCTTACTCTTTAAGCGCACACTGCCTAGAGGTGGTGCGGACCTCCTCGATTGCATGGAGTGAGCTGCGGAGAAAAATAAAAAAACGGACTGCTAGCAAGAAACAACGACGATCGACAGCGGAGGCAATTGCGGCTGTGCCAGAGTGCGAGCCAAGAATCATTCTGGCGACCGGCAGTTACATAGGCGAAGGGTTCGACGACGCACGCTTGGATACGCTCTTTCTGGCGATGCCCATCTCTTGGAAGGGAACGCTACAGCAGTACGTAGGGCGTCTCCACCGATTTCATGATGCCAAGCGCGTTGTGCGAGTCTACGATTACGTGGATTCCAACGTCCTTATGCTGGCGCGAATGTACGCGCGTCGTCTGAAAGAGTACAACCTGATCGGCTACACGATCCGGGACGCCAAAACGGAACGTCGTTCTTTCAGCGGGTTGAGAATCGATCTCCTAAAGAGCCTTCGATCAACTGAGAAACGTGACGAAACGGAACGGTCGCCCGACGGTTCTGCATCTGCGGAAGCTGAAAGGCGAGTCTGGGACAAATCTCCCTTCGCTCAGCAAGGTGAGGCTGAAGGAACTGATCGAACAAGCGATCGTGGATGGTTACGGCGAAGAAGAACAAGTGGCCGATTTTTTCACCATGATTGAGGAACACCTGGCGTTGCCGTTCCGTGTGAAGGTCCTCGGCGTGTCGATGCCAAACCATAAAAGTGAGATATACATCACAAATGTATTGAAAATAGTAAAAAAGTGATGTATACATCACATTATGCAGACGCTGGCAGAACTGGGCGAAGCGGTCTCAACCAGACGAAAGGCTCTTGGGCTGAACCAGAGCGAGGTTTCCCGGCGCTCTGGCATCACGAGGGAATCCATGGTGCGCCTTGAACGAGGACAGGTATCGGAGTTCGGTTCCCGCAAACTCCTGGCGGTACTCGCCGTGCTGGGCCTTGAAATGAGTTTCACCGAGGTAGGAGCCTCAGGTACCCTCGACGAACTGCGGCGCGAACGGGGTGGTGGTTGAAGCTGAATGTCCACGTCCTCGGTCGCCACGTTGGCATTCTTGAACAAGTCGGCGACTTCAAGAGCGTGATGACTTACGTTCCAGACGTGGCGCCGGAGAACCTCGTTTCTTTGACGATGCCCGTCCGCACCGAATCGTACCCGTGGGACGACCAACTTCACCCCATTTTCCAGATGAACCTTCCGGAGGGCTACCTCCTGCAGGTCTTGCAGGAGGAATTCGGGCCGCATATCGGCGCGAGCCCAGTCGCACTTCTCTCCGTTATCGGTCGAAACATGGTTGGAAGGCTCCAGGTCGCTCCACCGGGGGCCGCACTGGACGAGCCAGCAAAACCGATCGAAGTTGCCGAGCTACTGAAGGGAGACAACTCGGAGGAGGCATTTTCGCAGCTGGTTCGGGAACACGCGAAGAGCGGCGTTTCAGGCATCCTGCCGAAGTTCTTAGACACCGAACAAAAGAAGCAAGTCGGGCTGGGGCCGCACAAGAAGGCTTCGTTGCTGACCCACGAGCACATTATCAAAGGGTCATCCAGCAAACTTCCGTTCGTGACTGCCAACGAGCACTTGTGCATGCAGGTGGCAGCGAGGGTTGTCGAATGTGCGAAAACCGAACTCTCTCAGGACGGCAATGTTCTCGTAGTGCGCCGGTTCGACGTCGATGAGAACGGGAAACCGTTCAGAGCATTGGAAGATTTTTGTGCGCTACTCGGACTTCGGCCATCCGCGAAATACGAAACGACATGGGAGCGAATCGCGAAGGCGGTTCGGACCTATGTGCCGGGCGGAGATCAGCGCGAGACCTTCCAGAAGCTGACCACAATCCTGCTGTTGACGTATGCGCTAAGGAACGCTGACTGCCACTCGAAGAATTTGGCATTGCTATACACGTCACGAACGGACCCACGTCTCGCACCCGCGTACGACTTCTTCACGACTTCAGTTTACGAGGGTTACCAGAACAATTCCCCCGGAATCAGTTTCATGGGGAGGAAGACATGGTTGCCCGGAAAAACTCTGGGCACTTTTATTACTTCCACCTTTGGCATTTCTCAACGCGAGCAGAAGGAAATCCTGGAGCGCATCAGTGATGCGGTGGCAGACGCCGCTCCTGCCGTTCGTGAAGTAATGAAGAGCCTGGCAGGTTTTAAGGACACTGGAAAACGGATGCTAGTTGCATGGAGCGAGGGAGTGAGTGTTCTGCGCGATTCCCGTATGTACGGCTTGAGCCCGTGGAAGTCGGCCGCAGCTTTCGAGGGAATCTCCGACCCACCGAAACTCAAAAACCCGCGAACCGTCATCGGTCGCTCGGAGTTATTGGCTCACCGTACCAAATCCAAATCTAAGTGACCGGTGCAACAGCAAACCGAGCTCGCTATATAGATCAACTAGCGCGACGTGAACCGGAAATCTGGGAGCAGGTCACCGTACATATCCTGAAGCGGCAGCCCAACGACTATGCCAGGGCGGTCGGCTTGCTGACCGACTTGCATGATCTCGCAGTCCGCCGGGGCAAGAGGGCCAAATTTCAGATGGAACTTGAGAAGATCCGGCAGACACACGCCGCCAAGGAGAACTTCTTGCGTCGACTTGCCAACGCAAACATGTAGGTAGGCTGATCGTGACTACCCAGCAAACTGGGACCGCCCACTGTGACGCCGGTGTGACGCAAAACCTGCCAACACTGCCAAAGTTGACATAGTTGACACTTCACGGCGGCTGATTGTAAATAAGTTGTCTGTTTACATTGCAGCCCGGTGAATTCGGCTTACAGGTCCAGCTGCCACAAACTTTTACTTTCAATCACTTCCAAAGTCTATCGGGCCAGCGTGACGCCGGTGCGACGCGCCCTGCGTGCCTCACCTTCTTTTACCAAGCATGGAAAATTTTGTTGTTTGCGGGCTCTTTTCCTCCGAACAACAGCGTCCTAAAGACCTTGAAGGCAAAATTCCCAGGGGCAAAGCCTCGCCAATTCGGCTCACAAGTCCGGCTGACGCGAGTGCTTATTTCCGCCACCCGCAAAGACCGAGGTTTGCCTGTGTGACGGCGTCGATCCACTAGCTCTAGCGCGAGAAGTTCGGCTTAGGTCTCTCTAGAGAATCGGTCTGGGAACAAGACCGCAAGAAGGACTAATGATGTTTCCAAGACCTCGCAGATTGTCAGGGGATTCCCCACAAATCCCGACGTAGCTGTTCTTGAATGGATTGAGGATACGAACGTCAAACTGCCGAAAATCCGCTTCGTTTCTTGTGGCAACAATTAAGTGATGGACGTGCGCAGTGGCGGCAATCATTGCGTCCTCCAGCAATTCATCAGGTTTTCGGTCCATAATCCGCCACCACTCCCGAAAGCACGACGCATCCATGGGCAATATTTGATCGGAAGCTGCGAGCTGACCTAGCCAAAACTCGATGTCCCCCGCTTTGGCTGGATCTTGGCCCCTAGTGCGCTTAATTCCTGCTTGCAATTCGCCCATCGTCACGGCCGATACAAACAGTTACTCTTCCTCCTGACGGTTGAGCCAAGCGACAACTCCGCCGTGGGGACGCGGCTTTCGCAGTTCGGAAACAACATTGGTATCCAGGAGGTACCTGTTCACTTGAACTCCAGTACTGTCCGCCGCCGCGATTTGTGGCGTTCTGGAATTAAGTTCTCAAATCGCCCTGCGGGAGCCAACAACAAGGCTTTGAGACCGGGACGCGCAAGCCTTCTGCAGACGGTTCCATTCTCCAATGGGGACCAGGACCGCGGTTTCAATCCCGCGGCGAGTAACGAGCTGTGGTCCCTTCTCGATGGTTGCGTCTAAGAATTCACTGAATCGCGCTTTTGCGTCCTGAACTTGCCAGGAACCCATATGAATCTCCTTTGCTGATTGTTTTATTTACAGACTAGTCATATGACTAGTCAACAAGGAAGCGTCCCACCGAACCGACAAAGAAAACGAGCCGCCGGGGGGTTGATTGGAAAAACTATGTAAAGGAAAACTTTCCTACAGGATGCACTTTCGAGTTCGGGACAAATACAAAACCGATGTGAGTACATCCCCTGACGAAGTACGACGTGTCCTCAAGTCATTCCTCCTGCTGAGTGGGTCTATGAAGAACACTGGTTCCCGTTTTGACGCCGGTGTGACGCGCTTGGGACGCAGGGACGATCTTCCTCTTTCCTCAGCTCTCTACTCACACTGGCGGGCAGGTTCGCGGATCTGGGATGTGCGCGGCACATGGTACCATTCCTGCGTGGGCGACTCCGCTTGCATCCCTAGCGATCTCTCGGCTGTCCCGACCGCGTCGGTTCCTTCGCGGCACTCCGCCCTCGTCCGCGTCACGCACTGGATCACCACTCTGTGCTTTCTTGCCCTGCTGGTCAGCGGAGCTGAAATTGTGATTTCTCACCCCCGCTTCTATTGGGGTGAAACNNGGCAACGATTTAACTCCAACGTTGTTTAAGCTACCGATTCCGGCTTCGAGGCATCTGGTGCCGACCGGCTATGCGTACGTGTTGCCGGACCAGAACGGCTGGAGTCGGTATCTCCACTTT
>PMHI01000320.1:0-774 GCA_003156615.1 Acidobacteriaceae bacterium | reverse complement strand
GAAGCCTGGTCGTATAACGCTCTCCAGCGCCTCAGCTACCTGTTCGTGATCTTCGTTCTTTTTCCGTTTGTCATCTGGACGGGCCTGGCGATGTCTCCCGCTTTTGTTTCCGCGGTTCCGGCGGCCGTCAATGTGCTGGGTGGCCAACAATCGGCGCGCACGCTCCACTTCTTCGTCTCCCTGGCGCTCGTGCTCTTCCTGCTGGTCCACGTTGGGATGGTTTGGCTTGCCGGATTCAGAGGCCGCATGCGGGCGATGATCACGGGCCGCGCCGGTATAGCTAGCGTTGGCGCAACGGTGGAGCGCACATGAGCGAACTCTCACGCCGCAAACTGATCGCAACCGGAATCACTGCCGCCGCTGGCGTTGCGGGCCTGGGCGTGGCCGCGCGGTTGGCGGAAAAGTACGGACTCATCCCGCCCGATCACGGTGGAATCTATGGTCTCGGCGAAACGCTGACATACGCTTCCCAGCGGCTGCTGACGAGGCATTCGTTGGCGCGCGAATTCTCCAGGAGCCAGATCTCGAAGCCTCCATTCGCCAATGAGGTCGAGCCTCCGACCGACGAGTTCAAGCGTCTTCAGGCCGGAGGGTTCGCAGATTGGCGGCTCTCGGTCAGCGGCATGGTCGCCCGGCCAGCCTCGTTTTCGCTGGACCAGCTTAAGAGCTACCCGTCTCACACCCAGATCACGATGCTGCAGTGTGAAGAAGGATGGTCCTATATCGCCGAATGGATCGGCGTGCCTTTGTCGCACGTTCTGGATGTTGTGGGAG
>PMHI01000086.1:3178-4714 GCA_003156615.1 Acidobacteriaceae bacterium | reverse complement strand
CAGGCCGTGCGCGATCTGGATGCCGTAGTCAATGGCCTTGCGCAATGCCAGCGGCCCGCGGCGCAGACTCTCACTCAGAGTGAAGCCTTCCAGCAGTTCTGAAACCAGATAGGGAAAGCCCGCGTAGCTTCCCATCTGGTAAATGGCAAGAATGTTCGGATGGTTCAACGCCGCTGCTGCTTTCGCTTCCCGCTCGAACCGGATTAGGCTCTCATCGTCGAAGGAAAGCAACCGAGGCAAGACTTTGATGGCTACATCGCGGTTCAGACGGTAATCGCGGGCGCGATAGACTTCTCCCATTCCGCCCGCACCGAGGGGCGCAAGAATTTCGTAGTGTCCCAACCGAGTTCCGGGAGTCAGGGGCATGGGGTCTTCGAACGATTGTACCGTGCGGGCTGCGCAGAGCAAGGTGGTCGGTATGATCAGGCGAAAACCAAGTTGTACCGTCGTGGTACCGCGAGTTTCTGAGAAATCCCGGTAACTCACTGATTAGATCTGGCGTCCCCGACGGAATTTGAACCCGTGTTACCGCCGTGAAAGAAAAATGGCGTAGAGACTCACGTAGTATTTACAAGGCCCGGGTCGCTCACCAAGGCCCTGTAAGAACCGGAAGGAACGGAACACAGTGTACCGCGAGTGTACCGCGAGTTTTTAAATCAAGGAGCCTGACGACTTGGGGACTAAGCGCAAACACGATTTCGAGCCGTACTTCAAGATGACAAAGATTGGCTCTGCACAGTCGGATTCTTGCCCACGGAGGATNNCTGCTTTTCTCTTTTCGACTCCTGAAGGAGGACCAGTTCCCAGATCTGGTCCTGCCGGGCTGCAGTGGGTATCGACTAGGCCAGAGCCGCTTTATATAAGGCGACGAGTTTCCCCCACGCACGCTCGGCCTCAGGCTTGTTATAGATCGGCACACCGTCGCGGACGGGCATATCCGGCACGCACCAGCCATGCTGGGATGAATACACTTCGATTTCGGCGGAAACCTTCGCGGCTGCGAAGGCGTCCTTCAGCTTATCCTTGGCATCCGGCTGACGCGAGTCGTCGTTCGATGCGATCCCGAAATACATTCGCGCCTTGATCTTCGGCGCGAGCAAATGCGGGCTATCGGGTTTGTCGGTCACCAGGCCTCCGCCGTGGAACGATGCTCCCGCACCAATGCGATCGGGCAAGAACGCGGCGGTCCTTACCACCAGCGCGCCGCCCATGCAGTAACCCTGGGTTCCGATCTTCTTCGCCTTGTGCACCTCTTTTTGCGCATCGAGGAAGGCAACGTAGGCGGCGGCATCCTTCTCGGCATTGCCGGCCGCGTTCACCGACGCCATCAGCGGCCGGAGCTTCGCCATATCGTCGGCATTCTGAAAGTTGAAGCTGGAGGCATCCGTGAAAGGAGCTTTGGATACGCGATAAAAGGGATTAGGCACGAGGACGGAATATCCTTCACCCTCAGAGGCAATACGCCTGGCAATGGCGCGCATAGAGGGCCGCAAGCCGAATGCGTCGGGCCAGATCAATACTCCCGGATGGGCACCC
>PMHI01000086.1:2855-3096 GCA_003156615.1 Acidobacteriaceae bacterium | reverse complement strand
GTTGTTCGTCGGTTGGTTTTTCTGGTCATCTGTCATGGATTTTTTCCTGCAATGAGTTTATCGCTTTTGGCTACCCGACCGCATCGTCGCGTAAACACTCCCAGGATCAACTGTCTCCAGCCGGTCGGCTTCCTGGAACGGCAGCACCCATACTGGATACTCACGGGAAGAGCGGTGACCTCATCCACTGCCTGAGCTCCTTTTGGGTCCCAACGAAAATTTAACATGGGCCGTCAAGGCA
>PMHI01000086.1:0-2829 GCA_003156615.1 Acidobacteriaceae bacterium | reverse complement strand
GCGTCGACAGTTGGCGCACAACTCAGACTGCGGCGGGCTCTTCCCTGCCCGTGGAGCGAAGGGGGCAGGTCTCCCACGGCGCGCAATTTCTTCTGCCGTGTGCCGATGGCACAAAACTTCTCCCTAATCGAAGATGACGGCCTTCGCAGCCTTGGATCCTTTTCACGATGGATCGACGTTCAGCCTCTGATACTCCTGCATTCATCTTCCAACGGGAACAGTTTCCGTGTCTAATCCAGAATGCCCGATTCGAGCATGAATCCCTCTTCTATTTCAGCCAAGGTTTAAGATAGCGGCGTGAAAGAAACCTGGCGGTGGTTTGGCCCGCAAGACCCAGTTTCGCTCGACCATGTCCGGCAGGCGGGAGCAACCGGAGTTGTTTCGGCATTGCATCATCTCTACCGCGGGGAAGCCTGGCCGCTCGACGAAGTGCTCAAGCGCAAGGCGGAGATCGAGGCGGCGGGACTGACTTGGTCGGTGGTCGAAAGTATTCCCATTCACAATTCCATCAAGCTGCAGAGCGGTCCGTTTCGGCAGTTCACGGACGCCTGGAAAGACTCTCTGTCGGCCATCGTACAGGCTGGCGTAAAGATCGTTTGCTACAACTTCATGCCGGTCGTCGACTGGACGCGCACCGACTTGCGCTGGCAATTGCCAAGCACCGGATATGCCCTGCGCTTCGATGTGAGTGATTTCGCCGCGTACGACGTATTCATTCTGCAACGTGTGGGCGCCGAAGGAGATTACCCGGATGAACGGGTTGCGGCAGCGCGAGGACGTTTCGAGGCGATGTCGGAGGGCCGCCGCAATGAACTGGAGCGGACCATCATTGCCGGACTGCCTGGCGCCGAAGGATCCTATGACCGCGGGACATTGCGGGAGTCGATAGACCAGTACAAAAATGTGACCACATCCGAGTTGCGCAGTCATCTCATTTCGTTCTTGCGGGAGGTAGCGCCAGTCGCTGAAGAGCTCGGGGTTCGTCTCGCGATTCATCCCGACGATCCGCCGTGGCCGCTGTTCGGTCTGCCGCGAGTTGTCTCAACCGCCGAGGACGCGCGGTCGATTCTTGCTGGAGTTGATACCGCGGCAAATGGATTGACGCTTTGTGTGGGATCCTATGGCTCACGCGCCGATAATGATCTGCTTAGGATGGTGGATGAATTTTCGTCGCGCATTCATTTCGTACATCTTCGGCAGGTGATGCGCGAGGCCGACGGCTCGTTTTACGAGGCGGAACATTTGCACGGGAGTTCGGACATCGTCGGCGTGATCAGCGCTGTGTTAAAGGAGGAGGCTCGCCGGCGCAAGCAGAACCGATTGGACAGCGAGATTCCCATGCGTCCCGATCACGGGCACTTGTTGGCTGATGACATCGGACGGAAGGTGAATCCGGGTTACTCGCTGGTCGGCAGGTTGAAGGGCCTCGCTGAATTGCGAGGAGTGGTGGAAGGGCTGAAGTATGCCATGCCAGAGTTAGCCGAGTAAGTTTGCACCGTCGATCGGCCAAGACAGATGCAGTCCGCTGCGATCCACGAGAAGGAGCCAGGCATATGAAGGAATTTGAGAACCAGGTCGCGATCGTTACCGGCACGACGGGGATCGGTCGGGCGATCGCAAAGCGCCTCGCCGCCGGCGGATGCAGCGTGGTAGCGTGTGGCATCGAGTCGTCAGCCAACCATGAACTGCAGCAGGAAGCGCAAGCGAGCAGATTATCGCTGCTTGTGGAAACTTGCGACGTGAGCCAGCCCGAGCAGGTTAAGTCGGTCGTTGCCCAGACCGTTAAAACGCATGGCGGCCTGGATATCATCGTCAATGCCGCGGCGATTCATCCCTTTGGCACAGCCGCCGAAACCGAGCCCGATTCCTGGAATCGGTGTATGGCGGTGAATGTTGGCAGCATCTTTCTGCTGGCCCATTTTGGAATTCCCGAGATCAAAAAACGAGGCGCGGGATCGATGGTGAATCTTTCGTCGGTGCAAGGTCATGCGTGCCAGCGCGGTGTCGTGGCTTATGCGGCGTCCAAGGGCGCGGTTCACAGTTTGACGCGGGCGCTTGCGCTCGACCACGCCAAGGATCACATTCGTGTGAACTCCATCAGCCCGGGCTCGATTCGCACGCCGATGCTGGCGCGCGCCGCCGCGCATTTCGGACCTGACTTGCCCGCGGAGACCGTGATGGAGCGGTTTGGCGAAGCTCATCCGATGGGACGGATCGGCACGCCCGAGGAAGTGGCCGAGTTAGCGGCATTCCTGGTCTCGGACAAGGCGGGATTCTGCACGGGCGGCGATTATCTGGTCGACGGCGGATTGCTCGCGGGCATAGGTGTGCAATGAACTCAAGAATGGTCGGTGATCCCGTTTGTGTCGCGCCCACCGGAGATGTGTGCGGCGAAGGCGCAGTCTGGCATGCGGCGCACGACGCCGTGTATTGGACCGACATTAACCGCCTCCTGATCCATCGCTTCACGCCAGCGGATCAATCGGTCCGCACATGGTTCTTCGATGAGCCGGTAACGGCGCTCATTCTGACGGATCGACCGGAGGTGCTGGCGGTCGTTCTGGGATCGCGCGTGATTTTGTGGGAACCGGCGACTAATACGCGGCAGGAGCCTCTGTTTTGTCTTGAGGGGTGGCCCGCAGTGCGGCTGAATGATGCGCACGCGGATCGGCGGGGTTCGCTGTGGATGGGAACCATGAGCAACAACGTCGATCCTGATGGGACTTCGCGCGAAGCAGGTGAGAAGGATGGCGTGCTGTTCCGACTTGATCCGGATGCCAAAGTCTCAGTGTGGCGACGAGACATCGGAATCGCGAATACTCTGACCTG
>PMHI01000318.1 GCA_003156615.1 Acidobacteriaceae bacterium | reverse complement strand
CCCGACCTCGTGCACAGGTTCGCGGCGGGTGCTCCTCATGCATCCGGCCACGCGATACCGTGCTCAATTGCGTCGGCAACCGTGACAGCCGGGTTTAGGTGTGCGCCGGAAATCGGGCCGAAGGTCAGAATGAGAGCCACCAATGCAGCTCCCGTCGCAATCGTGTTCGCAAGCAAAGCTATGGCAACATTGCCGCCCGCCAGCCGTTCGCCCATGATGCCGGAGCCAACCACAGCAGCAACCAGGAATGCGCTGCCTACGAACTCAGCCGTCAATCTGGCACGCAAGTTGAATTTCATTGATGGCCGATCTTGTCGATCTCTTTCTTGATTGCCAGCTTGTCGAGGGTTGCGAGAGGGAGGCAGAGGAAGAGGCTGATTCGGCGCTCTAGAGTCAGAAAGGCGTCGCGGTATGCCCGTTCAATTTCCTTCTCTGTCCCTCGCAGAGCAGCTGGATCCGGAACTCCCCAGTGAGCCGTCATCGGCTGACCGGGCCAGATGGGGCAGACTTCATGCGCTGCGTTGTCGCAGATGGTGAACACGAAGTCCATCTTGGGTGCGTCCGGCTTGGCAAACTCGTCCCAACTCTTGCTTCTGAAGCCGGTGATCGGGATGTGCGCGGCTTCCAGTTGCCTCAGCGCCTCGGGACGAACCGCACCCGATGGATGACTGCCAGCGCTGTACGCCGTAAATCGCGGTTCGCCTTTGACGTTCATCAAACCCTCCGCCATGATTGACCGGGCGGAGTTGCCCGTGCAAAGGAACAGCACGTTGTAGTGATCCTTCATGTTAGTTACCGCGAGGCTTGACGGCGCGCACGAAAGCACTCATGATCCTGCCATCCACTTGCGGCGCGATTGCGTCAACGTCAAGGTTCTGGCCCGCTAGAAATTCGCGGGCGTCATCCACGTTGTAAACGCGGGTTGGTTCAAGGTCTATCTGCTCGAATCCTGCGGCGGCGAGCTTGGTGCGGTAGTCGTTCTCTTCTAACNNGACACAGCGAACCGTCCACCCGGCTTGAGCACGCGAAAGGCTTCTCGCAGAACCGCGTCCTTATCCGAGGATAGATTGATCACGCAGTTTGAAATGATCACGTCCACAGAGTTGTCGGGCAGCGGGATGTTCTCAATTTCGCCCTTCAAGAACTCGACGTTTTCAACTCCGGCCTTGCGCTTGTTCTCGTTCGCCAGCGCGAGCATTTCATCCGTCATGTCCAGCCCGTAGGCTTTCCCGGTTGGGCCCACTCGCTTCGCAGACAACAACACGTCTATCCCGCCGCCCGAGCCGAGGTCCAGCACCGTCTCCCCCGGATTGAGCTTCGCCAGAGCAGTTGGATTCCCGCAGCCAAGCGAGGCGAGCATTGCCTCTTCGGGAATCTGACCCGCTTGCGTCGCGTCGTATAGATTCGACGTGATCGGATCACAACAACCGCTACTGGCAGTCGCTCCGCAACAAGAACTGCCGCCAGCCTTCACGCGCAGCGCGGCCTGTCCATACTTCTCTTTAACCACTTCCTTGATGTCTGTGGTGCTCATGAATTCTCCTTACTTGCAAAGTCGAACGATCTGTTCGGGCTTGACGGCCTTGTTTCGAGTGCAGCACTCCGCGTACAGAAACTGAAGCAACTCCTGAAGTGCGTCCGTATTGGCGGTGTATCGGAGGAACGTGCTTTCGCGCTGAACGCGGACTAAGTCCTCGCCTTTGAGTTTTTCAAGGTGGTGGGACAGGGTGGAATTGGGAATCTCTAGTTCGTCCTGAATTTCGGTGACGACTAGGCCGTCTGGGTGAGCCGACAGTAGCAACTGCATGATCCGTAGGCGCGGTTCCGAACCCATTGCGGAAAGCATGTCGGCCCGCTTGGCAACTTTATCCAGCGCTTTGGGAGCTTGGACGCTAGGCATACTTCGATACTTGCAGAAATACGGGTGGGTCGTCAAGTAAGAAAGTCACCCCTCGGCCTAGTCTCGGAATCTCCACTCCAGATGGAGCCGAGGGCTCGGAGTTAGATTGCTCGGAACACGCAGTCTTCGCGTTACGCTACAATGTCGGCAAAGTTCAAGTCAAAGCGTCGGCTATATGGCAAACCGAAACCTCTACCGGACAAATCGAATGCTGCGTGCCCGGCCCAAGCTGCTGATCGTTCTTCTTATCGTGCTCGGCACCGGCGGCGCGGTTTGGGGTCAAACGCAAAGCGCAGGCGCGGGCGACAGCCTGGCAGCTTGGGGAAAGATTGTTACAGTACTTCAGCACCCGCGCTGTCTGAATTGTCACCAGCTGAATTCTCCGCTGCAGGAAGATAGCCGCAGAATGCACATTCCGCATGTGGTTCGTGGCGTTGACAGCCACGGCGTTGGCCCTATGCGTTGCGGCAATTGCCACAACGATAGCAATAATCTNNAGGGGCTTTCGTCGGGAGATCTGTGCCGCATGCTGAAAGATCCGGCGCGCAACGGAAAGCGCTCGCCCGAAGCTCTGGTGGAGCACATGAACTCGCCCCTGATTCTTTGGGGATGGAATCCTGGGCCGGGCCTTGAGCCGGTTCCAATTCCTCACGCAGAATTTATCAATCTCATGAAGGTTTGGGTGGCGGGCGGCACGGCGTGCCCAAAGTAGGCGCCAAAGGCCGCAGAGAAATTAGGAGAGGGGCATGATCACTCTGAACGTGAATGGCGAATCACACCAGCTCGACGTAAGTCCGGAGATGCCGTTGCTCTGGGCGATCCGCGACAAACTTAATCTGACCGGAACCAAATTCGGCTGCGGACACGCCATGTGCGGTGCCTGCGTGGTGCACCTCGACGGGGAAGCCGCGCGNNGTGACCCACGCCTGGCAAAGCCTCGACGTGGTGCAGTGCGGCTACTGTCAATCCGGGCAGATTATGTCGGCCATCGTGCTGCTGAACGAAAACAAGAATCCGACGGATGAGGACATCAACCTGGGCATGGAAGGCAATATCTGCCGATGCGGCACTTACGTGCGTATCCGGCGCGCTATTCACCAAGCTGCAAAGACGTTGGCCTAGGAGATTGCTGCCATGCGAGTGAATCTTTCCACTCTTCCTTTCTTCGATTTTAGCCGGCGGGAATTTCTGAAAGGCGCGGCGGCAACGGCCGGCGCATTCGTGCTGGGCGCCTACATTCCATTTTCACGCGAGGCCTTCGCCCAGGAGCAGGGCCCGGCNNATGCGCTTTGCATTCGCGCCCAATGACCCCGCCGTTTACAACAACCTGGTCTTCGGCCCGGTGATGGGGACCGGCGGAAGCACCTCGATGGCAGAATCCTGGGAGCAGGCACGCAAGGTGGGAGCGGCGGCGCGCATGATGTTCGTGGCAGCGGCGGCGGCGAAATGGAATGTGCCGGCGTCGGAAATCAAGGTCGAAACGGGCGTGATCAGTAATGGCTCTGGACATCGGGCAACGTTCGGGGAACTGGCCGCCGATGCGATGAAGACGCCGGTGCCCACAGAAATTGTGCTGAAGCCGCCGCAACAATGGCAGCTCATCGGTACGCGACCTCCCAGGCTGGATTCAAAGGGCAAAACCACGGGGACGGCGGTGTTTGCGGGAGATATTCGTCGCCCGGGGATGCTGACTGCGGTAGTAAGGCGTCCCGAGCAATTTGGAGCCAAGCCCGTCTCGTTCGACGCTAGTGAGGCGAAAAAAATTGCAGGCGTGGTGGAGGTGGTGCAGATTTCGCGGGGAGTGGCTGTGCTTGGCACCGATACCTGGGCAGCGATGCGCGGTTGCGATGCGCTCAAGGTCACTTGGGACGCAAGTGCAGCCGAGAAGCGCTCGACGTCTGACATTCTGGCAGAGTACCGGCAGCTGGCAGGGCAGCCAGGACTCGTGGCGCCGGGAAGGGGCGATGCGGCGGCTGGCATGGCGCGGGCGGCGAAGACACTCGAAGCGGAGTTCACGCTACCCTATCTCGCGCACGCTCCCATGGAGCCGTTGAATTGTACCCTCGAAATTCACGACGACGGCGCGGAGCTGTGGTCGGGATGNNGGCCGCCGCGGCAATCCCATGGCGGACTGGGTGGTCGAGGTCTCCGAGATCGCAAAGGCTATCAAAGGCCGTGCTCCGGTTCACCTTTTGTGGACTCGCGACGACGATATTAAGGGCGGATTCTATCGGCCTCTGGTGTTGCACCGCGTGAAGGTGGGACTCTCGGGTAACGGCACGATCACCGCTTGGCAACACCGCGTGGTAGGTCAGTCCATCTTTATGGGTACGCCGTTCGAAAGAATGGCGGTCAAGAACGGGATTGACGCCAGCACCATCGAGGGCGTGATTGACACTTCCTACGGGCTCACGGATTTTGCGGTGGATGTGCACAATGCCCAATCGCCGGTGCCGGTGCTGTGGTGGCGGTCGGTGGGGCACAGCCATACCGGATATGTCATGGAGACGATGATCGATGAGATCGCACAAGCCACCGGCAAAGACCCNNTCGCCTATCACCAGTCTTTCGGGACGCGGGTCGGCATGGTGGCCGAGGTTTCGCTCACGCCGGAAACGGTCAAGATCGAGCGCATCGTGGCAGCCGTGGATTGCGGCGTCGCCATCAATCCGGATGTGGTTACCGCCCAGATCGAAGGCGCGATCGGCTTTGCCCTTTCGATGGCGCTGCGCAACCAGGTGACCCTGCGCGAAGGAGTGGTGGAGCAGCGCAACTTCGACGACTACGAGCCCACCCGCATGCGCGAGATGCCGGAAGTTGAAGTGCATATTGTCGGCTCGCAGGAATGGCCGTCAGGTATTGGCGAGCCCGGCGTGCCGCCGCTGGCGCCGGCCATTGGCAACGCCATCTTCGCCGCCACGGGAAAGCGGTTCCGCTCGTTGCCAATGGGGCTTAAGACGTTAGCTTGACTCGGAACGCCAGAGGTTAGCCGCCCGGAAGCATGCCGCTTTACGACAGGCGACTCACCACCCCCTCTGCCTGCCCCACGTTGTACCTGCTTGGCCTTGCTATCATGATCGCGTGCCCGGGGCCAAACTCTCTGTCCTGATCGCTGTGTTCTTCTTCACGAGCGTCATCAGCGTCGTGACTGGTAGCACCTCTTTGATCACGGTTCCAGTCATGATTGCCCTGGGCATCGAAGCCCACGTTGCGGTTGCAACGAATATGCTCGCTTTGACGTTTATGAGCGTCGGTGGCTCGTTGCCGTTCATCGGTAAGGGCTTTCTCAGCCGCACCTTCGATCGTTCTCACTATCATCGGTTCTGGCTTGGGCGCATTACTGTTCCTCAATATCCCGCTCAAGGCCCTGCAAATCGCTATTGCCGTGGCGATGATCGGCGTAGCCATTTTCTCTGTACGGAATAAGAACCTGGGACGGGCTAGTCATGATGTTTCCGCGTCAAACGTCGGGGTAATTGCCGGGTACACAGCCACATTCCTTCTGGCAATCTATGGTGGCTTTTTCAGCGGCGGTTACGTCACGATGCTCACTGCGGCCTTTGTACTGCTTTTCGGCATGACTCTTCTGCAAGCGGTGGCGACCACGAAGGTCATCAATGTGTTTTCCTCGGGAATTGCGATACTAGTGTTTGTTTGGCGTGGTGTCGTGGACTTGAAGCTTGGCGTTATCCTTGGAGTCTCCATGTTTCTGGGCGCTCTGCTGGGCCCGCATTGCTTTGTTCCTCAGCACAGTCTGGCTGCGGCGGATATTTATAGCCGCGGTGTTTGGCTTAGCGGTCAAGCTACTATTGCCGCTGCACTAGAAGGTGGCCTGGTTGAGTCGACGGCCGATCACAAGGATCCGATATCGGTTCTATCACCAGTGTGGTGGTCTTCGATCTGAAAACGAAGAAAGTCGTGAACCGCCTTCAACGCTTCCGGGTTCGTTGTCTTAATCCGCACCCTGCCACCCGACGGCAACTCTTCGAAGCCGTAAGAAATCTCAGTGCGTTTTTCCTTCATTACAGATACGCCGGGCGGTACCACGTCATGGATGAACATTGGAATGGAGAATTCACCGTTCGAGAACATCGTGACAATGTGCGTCAGATGCGACCGAATTGCCTGCATGTTCTGGGAATCCTTAGTGTCGTTCACGGTCACTTCGATGGCACCACCGTCCGAGTACAGACGAAAATGATGGACAGTTTTGTCATGCGGAAATCCCATCGCCTCATCACCGTGCTTTTCCACATCGGCCTGATGCTGCGCAGCCTCTTTCATGTGTTCTTTGTGCCTGGGGCAAGACTGCATGTCTTGCGCCGCCAACGGCAGCGCGCCGAGCATCAGAAACGCGATTACGGTTTTCATGTTGATTTCTTCCTCCGAAACTGATTTTGTGGAGTACCAGCCTTCCTTACCGCGTCAGTGAGCGAATACAGCAAATACGATTTCTGTCCCGCTCCCGTTCGGTAAATTCGCTGTTTCCAATCGGCCAGAACTTTTGTTACATATCGCTTCGTACGCTTCAGTGCCTCAAGGTCTTCTTCGATTCCCTTGAGCTTTTCTTGCGCAAGCTGGTAAACGCGGCGGCAGGGAGCGCCTCCAGCGTCACGAGCGTTCAGGACTTCAGTCAGCTCCGCCAGAGTGAATCCGATCCGAAGCGCCCTTTGCACCACAAGCACTCTCTCTCTCGCGCTCGCGGGATAGACGCGGTAATCCGATTCTGTGCGAGCGGCTCGTGGAGGACGCCGATGCTTTCGTAATGTCGAATGGTATCTGGACTGACCCCCACTGCTTTGGCTAACGCTCCGGTACGGAGAGTCTTAGAACTCCTGTTTTCCACCATGAGAAGTATCACCCCTGGAATGCATTCGAGAGTCAAGGGTAATTTCAAAAGCTTTCTCGCAGCCAGAGCCTGAACCGATATACGCGCGGAGCGCACATCTCAACGCTGACCCGAATCTTGGGCACAGCCTGTACTGATCTGAATTCTGTCTGCTACAATTCAGCACAGAGCATGGACAGATGCTCGGCGTCGCGATAGCCTGCGGATGGTTTTTGGTGGTCTTTCATACTGTCCATTTACTGTCCATTTCCGTACCGAAAACTGGTTATATTCGGTGGAACGGATTGAAGCAGGCGAAACGGTTGACAGCAAGAATAGACAGTAAACATGCGGGTTAGGCCCTAACCGTATGAAAAGCAAGAGGGGACGTAGTTCAGTTGGTTANNCGCTGCCCTGTCACGGCAGAGGCCGCGGGTTCGAGTCCCGTCGTCCCCGCCATTCTTTTCAAGCACTTGCAACCCTAGCGTCCGGCAAATCAGGGGATGTTAGGGGACGATAAGCGCCGAACGAGAATGGTCCCATTCGAGAACACTCCCAAACAGCACTCATTGCATTAGGTTTGTCTTCGGCAAAATACCCGTCGGCAAAATAGCGTCGACCAATTTGTCCTGTGCCAAACGTTTGGTCTTCGATGTCGCCTGCAGGTACTTGTTCGTGACGTGAAGGTTGCTGTGCCGCAAGTAGTCGCGGATGGTGAGTTGATGTTCGCCCATCTCCGCCAGCATGGTTCCAACCGAATGTCGAAACGTGTGCCAGCCCACACCCGTGATTCCGATCCGTCTGAATGCAGGCTGAATTTTCTTCTTCAGGACCGAAGCTAGATCCAACGGCTTGCTGCCTTGCAGTCTTTCGGAAGGGAATACGAAGTCTTCCGGTCTGTTGTAGAGACTTTGCGATCTCCACTCCTGCAAGGAGTGCTTCAGGCTTGGATGCATCGGCAGCAGCTTTGCAGACGCTTCCGTTTTTGTGCTCTTCAGGTTTCCACCTCGACGCCAGTAGTACGAGTGTTGGACGCTGATGCTCATGTTGTCGAAATCGCACGACAGCCATCGTAGCGCTCCGAGTTCGCCTTGACGTATGCCCAAGGCTCCCTCTAGAAACACGAGCAACTGATCCCGAAACTCCAGTTCTGCCAAACCGAGCTTGACTTGTTCTGATGACAAAACCAAAGGGGATCTCTGACGTTTGGCGCTGATCCGGACGCCGGTGCTCGGGCCTCTTTTGCCCCCGGTTCCCACCGGTATCCCTGAAGAAATGGGATTGTAGCCACAGAACTCCCACCGAACGGCATGCGAAAACAAAGCCGACATGACGCACTTGATTTTGGCTTTGGTCCCATCCGCCACTCCGGTCGCCCGTAGCCAGCGCTCTACCTCGACAGTTTTGACTTGTTCTAGTGGCAGATTGCCCCAACGTGGGACAATCCAGTTCTTTGTGTAAATTATGTACGCATCCTGTGTGGATAGTGCTTTGAGAGGCAGTTCCTCTTGAGAGTAGTGCTCCCAGAGCGTGTTGATTGTGGTTCGCCGCAGGTTCCTGTGTTCGCAGCGATTGTTGACGGTTAGCCGAAGAGCGTCTGCAGCTGAGTGTGCCGCAGATTCGGTCGGGTATTTCCTGACATCCCCAACCTGTGCTTTGCGATGCACCAGTTTCCCGTTGATGTCTTCTTCCCACCATCGGTAGACCCAGACTGCTGGTCCCTTCTTCCGCTCTTCTCGTTCGACGCTTCCGTGTTGGTAACGTGTCCGTCTAAACAAAGTTTCTCCTTTGCTTAAACGGTGTCGGCGGACACCGTCAGAATAGATCGGCGATTCGTTTCGGTCGAGATGTTTTTTGTTCCTCGACCCTAACGACGGTCAGCTGGCGAGTTTGCCAAGCCAACGATCCAGCGTGGAGGCTCGAAAGCGCCAACGTTTTCCAACCTGGACAGCGGGAATTGAACCGCGCCGTGCTTTCGTGCGAAGAGTTCGAGGGTGCATTCTGAGAAGCCTCGCGGCTTCTACGGTGTCCAGCAGGGGCTCAAAATTTCTCTGACTCTGAACCTGTTTTCGCTCTTTAATGTCCTCGGTTGCGAGGTCGATAGTTTCAATCACGTTCTCAAGCATTGGAGCACCACCTCATACCGCTGCGCTGGGTTTAGAGTCCAGTTGATCTCCCAGCCAATCATCGGGTTCTAAACTGGAAGCAGATATTGGTCAAACGGGTTGACGCGGCGGCATTCGCGTATTTAACAAGTCGCGTGACGCGTGCCAAGTAACCGTTTGCTGCGCAATGATTTAGCGCGTTGCACCGAAGACCACCGGATGGCACGGTGATTGTGTGACGCCGAGGAATAAGCGGAGGCTTATGCGGCCGCTGTGGATTGCTCGTAACCGCTTTGAAGTGTTCTGGTTGCGCTGGATAACCGGCCGCACGGCAACAAAAGATGCGAGTGTGCCTGATTGGGTCACCACCCGTAGCGATCTCAGTTGAAAAGTCCATCGTTTAGAACGCGATCGACCGCTGGAGGCAGGGTCCGCCAATTCGCCCTCGAAAAGGGGATGGGCAGTTCTTGCCCATTTGACGAAATCTGAACACTACGGTAAACAGCGGCATGAGGTGCGACATGAAGACCGAAAAAGCAACTGCCGGTTCGGGAACAACCCCTGAGGCCAAGAAAAACATGGTTGCGAGCATCGAGTTCGCAGTCAGGGCCTCGTTGCACGAACAATACGTTGACGCAGACTTCGTCCATTCCATTCGCGGGAAGATTTCCGTTAAATCTGAAGATCGGGGGAAGGAAGAGGACGTTGGTTACATAAAAGCGTCGTTGGTGCAGTTCGGTGAGGCCATGGACCAAGGCATTAGCACTGAAAGGCTAGGAGACGGCATCGACGGGAACATTGCCGAATATTGGGAACTCCTGTTCGACCTGGATACCGGCTGCTGGAAAGAAGAAGTGCAAGATGAATATGAGGCCTCTGGATGTGACCTGTTAATCATCGACTGCATGGAGATTAGTCCGAAATTTCGTGGAACGGGAGTCGGCCCAATTGCCNNATCGACATCTTCGGTCCAGTTTGCGGATTGGTAGCGTGCAAACCTTGGCCGCTGCAATTTACTCCTGGCTTCGCCCGCGATCGGAAAGCTTTGAACAGATTGAAAGCACCCGGTGTGGGACGAACTGAGGGCGTGCGCAAGCTGAGGGCGTACTGGTCAAAGCTAGGCTTCTGGCCGCTGGGTGAGACCGGGATTTATCTGCTTGGCATGGCCCAAAGAGGATCAGGTGAGACAGGCAGACATTGCGAAACACTTGCTGGCCAAGCCTCTGGCTTGG